>DATDNP010000030.1:0-25562 GCA_036518215.1 Candidatus Limnocylindria bacterium
ACTCGCGGAGGAGCTCGTCCTCCGGCAGCAACACGTTCTCGAAGGTGTGCGTCGTGAGGAAGCCGTCCTGCGCGACGATGAACGGGGTCTCGGCGCGCTCGGCGGTGCGCCGGGCGATCGCTGCGAGGTCGGCCGCCTCCTGGACGTTCCGGGCGAACAGGATCCCCCAGCCCGTGTCGGCGACGCCCATGACGTCGTCGTGGCCGGCGTGGATGTTCAGCGCCTGGCTCGTGAGCGCGCGCGCGCCGACGTGGAACACCGCAGGAAGGCGCTTGCCCGCGATGACGTACAGGACCTCTTTCATGAGGATGAGGCCCTGGCCCGCGGTGAAGTTCGTGACGCGTCCACCCGCGAGCGCGAAGCCCTCGGCCGCGGATGCCGAGGAATGCTCCGACTCGGGCTCGAGGAACCGGATGCCGGTACCCCAGAGATCCGCTTTCCCGTCGGCGACGGCCGCCTGGTAGAGCGCGGCCATCGTGGTGGAGGGCGTGATGGGGTACGCGCAGGCGGCCTCGGCGACCCGCGTCTCGACGTGCGCGACGGCCTCGGAGCCGTCCGCAACGACCGGAATGCCGGGAAACCTTGCCGTCGTCACGAGAAAGAACATGCCTCTGACACGCTCGCGCTCCCACGGCCAAAAGACCCAAGAACGGGTGCCGAGCGTCAGGTCCTACCCGACAGGCTGCAGCGAGCCGGGCGCGTGCGGCACGGCCGCGGACCCAGCGCTCTTCGACGCGGCACCGAAACCCTCTCTACGCCGCGCACCCCGCGGCGCGGGGGCCCTCAGTGCGCGTCTCGAGCGCGGCCGTCGCGCGTGCCGCCTCGCGGAGCGCCATCAGATCGATGAGCGTTACGGGCGCTGTCGGAACTGACGCAGGCGCTTGTGCGAGCGGTGGATCTTGCCGCTCTCGCGCGGGATGACGCTGATCGAGCCATCGGGCTCGAGAATGGCCATCCGGACCTCGGAGAGATCGGCGAGGCCGTGCTCGCGCGCGGCCATCTCGATCTCCTCCTTGCTCACGTTCTCGCGGTCCATGTGCGCCTCGATGAGCTCACCGCCATCCATGAGCAGCGTCGGCTGATCGACGACGAACCGCGAGAAGAACGGGATGTGACGCCCGACGCGCTCGAGGAGCAGGTTCATCACGACGAGCGTCGCCGCCGCCACGAGCCCGGCGGTGAGGGAGTTGTCTCCGCCGTTCATCGAGTTCTGGACGGCGTTCGCGATGACGAGGATGACGACCAGATCCGCGACGCTCATCTGGCCGAGCTCGCGCTTTCCCGCGATGCGCAGCAGCGCGAAGACCGCGACGTACACGATGACCGTGCGCAGCACGATCTCCGGCAGCGGCACGCTCGGGACGATCACGCCGCCATGCTAGGCGTGGGCCGGAATGCGCTCCGTCGTGGCCTCCGGCTGCTTCGCGCCCGGCGCGGTCCGTTCGTGAACGACGAGCACCGAGCACGGCGCGTGGAACAGCACGCTGCGCGCGACGCTTCCGAGCATGAGCCGCCGGAGACCGGTCTGCCCGCGGCTGCCGACGACGATGCAATCGGCGTTCTGTTCGCGGGCCGCCGCGATGATCTCGGATGCGGCGTCGCCTTCGCGCTGCTCGGCCGTGGCCGAGAGTCCGTTCGCGACGAGGCTCTTCGCGCGCTCGTTCGCGTAGGTCGCGTGCTGCCGGCGTAGCTTCGGCATCGCTTCCTCGTAGGCGCGGAACGCCTCCACCGCAGTGCCGGTGGCGCCGGGATCGGCGAAGACGACGGGGAACGGGACGTCGACGACGCTCACGACGCGGATCTCGGCACCCCTGAAGGGCGGGAGACCGGTGAGCGCTCGACCGCCGGCCGCGGCGAACGCCGAGCCGTCCTCTGCGAGCACGACCTTCGACAGCGTCTCACGCCGGGCGACGAGCACCGGGCATGACGCCCGATCGATGATCTCTGCGGAGACCGAGCCGAGCACGCCGGTCGCGATGCCGCCGCGTCCGCGGCTGCCCACGACGATGAGGTCGGGCTTGAAGGACTCGGCCTCGTCGATGACGACGTCCGCGGCGCGTCCGAATCCCACGACGGCGTCGGCGTTCAGCTCGGGTCGGTCGAGCTCCTTCGCGATCTTCTTCACCTCGCTCTTCGCTTCGCTCTCGGCGGCTTCGGTGAGCGTCGTGATCGCGGCGGGCGCGAACATCGCGACGGTCGTGACCGGTTCGATGGCGTGGACGAGGCGCACCTCGGAGCCGCTGGGGAGCGCGAGCGACTTCACGAGGGCGCGAGCGATGTCTGCGTAGTGGGAGAAGTCGGTGGCGAGGAGGATGCGCATGCGTCACCTCCAGGTGGGTGTGACCTGAGAGTCGAGCAAGACCGCGCGGAAAACGTGAGGCCAAAGGCATGGCGGCACCATCCGAAGGCACCTACGCGCCATGCCGTACGTCGTCAGGCGGCTCGCCACCACAGACGACGCCCCTACCCGACTGTCGTCACCCGCCACGCTCCGTAGCGTCCGGCTGTACGAGGAGGGTCGTCGTATGGAAGCCGACATCCGGAAGACCGACGCACAGATACGACGCGACACGCTCGACGAGCTGGAACGCCACTGGCGCTTCAAGCCCGCTGAGATCGGCGTCGAGGTCGATAGCGGCGTCGTCACCCTCAGCGGCACCGTGACGAGCTACGCGAAGCTCCTCGCCGCGGCGGACGTCGCGAGCACGATCGCCGGCGTGAAGGGCGTCGCCAACGAGCTCGTGGTGCGCGTCCCGGGGCTCGGAGTACCGAGCGACGCGGAGATCGCCGCGTCGGTCGCGACGGCGCTGCGTGTCGACCCCGATGTGAACGAGGACGCCGTCGAGATCGTCGTGCGTGACGGGATCGTGACGCTGAAGGGGACGGTCGGGTACTGGTATCAGCGCAACGCGGCGGAGGAAGGCGCTGGGCGCATCGCGGGCGTCGTCTCGGTGAAGAACGCGATCCGCGTCATCCCACCCACCCGTACCGACGCCGAGCTCAAAGACGAGATCGAGCGATCGCTGCGGCGTCGTGTCCCGCTCGCGGTCGAACGCATCAGGGTGAGCGTGACCGATGGCGTCGTCACGCTCCGCGGCAACGTCGAGTTCTACAGCGACCGTGTCCAGGCCGAGAAGTCGGCGTGGATGACGGAAGGTGTTCGAAACGTCGTCAATTCGCTCACCACGACGTGGTGACAGAGAGGAGTTCATAGATGGGCCTGTACGCATTCATCGCCATCGCAGTCGTCGCGCTCGTCGCGGGTGTCGCCGTGCAATATCTCTTCAAGTCGTCGCACACGTTCGAATGGCTCGCGATCGCCGTCGCGGGCACCTTCGGTGCCTACTTCGCGAGCGAGACCTTCGTCACCGCCGAAGGCAAGTCGGCGACGACCGTATTCCAGGGCATCACGAACTGGGGTCCGTCGTTCGACGGCATGTTCATCGTGCCCGCCATCGTCGGCGGGATCATCCTCGCGATCGTCGCGGACCTCGGCATCCGAACGATGCCGGCGCAGCGCGCCACCGCGTAACTCGGGTCATATCTGCCGCAACCTGACGGCCGCCGGTCATCCCGGCGGCCGTTCGGTATCCGTTCGGCAGGCGTTTCGGCGGCCCGGGCGGACCCGTTCGACCCTTTCGATCGCACGCCCGCCCACGGAGCATGCGTGGCATGGAAGAGATCACGATCCCGCGCACGTACGTCCGTGTGGAGCTGTCGTGCTTCTACTGCGGCCACAGCTGCGGCGACATCCGCGTTCCGGTGTTGGAGCGCCCGAGCTATCGCGACATCAGGGGCGCCCTCGAGACGACGCCCGGCGCACCGGCGCTCGAGTGGGACGCGCATGGTGCTCCGCGCTGTCCGCGCTGCAGAGGCAAGCTCTTCATCGAGGAGAGCGAGCGTCGCGTCTCGGCGCGTGCCGGCAGGACTCCGTCAGCGCAATAGCGCCGCGCTGCGTTCCATCTCCTTGAAGAGATCCTCTGCCTCCGCGAGCGTCAGCCGCTCGTCCAGGATCGGAAGGTAGATCTCCTCTTCCTTCGCAAAGTGCGTGCGCACGAGCGCGTACAGCCCGTAGAGCACACGCCGGAGCTCGTTCGCGCGCTGCGCGTCGGGCTCGGCCTCAGCGAAGCCGCGGAGCGCGGCGAGCTCGTCGGTGAGACGGCCGACCTCCAGATGGTCGCGGCTCATCGTCGCGGTCGCCCTCGGCGCTCCCATGAGCCGTGCGACCTCCGGATACATGACCTCGTCCTCGGCCTTCGCGTGCGGGATCAGATGGCGAGTCAGGAACTCGTGCGCGTCATCGAGCTTCTTCCGCAGGACATCGCCCGGGACGTGACCGACCTCGTCGGCCGTCGTGCGCAGTCGTTCGATGTGCGGAAGCAGCGCCCGATGCTCTTCGCGGATGGGGCGTGTCGCTCCGCTGATCATGACCCCGGCTCCTTTCGCTCCACCTGGAGCGTGAAGTCGGCGGCAAGCGCGGCGATCGCGCCGATGGCGGCCCACACTGGAAGCAGCGCCACGCCGACGAGGCCGACGCTGAGCGGGACCTCCATCACCGTCACGCCACGCGCGTCCTTCACCACGACGCGGCGAACGTTGCCTTCGTGGATGAGGTCCTCGATCTTCGCGATGACCTTGTCCACGTTCTCGCGATCCAGCTTGAACGTCTCGATGATGGTGTCCTTGATCTGCGAGGCCATGTCGTCCTCCCTTTCACGGTTCCGCGCGACCGGCGGTCGCGTAGCGCTTCGGCGCACGCTCGAAGCGCTCGCGGCACGACGGACCGCAGAACACGTACTGCCTACCTTCGAACTCGAGCGAGAGCGAGCGTTCCATCGCGTCGAGCAGCTCGACGCGCATGCCGCATACCGGATCGATCTCGATGTCGCTGTCGGACTCGATAACCCGTTCATCCGTCATCGGAACACCCCCTTCGTGGAGGTCCCAAGCTAGCGTCGGGTGCCCGACAGGACGAGGGCCGAACGCCCTCGGGCGCCGTGCCCTGCGGCACTTCGCCTCCGCACCCCGCTACGGCACGCTCGCGGTGATGAATGAGCTGAAAGAACGGCTCGAACGGATGCGCACGGAGCTCCGCGGCGAGCTCGCCTCCGACATCGCGACGCTCTCGCGAGACGTCGACGAGAAGGGCGAGGACACGACGCCGTCGCAGCATCCCGCCGACGTCGCCTCGGATCTGTACGCGCGCGAAGAGCTCGTCGTCGAGGAGATCAGCCTCCGCCGTCAGCTCTCGCTCGTCGACGACGCGCTCGCGCGCATGCGCGACGGCACGTACGGAACGTGCGTCGACTGCGGAAAGCCGATCGCACCGGAGCGCCTCGAGGCCGTGCCCGAGGCAGCCCGCTGCATCGACTGCCAGCGGCGCGCCGATCGGGGCCGGTAGCGGCATCACGACCTGGCGCGCGCGTCTCATTCGATCGCGGGCGCCGGAGCGATGAGGACGTTGCACCGCGCCTGCGTCAGGACCCGCTCCGCCGTACTCCCCCAGAACCGCGCGCGCGGGCCGGACATCCCTCGGGTCCCGATCACGATGAGGTCGGCGCCGATCGCGTCCGCGCGCGCGAGGATCTGCTCCCCCACCTGACCGCGCTCCATCTGCGTGCGCGACGCGACGCCCGCGGCCACCAAGGACCGCTCGCTCTCGAGACGCGCCGCGACGGCGTCCTCTTCGTCGTGCTCGACCGATTCCCGGATCGCGAGCGACTCTTCGTCGACGTCGTCGCCCCAGTCGTGCATCGGCAGGACCGAGAGGAGCTCGACGTTCGCGCCCTCGCTCTGCGGCATCTTCGCGAACGCGTCGAGCGCGCGGTGCGCCGCCGGTGATCCATCGGTCGCCGCAAGCACACGGATCGGGACGTTGGACGAACGGACCACGAGCACTGGGATCGGGCTCAGGATCGCGAGCGAACGAGCCGTGCTCCCAAGGAGAAGGCTGGCCCACGGTCCGCGGCCACGCGATCCGACGACGACGACCGACGCCTTCTCGCGCGCGGCGACCTGCATGATCGCGTCGACCGCGTCGACTCCCTCGCCGACGACGCCGCGCGCCGTGATGCCGCTCTCGCGCAGCATCGCGGCGGTCCCGTCGACGAGCTGCCGCGCGCGATCGCGCGCCGTCGCCGCGAGACGCGACGCGACGCTGGCCTCCCCACCTCGTGCCTCGAGGATGTACGCGGGTCGGGAGGTGACGATCACCTCATCGCTCGTGCGGATCGGCAGATGCTTCACGAACGCGATCGCGTTCGCGGCGCCGGCCGAGCCGTCGACGCCGACGACCATGCGGTACTGGACTGGTGTCATGGTGTCTCCTCCCGCGGCCACACGGCCTCCATCAAAATGCGGGCGCAGCGACGACGCCCGCGGGCATCTCCACGGTGCGCGTCCCCAGGGGCGTCTTCGCGACGAGCACGGCGCATGGCGCGTGGCTCAGCACGTGATCGGCGATGCTCGTTCGCAGGAGGCCCGTCCCCATCGTCTGCCCTCTCGTGCCGAGAACGATGAGATCCGTGTTGCGCGCGAGCGCGCGCCGGAGCACGTGCTCGCCGATATGCCCGCGATCGACGATGTCGCGATCGGACACGCGATGCCCGAGCGCGATGCGCGCGTGCTCGAGCACGAGCGCGTCGTCGCGTTCGTCGGAGTTCGCGGTCACGACGTGGAGCTGCGTGACCTTCGCCTCGCCGGGCAACGGAAGCCGCGCGAGCAGATCGACGGCCGCGCGTCCTTCGGCCGATCCATCGATCGCGAGCAGCACGTGACGTGGGGCGTCGCGACGCGCACGCACGACGAGCACCGGCGTCGCCGCGCCGCGCGCGAGCGCTCGCGCGACGCTTCCCATGAGCGCGCCGGTGATCTCGCCCAACCCGCGCGAACCGACGACGATGAGCTCGGCCGCGCGCTCGATGGCGATCGCGTCCGCGACGTCCGCGGCGTTCCCACCGCGCATCGTGGTCGCCGTCGGCACATCGCGTGCGGCGAAGCGCCAGCGACACCGTGCGAGGAGCGCGTACGCGTCGCGCTCGCTCGACATCGGCGCCGTGACGACCGTCACCTCGTCGCCGGTCGAGATCGGCAGCGACAGAAGAAAGTCCTCAGCGATGCTCGCGCCGCGCGAGCCATCCGTGGCGAAGAGGAAGCGCATGTTGGGAGCATCGGCTTTCGCATCTCTCAGGTCTGTCCGGCGACGCCCCAAAACCGCCGGAACGGGGCGCCGGACGGTGCTCGGGGGTCGAACGTACCGCCAGTTGGGGCCGCTCGGCGGATTCGGGCGGGCCGGGCCGCGCCTACGTTCTCAGGGTGGCCGGACACGTCGCGGAGCTCGAGGCCTACCGCAGCGGCGCGCGCGCCCTCGCGAGCCGGATCCTTTCTGCGCAAGAGGCAGAACGCGTACGCGTGTCGCGCGAGCTGCATGACGACACCGGTCAGGCGCTCACGCTCATCCTCGTACGACTCCAGCTCGTCGAGAACATGACGCGCGACCCCGAGGTGAGGCGTGAGCTCGCGGAGCTGCGCGAGCTCGTCGTCGATACGCTCGACGGCGTGCGCCGGCTCGCGGTGCAGCTCGGCCCGAGCATCCTCGAGGACCTCGGGCTTCGCTCGGGCCTCGAGTGGCTCGTCGACCGTGTGCGTGAGGATGCTGGGCTGCAGATCGACCTGGCGCTCGACAGCGATGACGGCATCCCGCCCACGACGGCGGTCGCGGTGTTCCGCGTCGCGCAGGAGGCGCTCACGAACGTGGTGCGGCACGCCCGGGCGACGCGCGCCGAAGTGCGCCTCTCGGACGAGGACGGGGTCCTCACGCTCACCGTCGCGGACGACGGCGTGGGATTCGACGTGGACGAGGCGCGGGCGCGTCCGGCGGCGTCCGTCGGACTCTTCGGCATGGCGGAGCGCGTGGCGCTCGTGGGCGGGACGATCGAACTGTTGTCTCGGAAAGGCGCCGGGACGCGCGTCGTGGTACGCGTGCCCGCGCGCGAGGAGGTCACGACATGATCCGCATCGTTCTCGCCGACGACCATCAGATCCTGCTCGATGGTCTGCGCCGCCTCATTGATGCGAAGGGCGACATGCAGGTCGTCGCCACCGCGAACGACGCCGCCTCGGCGATCGAGGCGGTCCGAACGCACAAGCCCGACGTGCTCGTGCTCGACATCTCGATGCCCGGGGGCGGCGGCCTCGAGGTCGCGCGCCGCGTTCGCGAGATGGAGCTGCCGACGAAGATCGTCGTGCTCACGATGTACGCCGAGGACCGCTACGTCATGGAAGCGGTGCGCCTTGGTGCCGCGGGCTACGTGCTGAAGCGCTCGGCGGACAAGGAGCTCATCGACGCGATACGGTCCGTTGCCGCCGGCGAGGCGTACCTCACGCCGGCAGCGGTGCGCCTGCTCCTCGCGACGCAGCAGAACGAGGCGGGCCGTCCCGAGCCGGCGCTGTCGCCCCGCGAGCGTGAGGTCCTGCGCTACACCGCACGTGGGTTCTCGAACCTCGAGATCGCCGAACGGCTCTTCGTGAGCCCGAAGACGGTCGATACGTACCGCTCCCGCATCATGGCGAAGCTCGACCTGCACCGGCGGTCCGAGCTCGTCGACTACGCGCTCCGCCACGGCCTGCTCGAGTGAAGACCGTGCGCACCGTGACCGACGAGGGAACGGTGTACTGCGGCGAGCGACGCTCGGTGATCGACGTCATGGCGTGCTACGCGTGCGAGAAGCTCGTGGACATCGACCTGGATTCCCGCCGACCGAAGATCGTGTGCGCGATCGGAGCGGCCGAGGAGGCCGCCCCGCGGCTCTAGCGGTTCTCTTCCGACTCAGGACGGCTCGCGTCGAAGAAGACGCGCGCGCTCACCGTTCCGGCGAGGACGGCGAAGCCCACGGCCACGCCCAGCCCCGCGAGCGCCAGGAGCACGGTCCCGATATCGATCTGCGGCATGCGCGGATGCTCCGGCCGCACACATGGCACAGGTAGGGCCAAAAGTCCCTCAGGCGCCGCTCGCGTTTCCCGTTCGCGGAGCCTGCGTGCCACACCCGGCCTACCTGAGAGGGTCTACCGTACTGCCGGATCGGGCCGTAAGGCCGTGTTACCCGCCTTCACCCGACGGCAAAGTGCCTGACAAAGGAGGTCGCAACAATGGCCGCAACAAAGATCCAGAGCACGGTGGTCGCAGACCCGCCGATCGCTCGATTCCTGTTCTCCGACACCCGCATGGCACTCATCTGGCTCCTCGTCCGCGTCTACGTCGGATGGGCCTGGCTCGACGCCGGCTGGCACAAGGTGCAGGACGTCGGTGCGAAGACGAACTACATCAACGATGGCGCAGGCATCCTCGCGTTCTGGCAGCGCATCACCGCGACGCCGGCCACGGGCGCGAAGCCCACGATCACGTACGACTGGTACCAGGGCTTCATCCAGTGGCTCATCAACATCCAGGCGCAGGGCGTCATGGGCAAGGTCATCGCGTTCGGTGAGACCGCCGTCGGGCTCGGCCTCATCTTCGGGGCCTTCACCGGCATCGCCGCCGTGTCTGGCGCCTTCATGAACCTGAACTTCATGCTCGCAGGTAGCACGAGCACGAACCCGGTGCTGCTCCTCCTGGGCTTCCTCCTCGTCCTCGCGTGGAAGACCGCTGGGTACATCGGACTCGACCGATTCCTGCTGCCGCTTCTCGGGACACCTTGGAGGGTCACGAGCGCCGAACGTCAAACCGTCGTCCCGGTCCCCACGTCGGCGTAAGGACCTTCAGACCTCTGGCACGAGAGGGGCGGAGCGATCCGCCCCTCTCGCGTTTCACACGCATTCGATAATTCGTTCGTATGGGACAGGGATGAAGGAGACCGACCGCGCGCTCTACCCGCGGCGTCTCCGGATCGCCGCGATGGTGCTCCCCTCCCTGCTCATCGCCGCGCTCGTGGGCGTCGACTACTTCCTCGTCGAGCGGGTGCTGCAGCCCGGGTGGTCGCACCTCGTCACGCTCGTCGTCGGCGTCGCCGGGGTGCTCGCGTTCTCGACCGCCGTCTTCAACCAGCTCGCCGCGCTCCAGGCGCGCGACCGCAAGAACACGCAGGCGCTCCGCGACCTTGCCGACGCGCTCGAGGAGAAGCGCAAGCAGCTCCAGGCGGTGAACGCCGCCGGCCTCGCGCTCACCTCGGAGCTCGACCGCGACGAAGTGCTCCAGCGCGTCACCGATCAGGCGCGCGCGATCACGAACGCGCGGTACGCCGCCCTTGGCGTGTTCAACGAGGATGGGCTCGTCGAGTCGTTCACGACGTCCGGCATCACGCCGGAGGAGCGCGCCCGGATCGGCCCGCTCCCGCGAGGGCTCGGGCTTCTCGGCCACCTCCAGCGCGAGCGCGAGCCGATCCGTCTCCGCGATCTGCACGAGCACCCCGCGTCCGTCGGCTTCCCGAAGGGACACCCTCCGATGACGAGCTTTCTCGGCACGCCCATCCTGCTCCGCGGCGAGCCGCTGGGGAACCTCTACCTCACCGAGAAGCAGAGCGCCGAGGAGTTCAGCGAGGATGACGCCGAGGCGCTCGAGACGCTCGCGGCACAGGCGGCGATCGCGATCGAGAACGCCCGTCTCTACGAGCAGGCCGAGCGCGTGTCGGTGCTCGAGGAGCGCCATCGCATCCGCATGGACCTGCACGACGGCGTGATGCAGTCGCTCTACGGCGTGGGCCTGCTCCTCGAGGACGTCGCCGACCGGCTCGACGAGGAGCCCGCGCACGCGAAGGCGCAGCTCCTTCGCAGTGTCGATCGCCTGAATGCGGCGATCGCCGATCTGCGCGGGTACGTGCTCGGCCTTCGGCCCGTGCAGGCCAGCGATCAGCCTCTCGTGACGTCCCTCGCGCTGCTTGCCGATCAGGCGCGGTCGAACGCGCTCATCGACGTCGACGTGGACATCGACGGCGAGGCGTCGGAGCGCCTCGACCGCGCGCGTCGCGAGGCCGCGTACTACATCGCGGCCGACGCGCTCGGGAACATCGCGCGCCATGCGCGCGCTCGCCACGCCTCCGTCCGCCTGTTCCGACAGGACGGCAGCGTCGTCCTGCAGATCACCGACGACGGCGTCGGCTTCGACTTCGAGACCAGCACGACGGGCCACGGCCTCCACAACATGCGCGAGCGCGCGTTCGCGGTCGGGGGGACCCTCCAGGTCCACAGCGCCCCGGGCCAGGGCGCGCGAGTACGCTTGGAGCTGCCGGCCCTTTCGGAGGAGATGGAATGACAGAAGGACAGGTCCGCGTGATGCTCGTCGACGACCACGAGGTCGTCCGAGAAGGTCTGCGCACGCTCCTGGGGCGCGACAAGAACCTCCTCGTGGTCGCCGAGGCGGGCACGACGGCCGAAGCCATCGAGACCGCGGCGCGCGCGAAGCCCGACGTCGTCGTCATGGACGTGCGTCTTCCCGACGGCAGCGGCGTCGAGGCGTGCCGGACGATCCGCGAGGCACGACCCGAGACGAAGGTCATCATGCTCACGTCGTACGCCGACGACGAGGCGCTCTTCGCCTCGATCGTCGCGGGCGCGGCCGGCTACCTGCTGAAGCAGACCCGCGGTCAGGCGGTGATCGACGCGATCACCTCGGTCGCGCAGGGCCGCTCCCTCCTCGACCCCGACGTGACCGGAAAGGTCCTGGAGCGCGTGCGCCGCGGCCGCGAGGACGAGGACCCCGCGTTCGCGTCGCTCACCGAGCAGGAGCGCAAGGTGCTCGAGCAGCTCGCTGAAGGAAAGACGAACCGCGAGATCGGCGAGGTCCTCTTCCTCTCCGAGAAGACGGTCAAGAACTACGTGAGCCGGATCCTCGACAAGCTCGGCCTGTCGCGCCGCGCCGAGGCCGCCGCGTACATGGCGAAGCGCCGCCCCCGCTTTTAGTCACATCGCGCGTCGGGCACGCCCCCGCGCCCGTCGCGCGGTGCGCCGGACGGCACGGCCGCACGGCGCACGCGTAGGGTCGTGGCATGGACACCCACTGCTGGCTTCTCATCGTCGACGACGTCACAGCGCGTGAGCTCGCGCGCGACCGCTGGCATCACCTGCCGCTCGCGGATGGCCTCGAGGCTCGTCCTCTCGCGGGCGCGCGGATCGCCGTGGTGCGGACGCACCGGCCGGACTTCGTCACCCGCGCGGTCGTGCTGGGCACCGCGGCGGTCCTCGGCGGCGACCACGAGCAGCTCGAGATCCGCCACCGCGTGATCGCACCGCTCGGCCACGAGCCATCTCTGGTGACGATCCATCCGCGCATCGCGGCCGGCTGGACGGACGAGCGCGTCGCGGCCCTCATCGGTCGCGCGATCCCCGTGCCGCCGGCCGATCACGAGCGCATCGAGGCGGCCGTGCGGGACGAAGCGCTCGCGTACGGGCCCGAGCCCTCGCGCCCCGCGCACCGGACCCCACGTACGCCCGGACGCCGCAGGCTCATCGCGCCGCGGATCGCGGCACGGAAGGCCTACCCCATCCGCTGACGCGGCTCAGCGCGCGTCAGGGAAGAGCGTGTTCTCGCGTGCGAGGGCGATCGCGCTCATCGCCGCGCCGACCGCCGTGACGAGCGCGGCGACCGGCAGGACGATGGCCTCGACGACGGCCACGTACTCCGGGACGTCGCCGAACATCGCGATGACGAGATCGAAGACGACGTAGGCGACCATGAGCGATACCCCGCTCGCGGCGATCGTGAACCCGCGAGCCATCGCCGACCGGCGCTCGTCCTTCTCGAGATCACGTGCGAGGACGAACGTGCCGAGCGCGAAGGCTGCCGGCGCGACGAGCAGCGCGACGATGAACGTCACGGCGTCGTCCGCGCCGATCCACGCGCTCGTGATGTTGTGCAGGACGATCGCAACGGGCATCGCGACCGCGGAGAGTGCCGAGACCGTCGCGGCGAAGCGGATGATGGGATGCACGCGCGCGGCGAGGGTCGCGACGATGCCGACGAGCATCGTCGCGAGCACCATCACCGGGACGAAGAGCCACCAGATCACGGGCCGACCTGTATCGACGTCATGACCGTCTCGGTGATCTCCCCGTCCTTCGGGCTGCGGAGCATGATCTCGATCGTGGCGGAACCGGGCGCGACGTTCGGGAGTGGCATCGCGAAGCTCCCCCAGAACTCGCTCGTCCCGAGCGATGCCTGGGCGAAGTCGTGGATCACGTTGCCCTTCGCGTCCGCGATCTTGTACTCGTACTGGGCCTCGAACGCGCGCACGAGGCCGCTGATCGCTGCTCCGCTCTTCACCGAGGTGCCGAAGACCGGCGCGTAGAGCGCGATGTTCGGGCTCGTCGCGAGGGGATCGCCGCCCACGTCGATGACGAGAGCGAGCTGTTGCTGGTCGAGGAACGCACGCCACGGGCGGAGGTCGTCGAAGCCGATCTCGTAGCGCAGACCGCCGGCCTGCGCCGTCGTGCGCATCGCGCGAACGGGGGTCCGGTCCACGATCTCGAGCCCCATGGCGTCCGCCGTGGTCGCGTTCGGGAGGTCGACGACGAGCGCCCACTTCCCGAGCTCCGGCGCGATCGTCTCGTCGTTCTGGACCATGCGTGCGGTGAATCCGATCGCGTCCTTCGGCGTCGCGTTCGCCGCTGCGATCCTGACCCGTGTGAGCGCGGACGTGGCGTCCTCGAGCGAGAGCTTCGCGCTCACGCCGTACGCCGCGGTCCGGTCGTAGCGGAACGTCATCGGATCGAGGGATGCCTTGAACGAGTAGCCGAGGACGTCGTCGCGCGCGGCGGGATGGTCGATGACGACGCCCTCGCCGCCGATGATGGCGCCGCCGCCGTTCTGAAGGATCAGCACGCGGCGAATGCCGGGCTCCTCGGTCGCGGTGTACACGAGCTGCTGGATGAACGAGCGCGTGCCCGCGCTCCCGGCGGTGCCCCAGTCACCGTTCGGAACGGTGAAGTCCACCGTCGCCAGGTCGCCCGCGACCTTCACGCTCTTCGGGCGCGCCTTCGTGTTCGCGGCGACGTTGAAGAGCGGCGACGGCGCGACGGCGCCATACAGCGCGGAGAGGCGCGAGAGGATGCGCGACTCGGTCGTGGTGCCCTGACCGGCGGCGTCGACATGACCCGCCACGGGCGGCAGACGATCGCGCGCGAAATACACGACGTCGTGGTCGAGCGTCTTCGGTGCGACGGTGGCCGACGGTGCCGGCGACGTCGTAGCGGACGGCGTGGCTGACGGTGTGGGTGTCGGCTCGACCGACGTCGAGCCGCAGGCGCTCGCGATGATCGCGCTGGCTGCGATGAGGACGAGTAGCTTGCCCATGCTCCGCATCGTCACGCGCGCACAGCGCGGCGAACATGGGCAAATGTCACGCGGCGGTCCTGTACCGAGTCACGCCGCTGTGGGGCCGTTCCGGACGGAGGTGCAGCCCGTACCCGCCATACCCCGTCATGTCCGGTCGCGACCATCGACGCGAACATGGAGCTCGGGCGGGTCGCCGTCGTGGCCATCGGCAGCGGCGCGCTGCCGGCCACGTCGGACGCTGAGGGCGACGCGCTCCGACACATCGCCGGCGGCGTGTGCGAGCTCGTCACGCGTGGCTGGCGGGTCGTCCTCACGCACTCGAGCGGCCCCTACCTCGCGATGGCGCGCCGACGCGCCGCCATCGCGGCCGCCGCGGACGCCACGCTCGCGCTCGACGGCGGCGAGCTCGCGGCGGCCGAAGCGCAGGGTGCGCTCGGATATCGCGTCCTCATGGCGCTCGACGAGGCGCTCGTCCGGCGGCACCGCCACGAGCGCGCGTGCGTCGTGCTCACGCGCGTGCTCGTCTCGCTCGACGACCCGGCATTCGCGCGTGCGGCCGCGCAGCTCGAGGCGGACAGCACGCGCCCCGCGGTGGCCTCGCCAAAGCCGCTGCGCGTGCTCGACGTCGATCCGATCGCCGACCTTCTCGACCGCGGGCACATCGTCGTCGCCGCGGGAGGCGGTGGGATACCCGTCGCGCGGGACGCGTCGGGGCTGCATCACGGCGTCGTCGCGGCCGTCGACAAGGACTACACCTCCGCGAGGCTCGCGATCGATCTCGACGCGGATCTCTTCGTCCTGTGCACCGACGTACCTCGCATCTCGATCGACCGTGAGACGCCGGCGGAGCGCGAGCTCGAGCAGGTGGACGACATCGAGGCCGAGCGGCTGCTTCGCTCCCACCAGCTCGCGCCGCGCACGATGGCGCCGAAGGTCGAGTCGGCGCTCTGGTTCCTTCGATCGCCATCGCGCCACGCGCGATCGGTCCTCATCACGACCCCCGAGCTCATCACCGACGCGCTCGTCGGCCGCGCCGGCACGCGCGTGTACGCGAGCGAGAGGAGCACGCCGTGAAGATCGACATCTTCCGCGAGCACCGCGACGAGTACGCGATGCCGAAGGAGCCCGCGCTCGTCCGCGTCGGATCGGGCCGGTACCTCTCGGTGCGCGGCACGGGTGCGCCGGGCAACGACGAGTTCCAACGCGCGATGGGCGCGCTGTACGGCACCGCGTACACGCTCAAGTTCGCGATGAAGAAGCGCGGGCGCGACTTCAAGGTCGCCGCGTCCGAGGGCCTCTGGACCGCCGACGGCGGCGGCCCGCGCGCGCTCGCGCAGCCCCGGTCGACGTGGCGCTGGAAGCTCCTCATCCGCGTGCCGGACTTCGTCACGGCCGCGAACGTGCGCGACGCGCTCGAGGAGCTGCGCGCGAAGAAGGGGCCGCAGCCGCACGTCGCTTTGGAGACGCTGCGCGAAGGGAACGCCGTGCAGGTGCTCCACGTCGGCGCGTACGCCGACGAGCCGCGCACGATCGCGAAGATGGACGAGTTCGTGCGCGAGCGGCGGCTGCGGTATCGCGGCGCGCACCACGAGATCTACCTGTCCGACCCCCGTCGAGCGGCGCCGTCGCGCCTCCGGACCATCCTGAGACACCCGGTCGTCGCGGCCCGGCGCCCGCGCAGCTCGAGCGCGGCGCGCGCCTAGGACAAAGGTCCCGTCACATCGTGACGGCCGTCCATCGAGCCACGCGGCCGGCCTGTCTAGCGTGGTCGCATGACCACGAGCGGTAGCGCCGCGCCGGCTCGGCCCGAGGACATCGCGCGCTGGCGCGCCGACCTGCAGGGCGAGGTCGACGGCGTGGCCGTGTACCGCGCGATGCAGTCGCACGAGTCCGACGCCGCCCTCGCGAGCGTGTACGGCAAGCTCGCCGAGGCCGAGGAGCGTCATGCCGCGGTGTGGGAGCGCCAGCTTCGCGCCGCGGGTGCGTGGCAGGGCGCGCCGGCACCGTCGTGGCGAGCGCGCGTGCTCGTGTTCGTCGCGCGCCGCGTCGGAGCGTCGATCGTCGCGTCGACGATGGCGGGACGCGAGGCGAAGGACCGCGGCGCGTACGACGCACAGCCCGAGGCGGACGCGTCGCTCTCGCGCGACGAGCGCAGTCACGCGCGCCTGCTGGGCGAGATCGCGGGCACGGGATCCGGGATGGCCGGCCCGGCGATCGCGAAGCTCGAGGGGAGGCATCGCGCGACCGGTGGCAACGCGCTGCGCGCGGCGGTGCTCGGCGTCGACGACGGCCTCGTATCGAACTTCGGTCTCGTCATGGGGGTCGCGGGTGCGGGCGCGGACACGCACGGCCTCGTCGTCGCCGGCCTCGCGGGCCTCCTCGCCGGCGCGCTCTCGATGGCCCTTGGCGAATGGCTGTCCGTGCAGAGCGCGCGCGAGCTCTTCGCGCGGCAGATCGAGATCGAGCGGGAGGAGCTCACGCTCGCACCGGACGAGGAGGAGGACGAGCTGCGCCTCATCTACCAGGCGAAGGGGCTGTCCGAGGAGAACGCGCGGGCGGTCGCGGCGAAGGTCGTGAAGAGCGCGAGCGCGCTCGAGACGCTCGCGCGCGAGGAGCTCGGGATCGATCCCGAGGAGCTCGGCGGCTCAGCCTACGTCGCCGCGGGGACCTCGTTCGCGATGTTCGCGATCGGCGCGATCGTGCCGCTGATCCCGCTCTTCGTCACGACGGGGATGGCGGCGATCGTCGCGTCGGCGTTGCTCTCCGCGGTCGCGCTCTTCGGCGTCGGGGCGCTCATCACCGTCATCACCGGCCAGCACGCGCTGCGCGCCGGCCTGCGTCAGCTCGTGATCGGCATCGCGGCCGCCGCGATCACGTACGGCGTCGGTCGCCTCGTCGGCGTGGCGCTCGGATAGGAGGCGGCGAATGCTCGGGACGCTCACACGCGCGCAGATCGACGCGGTGCTCCACCAGAGCACGGTCGGACGCATCGGTGTGCACGCCGACGGCAAGACGTACGTCGTGCCCGTCACCTACGTGTTCGACGGCGACAGCGTGTACGGGCACTCGGTGCTCGGCCAGAAGATCCGCATGATGCGGAAGGCGCCGGACGTGTGCTTCGAGGTCGACGACATCGACGACATGGCGAACTGGAAGTGCGTCATCGCGTCGGGCCGCTTCGAGGAGCTGACCGGCGACATGGCCGTCGCGGCGGCGAAGCTCATCGCAGCGCGGCTCGGGCCGCTCACGACGAGCGAGACCGCCGGGCCGGCCGGACGGGTGCGCGGCGCGAAGCAGCACGTGTCGTATCGGATCAGGCTCGCGGAGCGGTCGGGGCGCTACGAGCGCGACGTCGCGAAGCGGCCTGCGACCGCGCGCGCGAGGAAGACGCGTGGGTGAGATGCAGACACCTGTGATCGGCGGCCACGTGTATTGCCGCGCGCGACACGCGGACACCGACGTGAGCGTGTGCGTGACGTGCGAGCGGATGCACGAGCTCCGCGATCGCACGTCCCCGCCCTACGTCGTCTGCCAGATCGACGACCTCGAGATGGCCGAGCCCGATCCGCACTTCGTCGCGTGGTGGTACGAGCACCACCGGCGCGGTCGCTAGCCCTTCGCGAATCGCTGCAGGAAGAGCGCCTCCGCAAGGCACGCGCGCTCAAGCTCGCCGAGGTCGACGCTCTCGTCCGGTCCGTGGGCGCCCGATCTCGGATCCTCGACGCCGGTGACCATGATCTCCGCGTTCGGGAACAGCTCGGCGAGATCGAAGAGGAACGGGATCGTGCCGCCTGCGCCGATGTCCACGGCCTTGTGCCCCCATGCCTCGCCCAGCGCCTTCTTCATGGCCTTGTAGGCGCGGCCGCCCGTCTTCGTGACGAACGGCTCGCCGGTCGACTCGCGCGAGACGCCCACCTCGACGCCCCACGGCGCGTTCTTCTTCAGGTGCGCGACGAGCGCCGCGAGCGCCTTCTTCCCGTCCTGACCCGGCGGGATGCGCATGCTCACCTTCGCGCGCGCCACCGGTACGAGCTGGTTCACCGCGTCGCGGACGGCAGGCGCGTCGATCGCGAGCACCGATACCGACGGCTTCATCCAGAGGCGATCCGTGAGGCCGCCCTTGCCGATCGTCTGCACGCCCCGGCGAACGCCGGCCTGCGCGCGCAGCTCGTCCTCGGTGAGGTCGAGCTTCTTCGCCTTGCCGCGCGCGATGCCCTCGATCGCGACCTCGCCCTTCTTGTCGTGGAGCGTCGCGAGCAGGTGCGCCATGGCGGTCAGCGCGTCCGGGAACGCGCCGCCGAACTGACCCGAGTGCACGGCCTTGTCGAGGACGCGGACCTCGACGACGCACGAGACGACGCCGCGCAGCGTGGTCGTGAGCGCGGGTTCGCCGAGCCGCCAGTTGCCACCATCGGCCACGACCACCGCATCGCAGCGAAGGCGATCGCGCTCGCGCTCGAGGAAGCCACGCAGATTCTCGGAGCCGGCCTCCTCCTCGCCCTCGATGAACACCGCGACGCCGACGGGGCTCTTGCCGCCGAACGCGCGCAGCGCCGCGATGTGCGCGACGACGCCCGCCTTGTCGTCGGATGTGCCGCGCCCGTACAGCCTGCCGTCGCGCTCGGACGGCGCGAACGGCTTCGCGACCGTCCATTCGTCATCGGGTCCGGGCGGCTGCACGTCGTGATGCGCGTAGAGGAGCACCGTCGGCGCGCCTGGCGGCGCGGGCACGTACCCGACGACCGCCGGATGTCCGGCGTCGGTGTGCAGGACGTGCGCGTTCGCGCCGACGGACATGAGCATCTCGGCGACCGCCTGCGCCGATCGACGCAGCGGCTCGGGGTCGTGTTCGGCCGCGCTCACCGACGGGATCGCGACGAGGCGCTCGAGGTCCGAACGGATGGTCGGCATCGCGTCGTGGATGCGTTCGCGGATCTGCTTTGCGTTCATGGCCGGAAGTATCCCCCGTCCGCGCGGTACGCGCCCTGCATGGGAAGGCGGGCATGCAAGCCGCCCCGCATCGCGAGTGGACGGAGCAGGACGACGCGCTGCTCGACGCGATCCTCGCGCTTCGCGCGCGCTGGGAGGAGCACCGCGGCGCGCTCACGCTCGAACAATGCGCCCTCGACCCGCACCTCACGACGGTCGTCGTGTCCGGCCTCTGCTCCCGCCACGGTCAGTTCGTCGCCGAATGGACGGGGCGCGCCGGCGATCGCGCGCCGCTCGATGCACGTTGCCCGGCCGCGCTGCCGATGCGCTGCACCGAGCGCTGCCCGGTGTTCGTGTTGGTCTAGGGGATGCGGTTGAACCAGAAGAGCGAGAGGCCCGCCGCGACGATCGACAGCACCGCCGCGATCGCCGTGAGGAACGCGGTGATCTCCGTCCGCTGCTGACGGAACACGAGCTGCGTCGAAAGGTTCTCGTACACCGAGCGCAGGTCCTTCGTGTTCGCGGCGTTGAAGTACTCGCCGCCCGTCGCATCCGCGATCTGACGGAGCGTCGCCTCATCGAGCCGCGTGCGCACGGCGCGTCCCTGGATGCGCACCACGGTGCCGTCCGCGCTCCCGACGCCCACCGTGAAGATGCGGATGCCGCGGTTCACCGCGTCCTCCAGCACCTGCTGCGGCGCCGGGAACTGGTTGTTCTGCCCGTCCGAGAGCAGCACGATGGTCGCGGTCCGGTCGGCGCCCTTCGGGACCGGCGGCGGTGTCGGCCCCGTCGGATCCCCGGCGAGGCGCCGCAGCGCGATCACGCTCGGCGGCGTCTCCTCGGAGTCCTCGAAGATCGCGTCGAGCGACGCGAGCATGCCGCGCCCGATCGCCGTCGCGCGTTGCGTCTGGAGCCGGTCGATCGCGGCGACGACGAGATCCTTGTCGTTGGTCGGCGCCTGGACGATCTGCGCGTCGGTCGAGAAGGCGACGACACCGATCTTCACGTCGGCGCCCTGCCGCTCGACGAACGCCTTCGCCGCGTCCTTCGCGGCTTGGATCCGGTTCGGCTGCAGGTCCTGCGCGAGCATGCTGCCGGAGACGTCGATGGCGAGGATGACCGTGCCTTCCTGCACGGGCACCGTGACGACCATCTCCGGTCGCGCGGTGCCGACGGCCATGAAGAGGAGCGCGGCGAGGAAGAGGGCAGGCGGGATGTGCCGCTTGCGGCCCGGCCCATTGCCGATCGCCTCACGCACGAGCGAAAGGCTCGCGTACCGGAGGGCGTAGCGCTGGCGTCGTCGCTGCGCCCACACGTACAGCGCCGCGAGCGCGGGCACGACGAGGACGAGCACCAGGTCGCCCGGCCACAGGAAGTTCATGAGGCCACCGCGGCGCGGCGCGCGTTCGATCTCCGCGCCTTGCGCATCGCCGCGAAGCGCACGATCGACCGCACGAGGTCCTCTTCGGTCGAGAGCTCCATCGCGTCGACGCCGCTTCGCGCGAACGCCGTCGCGAGCGCGGCATCGCGCCGCGCGACGACCTCGGCGAACCGCGCGCGGAACTTCCGGTCGTTCGTGTCGACCCAGAGATGCTCGCCCGTCTCGGCGTCGTTCATGACGACCATCCCGATCTCGGGGAGCTCGCGCTCGCGCGGATCGACGAGCCGCACCGCGAGCACCTCATGTCTGCGCGAGAGCTGCGCGAGAGGTCGCTCCCATCCTGGGGTCGTGAAGAAGTCCGAGATGATGAAGACGAGCGCGCGTCTCTTGATCGCGCGTGCTCCGGTGTCGAGCAGCTCCGCGAGCGACGTCGCCGGCGCGCTCTCGAGCCGCGGGTGCCGCTCGAGCTGGTCGATGAGCCGCAGGACCTGTATCCGTCCGCCCGCCGCGGGGATGACGCGCTCGACACCCTTGCCGTAGATGACCGCGCCGACGCGATTGCCGTGACGCACGAGCAATCGCGCGAGGACCGCGACGAAATCGATGAGCAGGTCGCGCTTCAGCGCGGTGGCGGTACCGAAGTCGACCGACGGCGAGATGTCGAGCAGGAAGTGCGCGGTGATCTCGCGATCCTCGAGGTACTCGCGCACGTAGGGCGTGTCCATCCGCGCGGTGACGTTCCAGTCGATATGGCGGACGTCGTCGCCCGCGACGTATTCGCGGATGTCCGCGAGATCCAACCCGTATCCCCGGAACATCGAGTGGTAGTCGCCCTGAAGGAACCCGTCGAGGCGACGGATGACGGTCCACTCGAGCCGGCGGAGCCGCCGATCAGCGCGCGACGGCATGACCGTGCATCGGAGCGACCGGCACCGGGATGCGCTCGACGACCTTCGCGATGAGTGAGTCGGTGGTGATCTCGTCGGACAGCGCCTCGTACGACAGAACGACGCGGTGGCGAAGCACGTCGAGCGCGACGTCGTGGATCTCCTGCGCGAGCACGTAGTCCCGCCCGCGCATGAACGCGAGGGCGCGCGCCGTGAGCACGAGGTTGATGGACGCGCGCGGGCTCGCGCCGT
This sequence comes from Candidatus Limnocylindria bacterium, assembly GCA_036518215.1. GTDB lineage: Bacteria > Chloroflexota > Limnocylindria > P2-11E > P2-11E > CF-39. The sequence continues at coordinate 21,713 of DATDNP010000030.1, forward strand.
ACGTGATGTACTTCGCGATCGCCTCGAGCCCGTAGTCCTTCGGGATGCGCGTCGCCGACACGATGCGTACGACGTACTCCATGAGCACGGGATCGACGAAGACGCGGTCGACCTCGCGCTGGAGCTCGATGAGCTGCTGCGTCGTGAGCACGGGCTGCACCGACGCGAGCGCCCCGGTCATGCGCTCCACGATGACGAACTCGTCCATCTCGGTGGGATACGTGACCAGCACCTTCATCATGAAGCGGTCGACCTGCGCCTCGGGGAGCGCGTACGTCCCCTCGGTCTCGATCGGGTTCTGCGTCGCCATGACGAGGAACGGCTCAGGCACGTGGTGCGTCTCGCGGCCGATCGTCACCTGACGCTCCTGCATGACCTCGAGGAGCGCGCTCTGGACCTTCGCGGGAGCGCGGTTGATCTCATCGGCGAGCAGGAGATTCGTGAACACGGGACCGAGCGACGTCTGGAACTCGCCCGTCTTCTGGTTGTAGATGCGCGTACCGACGAGGTCCGCCGGGACGAGGTCCGGCGTGAACTGGATCCGCTTGAACTCGCTGGAGATCGCCTGCGCGACGGTCTTCACCGCGAGCGTCTTCGCGAGACCGGGCACGCCTTCGACGAGCAGGTGACCGCGCGCGAGGAGCGCGACCACGATGCGCTCGAGCAGGAGGTCCTGGCCGACGATCACCTTCTTGATCTCGAACAGGAGCCGCTCCATCTGGCTGCCGGGCCGCGTCGAGAGTGTCATCGTGCTCGTCCCCACTCCTTCTGTTTCTGCGCGCGTCAGTCGACCGGGGCGCCGAGCGCGCCCGCGGCCTGGTCGATCGTCACGGCGAAGCCGATCCCGCTGAAGACCCTCTCGCCCGACGGGTTCACGAGGCCGGTCACGATGCCGACGACCTCGCCGCTCGCGTCGACGAGCGGACCGCCGCTGTTGCCGGGGTTCACGGCGGCGTCGAACTGGATGAGTCCGGTGAGCGGCTTCGCGAGCCCGGGTGCCGAGAGCGATCGATCGAGGCCGCTCACGACGCCCGCCGACAGGGATCCGGTGAGCCCGAACGGGTGCCCGATGACGAACGCCGGCGAGCCGACGGCCAGGTGGCTCGGGTCGCCGAGCGTGGCCGGCTGCAGCTGCGCCGGCGCCGCGTCGGGATGCAGGACCGCGATGTCCTTATCGGGCAGCGATCCGGTGACCTGCGCGGGAGAGCTCGTGCCGTCGGCGAAGCGCACCGTGATCGACGCGGCGTCCTTCACGATATGCAGGCTCGTGAGGATGTCCGCCTGATCGTCGACGACCACGCCGGCGCCGGACGACGGGTCACCGCCCGTCGTGCGCGCCATGACCTCGACGACCGCGGGCGCGACGTGCGCGTACACGGCCGCCGCGAGCGGGGGCGTCGGTGACGGCGTCGGCTGCTCCTGGATCGCGCCGATGGTGCGGTTCGCGCCGGTTTGGACGTCGTCGACGAGCACGACCATCACCGAGAGCATGAGGATCACGGCGAGCGGCGCCGCGACGCGGCGCCACACGCGGGTACGGAGGGGCGTGACCGGGGTCGGCGCGGGCGTCTCGGGCGCGGGCGCGACGCGTCCCGGCGTTGGAAAGGCGCCGTACGGACGGTCCGACCGGGAGGACGTCATGAGGGAGTCACCAGTGTACGGGTGCAGTACCCGCCAACAGGCCCTGCAGTTGCATCATCAGGAGCGGTGCGAGCGCTCTGCGCGGTCAATCCGGCGGCGGGTCACCGGACCGCGAGCGCGACCGATCTCGACGAGGCGATCCGGCTGCTGAGAGACGCCGGTCACACGGTCGATCGCGTCGACACCGGACGGGAGCACCCGACCTCGGCCGACCTCGCACGCCGCGCGATCGCGGAGCGATACGACGCGTGCCTCGTGGCCGGCGGCGACGGCACGGTCGCGCCGGCCGCGGCCGTCCTGCTCGGAAGCGACGTCGTGCTCGGCATCCTGCCGTTCGGCAGCTTCATGAACATCGCGCACGGCCTCGGATTGCCGCTCACCCCGGTCGCGGCGGCGCAGGTCATCGCGGCCGGACGGGTGCGACGCGCGGATGTGGGCGAGGTGCACGGAAGGCTCTTCTTCGAGACGGCCGGTGTCGGTCTCGATGCCGAGCTGTTCGGCGCCGCGCGTCATGCCGAGCGCGGATCGTGGCGGCGCGCCGCGCGCCGCGTGCTCCGCTGGGCGACGCACGGCACGCACCGCGTGATCGTCACGGTGGACGGCGAGGCGTACGTCCATCGCGTCATGCAGATCCTCGTGCTCAACAGCCCGTACTACGCGTGGGCGCTGTCGATCCTGCCGGACGTGACGATGCGCGACGGGATGCTCGACGTCGCGGTGTTCCCGCGCATGGGGCGTCTCGCGCTCGTGCGCTCGCTCATCGCCCTCTGGCGAACGCAGCCGCTCCCCGGCCGCCCCGTGCGTTATCGCGGCGCGCGCATCGACATCACCTGCGACGAGCCGCTCACCGTGCACGCCGACGGAACGCTCGCGGGCGTGCTCCCCGCCGAGTTCACGTGCCGCAAGGGCGCGCTCGCCTTCTACGCCTGAGCATGTCCTCCGCGCGCCATCGCCGGCGGCTGGCGGGTGGCACGCGCAGGGCGATGTTCTCCGATGCCAGAGACCGAGGGCCCCGCGGCCGCGCGTCCGCCGCACTCGGTGTCGTCACGGAAGCGGGTCTCGGTCTCGCAGCGAGGAGAACATCGCCCGGAGCGGGACAGGACCCGTCAGCCGCCGAGTTCGGCGAGCGCGAGCCCGGGTCAGCTTCGAAGAAGGCGAGCGACGCCGCGCAGGTCCTTGATGAACGCGGCCATCTCTTGTTCTCGTGAATCGGGCGAGCGCAGGATCGACGACGGGTGCACGGTCGCGACGACGCGCGGTGCGAGCGGCGACTCGTGGAGCTTCCCGCGTTCGCGCGTGACGCGGAAGCCGGGGCCGAGGAGCGCCTGCGCGGCGGTCGCGCCGAGCGCGACGACGAGCGAGGGACGCACCAGGCGTAGCTCGAGCTCGAGCCAGTGCTGGCACGCCGCGACCTCGCTCCCGTTCGGCTTCTCGTGGAGCCGCCGTTTCCCCCGCGGCTTCCACTTGAAGTGCTTCACCGCGTTCGTGACGTAGACGGTGCGCCGGTCGATGCCGGCCGCATCGAGCGCCTCGTCGAGGACGCGGCCGGCGGGACCGACGAACGGCTCGCCCTGGCGATCCTCGACGTCGCCGGGCTGCTCTCCGACGAACATGAGCTCGGCGTTGCGGGGCCCTTCACCGAACACGGTCTGGGTCCCGCGACGCCAGAGATCGCAGGCGCGGCACGCGCGCGAGGCCTCGGCCACGCTCCGGAGCGACCGCGGGCTCTCAGGTTCGGGATACGCGCTCACGCCGCCGTCCGGCGCACCAGGCGTGCCGCCATCGACGCTTGCCCGGCGACATCCTTCCCGCACGCACGAGCGTTCTCCCGTCGCGTGCACGCGTGCGTAGGATGTTCGTCGTCACACGATCGTTGCATTAGGGGAGGCACGGGGTGTCGACGCTCATCCATTTCTGGTGTCGGAATCCCGCGCACGTCGGCGCATCGAAGGGCGATGGGCGCGTCGTCGTGCGTCACGGGACCGCGGCGTATTGCGATTCGCCCGACGCGCACGACCGGCATCAATGGGTCGCGACCGGTGGCGTTCCGCTGGACACATTGCTCCTCACCGCAGCGCAGATGGGGCTCTGGGAGGATCGCGATGACGACATTCATACGCGAGCCAGGAACGTACAGGACGAGCTCGGGCACGCTGGTCCACCTGCGTTCGTTCCCTGACGGTCGCATCGTCCTCGAGCACGAGGACGA
>DATDNP010000031.1:0-28933 GCA_036518215.1 Candidatus Limnocylindria bacterium
GCAGGCGGTCCGAGGCGTCCGAGATCGAGACGAACTCCTGCGGCGACAGCCGCCCGCGGCGCATGCGGTTGCCGTCGATCTCGGCGGTCATCGAAATGAGGCGCTGCACGATCTGCATCTCGCTCATCTCGAGCGAGAACACCGCGCACGTCTTCCGTGCGATCGCGGCCGCGTTCCACACGATGTTGAGCGCGAAGCTCGTCTTGCCGAGACCCGGCCGGCCCGCGAGGAGGATGAGGTCGGAGGGTTGGAGACCGCCGGTCTTCGCGTCGAGCGACGCGAAGCCCGTGGGGATGCCTTCGCGGTGGTCGTCGGCGCGCGCGCTGATCTGATCGGCGAAACGCCGGAGCGCGAGGTCGAGCGGCACGACGTCGCGATGCAGGTTCGACTCGCTCACGGCGAAGAGGAGCTCCTGCGCGTCCTCCACCGCGCTCTTCGCGTCCTCGCGCGTGAGCGCGAGATGCGCGATCTCGTTCGCCGCGCCGATCAGGCGGCGAAGGAGCGCCGTCCGCTCGACGATCGTCGCGTACGTCTCGGCGTGCGCGACGGTCGGCACGTTCTGCATGAGCCCGACGAGGAACTGCGCGCCGCCGACCGCATCGAGCTCCCCTCTCGACGCGAGCTCCGCCTGGACGGTCTGGAAGCCCACGGCCTCGCCGCGCTCCCACACACGCTCGATCGCGGCGAGCGCGAGACGGTGCTGCTCGCGAGAGAGCTCCGCGGGCGCGATGCGGCCGCGGACACTCTCCTCGTAGACGCGCGCGTCGATGAGGATCGCGCCGATGAGGCTCGCCTCGGCCTCGGGCTTCTCCGGCGGCGGCTTCGGTCCGGTCCGCTGCAGGTCGAGCGTCATACCGGCATCCCGTCGTCGGGCGCCTTGCTGAAGAACCGTGCCTGCTCGCCCGCGAAGAGCAGCTGGAACGGGCCCGTCGGGCCATTCCGGTTCTTCGCGATGCTGCCGTGGATGAGACGCGGCGCGCCCGGCGGCGCGTCGTCCTTGTCGCGCCACAGCATCATGACGATGTCCGCGTCCTGCTCGATGCCGCCCGATTCACGGAGCGTCGAGAGCTTCGGCTCGAGGCCGGCATCGCCCGCGGCGCGCGAGAGCTGCGAGAGGCCGATGATCACGACGTTCAGCTCGCGCGCGAGCGACTTGAGATTGCGCGTGATCGCCGCGATCTCCTGCACGCGGTTCTCCTCGTCGCCGGCCGTGCGCATGAGCTGGATGTAGTCGACGACGATCACCTCGAGGCGATCGTGTGTGCTCGCGCGCCGCGCCTTCGTGCGCAGCTCCATGACCGAGAGCCCGGGCGTGTCGTCGATGAGGATCGGCACGCCGGCGAGCGCCGTGGCGGCCTCGGTGTCGAACACGTTCCCGGTGCGGAGGGCGAGGAGGTCGCTGCGCGAATTCATCGCGAGGAAGCGCGACACGATCTGCTTCGTGTCCATCTCGAGCGAGAAGATGAGCGTGGGGTGGCCGCGCTTCGCGATGTTGAAGGCCATCGCGAGCGCGAGGCTCGTCTTGCCGACCGAGGGGCGCGCGCCGAGCACGACGAGGTCGCCCAGCGTGAAGCCTTCCGTGAAGAAGTCGACCTCGCGGAAGCCGCTCGGGATGCCGCTCACCTCATAAGGGCGGTCCATCCGCTCGGTGAGGTGCTGGAAGTTGTCCTGGAGCGCGGTTTGGATGTGCCGGAGCTGCGCGTTCGTCGTGTCCTCGCGGAGCGCGAAGACGCGCTGCTCGGCCCTGTCGAGGACGAGCGGCATGTCGGTCGGCTCGCTGTACGCATCCGCCGCGATCGCCGTCGCCGCCCCGAGGAGCCGCCGGAGGATCGCCTTGTCCCGGACGACGCGCGAGTGACGCTCGATCTCCACCGCGGTCGGCACGAGGTCGACGAGGGACTTCAGGTACGCGGCGCCGCCGACGCGGTCGAGCTCCTCGCGGCGCGCGAGCTCGACCTGCACGGTGAGCGGGTCGATGCGCTCCCGGCGCTGCAGGAGCTCGTACACCGCCGCGTAGATCCGCTGGTGCCGCGCGACATAGAAGTCATCGCTCGACAGCTGGTCGGCGATCTTGAAGATCGCGTCGCGATCGATGAGCAGGCTGCCGAGCACGTGCTGCTCGGCGCGCTCGTCGAACGGCGCCTGGCGCTCGGGGCGGGCCTCGATCGTCACGAGGTCAAGTCTAGAACGTGCGTTCTAACGGCCAAAGAATGGACCCTCCGCGCCACGTGTGGGCTGCGCGGAGGAAGCCCCGCGGCATGACGCACGCTACTGTCGGTCGAGGTCGGGCGGAAGGATCTTCGTCCACCAATTCATCCACGAACTCATCCACAAGGAGCGACCAAGCCTTGCGTGTGCTCGTGACCGGCGGCGCCGGCTTCCTCGGCAGCAACATCGTCGACGCGCTCGTCGCGCGCGGCGATCTCGTCGTCGCGCTCGACGATCTCTCGACGGGATCGCGGGAGAACCTCGCGCCCGACATCCCGCTCCGCGTCGCGAGCATCGCCGACGCGCACGCTCTCGATGAGGCGCTCGAGGGCGAGGGGTTCGACGTGATCGTCCACTGCGCGGCGAAGACGAAGGTCGTCGAGTCGATGGAGAAGGTGGATCTCTACCGGCGCGTGAACGTCGAGGGGACGCGGAACGTCGTGCGGCTCGCCGAGGACCGTCACGTCCAGATGCTCGTGAACATCTCGACCGGCGGCGCGATGTACGGCGAGACGCCGGTGTGCGCGACCGAGCGCACGCCCGCCGCGCCGGACTCGAACTACGGCCGCTTCAAGCTCGAGGCCGAGACGATCGTCGACGAGGCGCAGGTCCCGTCGATCACGCTGCGTCTCGCGAACATCTACGGCCCGCGGCAGCGGCAGGATCTCGAAGGCGGCGTCATCGCGATCTTCCTCGGCCTGTGGCGGCGCAAGGCACCGCTCACGATCTTCGGCGACGGGACCGCCGAACGCGACTACATCTACGTCGGGGACGTCGTCGAGGCCGTGCTCGCCTCGTTCGCGGGCAGCTGGCACGGCGTCTACAACATCGGGACGGGCGTCCCGACGAGCGTGAACGACCTCATCGACGCGATGACGAAGATCCTCGGTGCGCCCGCCGGGATCAGGCACGCGCCGCCGCGGCCGGTCGAGGTCCAGCGCGCATGTCTCGATCCGTCGAAGGCGATCCGGGGCGAGCTCTGGCGGCCGCGGACCTCGCTCGCGGACGGGCTGCGCCTCACGTCCGAGCGCGCGTAGCCCTCCCGCGCGGCAGGGCCGGCCGCGAACGCTCGCTTGACCGTCAGCCTACGATTTCGCCGGGAGCAGGCGAGATGGCATTCACCGATCAGACCCTCCAGTGCCGCGAGTGCGGCAACGCCTTCGTGTGGAGCGCCGGCGAGCAGGAGTTCTTCCAGCAGAAGGGGCTCGTGCACCCGCCGCAGCGCTGCGCGGATTGCCGCAAGCGCGCGAAGGAAGAGCGGCGCGCGGCTCGCGCGAGCCAGATGCACGAGGTGACCTGCAGCAACTGCGGCAAGGCCGCGCAGGTCCCGTTCGTCCCGCGCACGGATCGCCCGGTGTATTGCTCCGAATGCTTCGAGGAGAAGCGCGCCGCGCGATAGTCGTCCGCCGCACGCTGCGGCACACTCGGAAGCGGACATGCGCAGATTCGTCTTCGGGGTCCTCGTGGGGATCGCACTCGTCCTGCTCCTCGAGCTCGGCGGCCTCGTGTTCATCGGCCACGCGCTCGCCGTGAGCGACCCGCTCGAGCGGTCGGACGTCATCGTCGCGGTCTCGGGAGACGAGGGGCTGCGCATGGAGACGGCCGTCGAGCTGTGGCGCCTGCAGTACGCGCCGTACCTGCTGTTCTCCGGCGCCTCGCAGGATCCGACGTCGGTGAGCTCCGCGGAGATCATGAAGCGTCAGGCCATGGAGCTCGGCGTCCCCGCCGACGCGATCATCGTCGAGCCGAACTCCGCGACGACCGAGGAGAACGCGCGCTTCGTCGCGCAGGTGATGCAGCAGCATGGCTTCCGGTCGGCCATCCTCGTGACGAGCCCGTATCACCAGCGGCGCGCCTCGATCCTCTTCTCGCGCTCGTTCGCGCCCGCCGGCCTGACCTTCCGCAACCATCCCGCGGACGATCCGACGTGGGACGAGGACCGCTGGTGGATGTACGCGCGATCACGCACGCTCACGGTCATCGAGCTCGCGAAGCTTGGAGCCGTCATCGCGCGCGGATAACGGCTAGCATCCCTTCACGTGCCCGTGACGGCCGTCGTCGGAGCCCAATGGGGCGACGAGGGCAAAGGGAAGATCACCGACCTCCTCGCGCAGGAGGCGGACGTGGTCATCCGCTACCAGGGCGGCAACAACGCAGGGCACACCGTCGTGAACCAGTTCGGGACGTTCAAGCTGCATCTCGTCCCGTCGGGCATCTTCAATCCGAACGCGCTCTGCATCGTCGGCCCCGGCACGGTCGTCAACCTCGAGGTCCTCTGCGAGGAGATCGCGAACCTCGAGTCGCACAAGATCGCGACGGCGAATCTCCGCGTATCGGACCGCGCGCACATCGTCATGCCGTGGCACACGCTCCTCGACCGCCTCGACGAGCGCGAGCGCGGAAGGCAGAAGCTCGGCACGACGGGGCAGGGCGTCGGACCCGCGTACGCCGACAAGGTCGCGCGCCACGGCATCCAGGTGTACGAGGTGCGTGACCCGAAGCGGTTCCGGGCGCGCGTCGCGCACGAGCTCGAGACGAAGAACGCCGTCCTCGAGCGCTTCGGCGAATCGCCGCTCGACGCGAACGAGGTCGCCGACCGCGTCCTGCGCGCCGCCGCGACGCTCGGCGACCGCATCGTCGACACGCTTCCGCTCGTCGAGCAGGCGATCCGCAAGGACGCGAGCGTCCTCCTCGAGGGTCAGCTCGGAGCGATGCGCGATCTCGACTGGGGCATCTACCCGTACGTGACCTCATCGAATCCGCTCGCGGGATTCGCGTCCGTCGGCGCGGGCATCCCGCCGCGCTACATCACGCGCGTCATCGGTGTCGTGAAGGCGTACTCGAGCGCCGTCGGCGAGGGCCCGTTCCCGACGGAGATGAAGGGCAAGGACGGCGACGCGCTCCGCGAGATGGCGAACGAGTACGGCGTGACGACCGGTCGGCCGCGTCGCGTCGGCTGGTTCGACGCCGTCGCCGCGCGCCACGCGAACCGACTGAACGCGTTCACCGAGATCGCCGTCACGAAGCTCGACGTCCTCGGCGCGTACGCCGAGATCCCCTTCTGCGTCGCGTACGAGCGCGACGGGAAGCGCACGACGGACATGCCGCCGACGCTCATGCTCGAGGGCGTCACGCCGGTGTACGAGCGCTGCGAGGGCTGGTCGGTCGCGCTCGACGGCGTGAGCGATCGCGCGCATCTGCCGGCGGCGGCACGCGCGTACCTCGCGAAGATCGAACAGACGGTCGGCGCGCCCATCGGCATGGTCGGCATCGGCCCCGAACGGACCGCGACGCTCCTGTAGCGGCCGCCCCCCGCGCTCGGGGGCTTGTGTGGCAGGTGGCGAGCCACGATGATGCCGCGGTCATGGGGCTTCTCGACATCGCCTTCCCGCACCGCGCGAACAAGACGTTCGGCGCGGCCTCGTTCGCGCTCGTGTTCCTCATGGCGGTGCTCGAGATCGAGGCGCTCGTGCTCCTCGCGCTCGGCGTCGTCGCCCATCGCTTCGACCTGTTCATCACGCTCCAGCAGGCCGTGCTCCCCGCCGCCTGCGTCGTCGCCTTCGCGACGGCGCTCGTGTTCTGGTGGCGCGCGCGCTCGTGGAGCAGGAAGCGCGTGCAGAGCCTCTCGGTGTGGGCCGGTGGCGGCAGCGCCTTCGGCGAGCGCCTCGCGAAGTCGCGCCAGCAGCCGCAGTAAGACCGACCGCGCTAGAGGTCGTTCCGGCCGTTCTCCGCGTCGCCGTCCCCTTCGCGACGCATGAGCGGGTAGATGACGTCGCTTTCGTCGGTGAAGCCGAAGAAGTCCCACCACGGCCGACGGTCCTTGCGAAAGCGACCGTGAAGAAAGGCGCCGAGGCCCTCGCCGGCGCCGCTCGGGCCGTAGACGAGGACGGAAATGGCGACGATGAGCGCGCCGACGACGATGGCGATCACGACGAGGGCAAGGGCCGCGAGGAGCACGCTCGTGAGCACTGGCCCACGCTACGCCTAGCGGAGGAGACGCCTCCTCCCATCGGGTGATACGGCGCGGCCTTCCTTCCTAGGACTACGACCAACGAGGGTCCTACCTCCCCCTTGCCGCCGATGTCACGAGTGCGTCAGCGCGGGAAAGTGACACCCGACAAGAAACCCCGCCCGACCAGGACGCGAGAACCGAAAAGACCGGCGGAGCGGACAACAGGAAGGAAGACCAGAAATGCGCAAGCTCAACCTCTTCGCAGGCATGGCGCTCGCCGGTATGGTCCTCGTCGGGCTCACCGCGACGGCCGACAAGACCTCCGCGAGCTTCACGGCGACGACCTCGAACCCGAGCAACACCTTCGCGACCGCGACGATCTCGATGAGCAACGACAAGCCCAGCGCCAATCAGCTCGTGAACATCACGAACCTCGTCCCCGGCGACACCGCGAGCCGCACCGTGACGATCACGAACACCGGCAACGCGGGCTTCACGTACACGGCCGCCGCGTCGGCCACGGCGAACACGCTGCTCTGGTCTGACACGACGAACGGCCTTCAGGTCACGGTCCTTCGCGGCGCGACGACCATCTACACGGGCGCGCTGAAGAACCTCGCGCTCCCCGCCTCCGGCACGATCGCCGCCGCCGGCACCGACACCCTGACGTTCAACTTCAGCTTCCCGAGCTCCGCCGGCAACACGTTCCAGAGCCTGTCGCAGGACTTCACGATCACCTACACCGCGACGCAGCTCGCGGGCTCCGCCAAGTAACGACCCCTCGCCCGGGGCGGTCCGTGGCCCGGACCGCCCCGGCCCTCCATCAAGAAAGAAAGGAGCACGGAGATGACGAAGACCCTCGGGACGATCCTCCAGGCGATCCTCTTCGGTCTTCTCTTCGTGCTCTGCGTGGCGTTCGTGGCGATCCGCGTCGCCGGCTTCGGCAGCTTCGTCGTGACGGGCGGCTCGATGGAGCCGACGATCCACAAGGGATCGCTCGTGCTCGTCCAGCCGGTCTCCCCGTCGGCCGTGAAGCTCGGCGACGTCATCACGTTCCAGCAGTACGACCAGACCACGACCCACCGCGTCATGTCGGTCGCGGAGACGGCCGAGGGCCTCGCATTCATGACGAAGGGCGACGCGAACAGCGTGGCGGACCCGGAGGCGAAGACGTTCCCCGGGCAGGTGGGCATCGTCCGCTTCGCGATCCCGGTCGCCGGCTACGCGATCGTGTACGTCCAGGCGTACTGGCGGCTCGCGCTCAGCCTCATCGCCGCGATCGTCTTCTTCACCTGCGCGGGGATCCTCGTCTTCCGTAAGGAGCGCGTCGTCTCGCCGCAGATCCGTCCGCTCGCGCGTGTCGCACGGCGCACCGTCGCGGTGACGGTCGAGACCGACGCGGCGTGGGACGCGCACCTCGCATGGGTGCGCCGCTCGGCACACGGACGGACGCAGGTGGCGTGACGATGCCGAGGGGGAGCGCGATACCGCACGTGAGCGACCGCCTGCTGGTGGTCGCCTTCGTCGTATTCGTGACGATCGCGCTCGCGGCGGCCGTCTCGGTGAACACGGGCGCGTCGCTCACCGCGTCGACCTCGAACCTGAACAACACGTTCGGCACGCTCACGGTCCAGCCCCCGGCCTCGCAGAACGCGACGACCTCGGGCGTCGGCGGCGCGGTGAACCTGTCATGGACCGCGACGCCGACGGCGCCGGGCGCGGGTCACACGCTCAGCTACCTCGTGCTGCGCGGGCCGGTCGGCGGTCCGTACACGCAGGTCGGCTCGACGACCTCGCTCACGTACTCGGACACGCCGCCGGCGGACGGCACCTATCAGTACGTCATCGAGGCGCAGGTCAGCGGCGGCGGCTCATTCACCAGCGGCAACAGCGCCGCGCAGAGCGGCGTGTCCGACCGCCTCGCGCCGACCACGTCGATCGCGTGCAACGGTGCCGCGTGCGGCGCCGGCTGGTACACCGCCGCGGTCTCCGTCACCGTGAGCGGGACGGACACGGGCAGCGGCATGGGCTCCGTGACGCGCAACGTCGACGCCGGTGGACAGGTTTCGACGGCGGGATCGAGCGTGACCTTCAGCGTGAGCGGTGACAGCACCGGGCACACGGCCCAGTACTTCGGGACCGATGCGGCCGGCAACACGAGCACGCCGGCGACGCAGATGATCAAGATCGACGGCACCGCGCCCACCGCGGCGACGGCGCTCGTCGCGGCGGGCGGCGCGAATGGCAGCCCCGTGACGGTCGATCTCACGTGGACCGCCGGCACCGACGCGACGAGCGGCGTCTCGGGCTACGAAGTGCGCTGGACGAACGCCGGCGCGAGCCCCTGCCCGGCGCAGAACACGACGAACTATCCCAACAGCGCGACGGTCGGCGCGGTGACGGCGTACTCGATCAGCGGACTGACGAATGGCTCCTTCTACTGCGCGTACCTCGTGACGATCGATAACGCCGGCAACCGCAGCGCGAATTCCGCCGTGGCGGGACCGACGAAGGCGAAGTAAGCGCGCGGGTCGCCGGTATGATGCCGCGTGTTGGACGGGTACCACCCAGAGGAGTGGCACGACTTCTTCCTTCTTGCCGGGAGCGCGTCGGCTGCGCTCGCGGGTCTCGTGTTCGTCGCGATCACCCTCCACCTTCGCGCGATCACGGCGCATCCCGGCCATCGGCATCGCGCCCGTACGGTGCTTGCGTCCCTCGGACACATCCTCATCGCATCGCTCGTCATGCTCATTCCCGTCTTCGACCGGGTCGCGGCAGGCAGCGCGCTCGTGGTGGCCGCTGGATGGCTCCTGTACGAGACGATCAGGAGCTCGATACGGATCGTGCCGGTCATGCGTCGCTGGCGTCGCGATCCCGTCGCGCGCACGATCGCTGTCCGCACGATGGTCGGCGATCTATCCATGCTCGTGGGATTCATCGGGGCGTTCCTCGTGATCGCAAGTGGCGGGCTCGGCCTCGTGCTCGTGGCCCTCGACATGATCGTGCGGTTCGGCCTCGCCGTCGCCGGAGCATGGCTCCTCGCCGTCGCCGTCGCCGAAGATCCGCAGGTGCAGACCTCGTCGTAGTCGACGAGCGCCGTCCCCGTTACAATTCCGCGATGGGGGCGCGGAAGTGACCGGCGAAGAGAAGTTCGGAACCGAAGGTCTCGCCTTCGACGACGTCCTCCTCATCCCCGCCCGTAGCGACATCCTCCCCACGCAGGTCTCCACCAGAACGCTCCTCACGCGCGAGCTCGCGCTCGACATCCCGATCCTCTCCGCCGCGATGGACACGGTCACCGAGGCGCGGATGGCGATCGCGATCGCTCGTCTCGGCGGCCTCGGCGTGCTCCACCGCAACCTCACCGTCGACGAGCAGGCGCGGCAAGTGCGCGAATGCAAGGCCGCGGGCGTTCGCGTCGGAGCGGCCGTGGGCGTATCCGGAGACGCGGACGATCGGGTCGCGGCCCTCGTCGCGGCGGGCGTCGACGTCGTCTTCGTCGACACCGCGCACGGGCATTCCGGCGCCGTCATCCGCATGGTCGAGAAGGTGAAGGCCCGTCATCGCGTGCAGGTCGTCGGCGGGAACGTCGCGACCGCGGCGGGTGCCGAGGAGCTCATCGCCGCCGGCGCCGACGGTGTGAAGGTGGGCATGGGGCCCGGCGCGATCTGCACCACGCGCATCGTCGCCGGTGCCGGGATGCCGCAGATCACCGCGATCTACGACTGCGCGAACGCCGCGGCGAAGGCCGGCGTCCCGATCTGCGCCGACGGCGGGATCCAGCACTCCGGCGACATCGCGAAGGCGATCGGCGCTGGCGCGCACACCGTCATGCTCGGCGGCCTTCTTGCCGGCACGGACGAGTCGCCGGGCGAGGTCATCCCGAGCGATGGCGGCAGCTTCAAGTCGTACCGGGGGATGGGCTCGATGGGCGCGATGCAGGCACGGCAGACGAGCCGCGACCGCTACGGCCAGGGCGACGTCGCCGAATTCAGCAAGCTCGTGCCCGAGGGGATCGAGGGTCGCGTTCCCGCGCGCGGTCCGCTCGCGCCGTTCGTGCATCAGCTCGTCGGTGGCCTGCGCGCGGGCATGGGCTACGCCGGCGCGGCGACGATCGAGGATCTGCGCACGAAGGCGCGCTTCGTGCGGATCTCAGGTGCGGGTCTTCGCGAGTCGCATCCCCACGACGTGCAGATCACTGTCGAGGCGCCCAACTACAGGGTCGGTACGCGATAATCAATAGGTGAGCGCGCCGGACGCCCGCCTCCGAAGGACGGAGGGGGAGTCCGCCCCGCAGACGCGCGCCACCATCGCGATCCTCGATTACGGCTCCCAGTACACACAGCTCATCGCGCGACGCGTCCGCGAGTCGCGCGTGTACTGCGAGATCTTCCCGCACGACGTCACTGCCGACGAGCTCGCGCGCAGGGGCGTCGTCGGCGTGATCCTCTCGGGCGGACCGTCGAGCGTGTACGACAAGGACGCGCCGGGGATAGACGCCGCCGTCCTCGACGGTCGGTTCCCGGTCCTCGGCATCTGCTACGGCATGCATCTCATGGCCCACGTCCTTGGCGGCGAGGTCGCCCCCGAGGGAAAGCGCGAGTTCGGCCCCGCCACCGTTGAGATCTCCGACCAGTCGGGCATCTTCGAAGGCCTCGGACATACCGAGCGCGCGTGGATGAGCCACGGCGACACGGTCCGGCGGCTTCCGCGTGGCTTCCACGGCGTCGCGACCACCGATCGCCTCCCGCACGCCGCGATGAGCGACGGCGCGCGCCGGTTCGGCGTGCAGTTCCACCCCGAGGTCATGCACACGCCGCGCGGTGCGGAGGTGCTGCGCAACTTCCTGTATCGCGTCTGCGGATGCGAGGGCGACTGGACGCCCGCCGCGTTCGTCGAGGAAGCGGTCGCGGAGCTTCGCCGCGCCATCGGCGAGCGTCATGCGATCTGCGCCCTCTCCGGCGGCGTCGATTCCGCCGTCGCCGCCGCGCTCGTCGCGAAGGCGATCGGCGATCGACTCACCTGCGTGTTCATCGACCACGGTCTGCTGCGCGCGGGCGAGGCCGACCAGGTCGTCGCGACGTTCGGCACCCGTCTTCGTCTCGTGCATGTCGACGCGTCGGATCGTTTTTTGTCGCGTCTGCGCGACGTCGCCGATCCCGAGCGCAAGCGCGCGATCATCGGCGAGGAGTTCATCCGGAGCTTCGAGGACCAGGCGAAGAAGATGGGACTCCTGGCCGACGCGCGCGGCGAGAAGGCGCTCCTCGTGCAGGGCACCATCTACCCCGACGTCATCGAGTCGAAGAGCCGCGATTCGAAGACGAGCGCGCGCATCAAGACGCATCACAACGTCGGCGGCCTGCCCGAGGTCATGGACCTCGAGGTCGTCGAGCCGCTCCGGCGGCTCTTCAAGGACGAGGTGCGCCGCGTCGGTGCCGAGCTCGCGATCCCCGAGGACATCTTGTGGCGCCATCCGTTCCCGGGCCCCGGGCTCGCCGTGCGCGTCATCGGCCCCGTCACGAAGGAGCGCCTCGACGTGCTGCGTCGCGCCGACGCGATCTTCCTCGAGGAGCTGCGTGCGGCCGACCTGTATCGCTCGATCGCGCAGGCGTTCGCCGTGCTCACACCGGTGCAGAGCGTCGGCGTCATGGGTGACTACCGCACGTACGGGTCGCTCGTCGCGCTCCGCGCCGTCACCACGGAAGACTTCATGACCGCCGACTGGGCGCGCATCCCGTACGACGTGCTCGCGCGCATCAGCGCGCGCATCGTGAATGAGATCCCCCAGGTGAACCGCGTCGTGTACGACGTGAGCTCAAAGCCGCCGGCCACGATCGAATGGGAGTGACGAAGTGACCGGATGCGGGGAGCGAGCACGCCGCGCTACACCGCACCCGCGAACGGGAACGACACCGCGATGAAGCGATTCAAGGAGCTCATCGACGACGGCGCGCGGCTCCGGCGGATCATCAACGAGCAGCGGATGACGCGCACCCCCAGTCGTTCGGGAGGCGCGCCCGGTCTCAATTGTTTGGTGCTCGGTGGAGGCGGTCGCGAGTACGCGATCGCGTGGCGGCTGGCGCGGTGCGACAGCGTCGCGAGCATCGACGTCGTGCCGGGGAACGCCGGTCTCGCGCTGTTCGCGCGGGTGCTCGACTTCTCGGCGCGCGACGCGATGCGGCTGCAGCAGCACGTCGCCGCATCGCACACCGACGTCGCGATCGTCGGTCCCGACGAGCTCATCGCCGAGGGCATCGCCGATCACCTGCGGCGCGCGAGCATCGCGACGGTCGGCGCATCGCGCGACGCGTCGCGCATCGAGTGGAGCAAGACGTTCGCGAAGGAGCTCATGCGCGACGCCGGCGTGCCGACGGCGCGGTGGGAGTCGTTCCCGAGCGCCGACCATGCACGCGAGGCGCTGTCGCGCTGGCAGCCGCCGCTCGTCGTGAAGGCGGACGGCCTCGCCGCCGGGAAGGGCGTGACGGTCTGCCGCACCACCGATGAGGCTCGCGTCGCGCTCGGCACTCCGCCCACGTCCGGCGGCGCCGTCGTGATCGAAGAGGTGCTCGAGGGTGATGAGGTGAGCCTCCAGGCGCTCGTCGACGGCGAGACCGTCGTCGCCCTCGCGCCGGCGCGCGATCACAAGCGGGTCGGCGACGGCGACACCGGACCGAACACCGGTGGGATGGGCGCTGTCTCGCCGACGACCGTGCTCCCCGACGACGAGGCGCAGCACGTCGCGGACGAGCTCATCCTCCCCATCGCACGCGCGCTCGCCGCGCGAGGGACGCCGTATCGCGGCGTCATCTTCGCCGGACTCATGCGCACGCACGGCGGCTTCCGCGTGCTCGAGTACAACGCGCGGTTCGGCGACCCCGAGGCCGAGGTGACGCTCCCGCGCATCGGCGGCGACTTCGCGAAGCTCATGCTCGCGCTCGGCGACGGGAAGCTCGCCGAGTATGTGCGCGAGCATCCCGTGCGGTTCAGCCAGCGCGCGTTCGTCGACGTCGTGCTGTGCGCCGAGGGATACCCGGCGTCGCCGAAGACGGGTGCGCGCATCGAAGGCTTCGACCGTCTGCCCGAAGGCGTGTACGCGTTCCACGGTGCGACGAAGGCTGCGCCCGGAGGTGGATTCATCACGGGCGGCGGTCGCGTCATCCACATCGTCGCGGGTGGCGCCAACGTGGCGGAAGCACGCGAGCGCGCGTACCAGGGTGCCGAGATCATCACGTTCGAGGGCAAGTTCTATCGTTCGGATATCGCCGTGGGAGAGGTGGTCGCCGCATGACGTTGCGCGTGGGGATCGTGATGGGGAGCAAGTCGGACGAGCCGGTGATGAAGCTTGCCGAGGAGACATTGCGCGGCCTCGGCGTCGAGTCCGAGACGCGCATCCTCTCGGCGCACCGCACACCGGAGGCGCTCCGCGACTGGGTGCTCGAGTCGGAGAAGCGGGGCGCGCGCGTCTTCATCGCCGGCGCGGGCGCCGCGGCGCATCTGCCCGGCGTCGTCGCCTCGATCACGACGCGTCCGGTCATCGGCGTTCCGCTCGTCGCGCCGAACGCCGTCGCGGGTGGGCTCGACGCGCTCCTTGCGATCGTGCAGATGCCGCGCGGCATCCCGGTCGCGACGGTCGCGCTCGGCGAGGCGGGCGCCGCGAACGCGGCGATCCTCGCCGCCCAGATGCTCGCGACGGGCGACGACGAGCTCGCCGGCCGCATCCGGATGATGCGCGAGGGCATGGCCGCGAAGGTGCTCGCCGGATGACGCACAGCCGCTGGGACGACGTCTCGCCGCTCGACTACCGCTTCGTCGGCGGAGACGCGAAGCTCCAGAAGGAGCTCGGCCCGTACCTCTCGGCGGCGGCGGTCATCCGCTATCAGGCCCGCGTCGAAGGCGCGCTCGCGATGGCGATGGCCGACCTCAAGATCTGCGAACGTTCCGCGGCCGACGCGATCGCCCGCGCGGCCGACCAGGTGACGCCGCAGGAGGTCGCGGACGAAGAGCAGAAGACGCGGCACGACGTGCGGGCGCTCGTGAACGTGATCCGCTCGCGTGTGCCCGACGAGGCGAAGCGCTTCGTCCATCTCGGCGCGACCTCGTACGACATCGTCGACACGGCGAACGCGCTCCGCTACCGCGAGGCGGTCGAGCGTGTCGTCATCCCCGCGGTCGCATCGGTCGTTGCGCGGTGCATCGCGATCGCCGAGGCGGAGGCCGACACCCCGCAGATCGGTCGCACGCACGGGCGTCATGCCGAGCCGATCACGTTCGGGTTCGCGATGGCGTCGTATGTCTCGCGTCTCGGCGATCGCATCGGCCGTCTCGATCACTTCGCGAAGCGCCTTCCGGGCAAGCTCTCGGGTGCCGTCGGCGCGTACAACGCGCTCGGTCTCCTCACGTCCGACCCGCGCGCGCTCGAGCAGCGCTTCCTCGCGACCGTCGGGGTGGATCGACGCACGACCTCGAGCCAGATCGTCGAGGCCGAGGGCTGGAGCGACCTCGCGCACGCGTGCGTGTCGACGCTCGGCGTGCTCGCGAACCTCGCGGACGACATGCGGCAGCTGCAGCGGACCGAGATCGGCGAGGTCGCCGAGGCGTTCGCGTCGGAGCAGGTCGGCTCGTCGACGATGCCGCACAAGCGCAACCCGGTGTCGTTCGAGAACGTGAAGTCGATCTGGAAGGCGATGGCGCCCCGCGTCATGACGACGTACCTCGACCAGATCAGCGAGCACCAGCGCGACCTCACGAACTCGGCATCGCAGCGGTTCCTTGGCGAGCTCGTCGCGGCGACCGCGTACGCGGCGAAGCGCATGGCGTCGTCGCTCGAGGGCATCCGCATCGATCGCGACCGCCTGCGCGCGAACCTCGCGTCGTCGCGCGGGACGATCTCCGCGGAGCCGCTCTACGTGCTGCTCGCGAAGTACGGCCATCCCGACGCGCACGAGGCAGTGCGCAAGGTCACGCTCGAAGCGGAGCGGAGCGGCCGCTCGGTCGTCGAGATCGCGATGATGGACAACGACGTCCGCGAGTACCTACGCAAGCTCGCGCCGGACGAGCGACGCATCCTCGAGCGACCCGAGGAGTACCGCGGGCTCGCGTCGGATGTGGCGCGTGACGTGACGCAGACATGGCGAGAACGACTCAAAGGAGTGCTGCCAGAGTGAGTACGACACTTGTGCAGAGCGACGTCCCCGGAGCGACCCTCTTCCGGCGGGGCAAGGTCCGCGACGTGTACGAGGCCGGCGACGATCGCCTCGTGCTGGTCGCGAGCGATCGTCTCTCGGCGTTCGACGTCGTGTTCCCGACGCCGATCCCCGACAAGGGCCGCATCCTCACGCAGCTCTCGAACTTCTGGTTCGCGCGCCTCGAGTCCGTCGTTCCGAACCACCTCGTCGCGACCGACCTGGCGGACTTCCCGGCCGCGTTCCGCAGCGTGAAGGCGCTGGATGGTCGTGCGGTGCTCGTGAAGCGATGCGAGCGCATCGACATCGAGTGCGTGGCGCGCGGCTACATCTCCGGCTCGGCCTGGACCGAGTACAAGACGCTCGGCACGGTCGCGAGCGAGCCGCTCCCGAAGGGACTGCTCGAGTCGGCCAAGCTCGATGAGCCGATCTTCACGCCGGCGACGAAGGCCGAGAGCGGTCACGACGAGAACATCTCGCGCTCGCAGCTCGCCGCGATCGTCGGGCGCGAGCTCGCGAAGGAGCTCGAGCGCGTGACGCTCGCGCTCTACCGCGCCGCGCACGCGTACGCGCTGGGGCGCGGTCTCATCCTCGCGGACACGAAGTTCGAGTTCGGCATGTACGACGGCAAGCTCACGCTCATCGACGAGGCGCTCACGCCGGACTCGTCGCGCTACTGGGACGCGGCGAAGTACGAGCCGGGCCGCACGCCGCCGTCCTACGACAAGCAGTACGTGCGCGACTACGTGACGAAGATCGGGTGGAACAAGGAGCCGCCGGCTCCCGACCTCCCCGAGGACGTCGTGCGCGGCACGACCGAGCGATACCGCGAGGCGTACGAGCGCCTCACCGGAAAGACGCTGCCATGAGGTATGTGGCGACGATCCACGTACGCACGAAGCCGGAGGTGCGCGATCCGCAGGGCGAGGCCGCTCGCGGCGCGCTCCGGTCGCTCGGGCTCGACGTGTCCGACGTGCGCGTGGGCAAGGAGATCGTCGTCACGTTCGACGCCGCGGATCAGGCCGCGGCAAAGGATGCGCTCCGACTCATGGGCAACGAGCTTCTCGCGAATCCCGTGATCGAGGACTTCAGCGTCGAGTTCACGGAGCGGGTCCCGGCATGACGCGCATCGCCCTCCTGCGCTACCCCGGCACGTGGAGCGAGCGCGATTTCGAGCACGCATTCTCGCTCATCCCGGACGTCGAGACCGCGATCCTCTGGCACGAGGACGCCGACCTCACCGGGTTCGACGCGGCCATCGTCCCGGGCGGCTTCAGCTACGGCGACTACCTCCGCGCCGGCGCGATCGCGAAGCTCTCGCCGGCGACGAGGGCGCTGCGCGCGTTCGCGGACGAGGGCAAGCCGGTGCTCGGGTCGTGCAACGGCTTCCAGATCCTCTGCGAAGCCGGCCTGCTCCCCGGCGCACTCCTGCGCAACGCCGGTCTCGAGTACCGGTGCGACTGGATCCACGTGCGCGTGGACAGCGACCGCACGCCGTGGACGCGCGGACTCCACGGCCAGGTGCTCCGCATGCCGATCGGTCACGGAGAAGGCTGCTTCGTCGCGGATCCCGACACGATCGCCGAGCTCGAGGAGACCGGCCGCGTCGTGTTCCGCTACGCGGACCGGACCGGCGCGGCCACGCTCGAAGCGAATCCGAACGGCTCGGTGGGGAATATCGCTGGTATATGCAACGAATCGGGCAACGTCGTGGGGCTCATGCCGCACCCGGAACGGTGCGTGGAGGCGCTGCTCGGCGGCACGGACGGGTATCGAGTCCTCGCCAATGTCGCGAAAGTGGTGGCAGGCACGGGTCCTGCCCTATATAGATAGGTATCGAGATGGACCTCTTCGAGAAGCAGGCCCAGCTCCATTCGCTCTTCCAGCGAAGCCCTGTCGACGCGGCCTACACGCAGGGCAGCGGCGGAGCGCGGCGCCTGGCGGGCGCGTACAGCGACCTCGACGTCGCCCTCCTTCTCCTCGACAAGGTGAAGGCGAACGAGTTCTTCGACTACCAGGTGTACTTCGTGAGCGAGCTGTCGAAGACGCTCGAGACCCAGGGGCTCGACGTCGTCATCCTCAACCAGGCGAGCCTTCTTCAGCGCGCCAACGTCATCCGCTCGTGGAACATCCTCTACCAGCGGGATGAAAAGCGCCGCGTGCAGTGGGAGACGCGCGCGGTGATGGAGTACCTCGAGTTCCAGAAGTACGACGATCTCCAGTCGAAGGCGCTCGCCGAGCGGACGAAGAGCGATCGGTTCGCGATCGATCCCGAGTACGTGAGGGCGCGACTCGCGCGGCTGCGCGAGTACACGCAGCTCCTCGACGACCTGCGGCTCATCGAGCACGCGAAGTTCAAGTCGGATCCGAAGCTCTACGGGCTCGCGCAGTGGTATCTGCAGCAGGCCGTCGAGCTCCTGTTCGGCACGGGCGCGTATCTCGTGATGGCGCTCGCGCTTCCCCGTCCCGAGGCGTATCACGACATACTTGATGCCGTGGCGGGGCACGGGGTCATCGAGCGGCCGCTCGCGTATCGGCTGGAGCACCTCGCGAATCTGCGCAACCTCCTCGCGTACGATCGCGACCAGACCGACATCGACGACGTCTACCGGCAGATCCAGACACGCCTCACCGATCTGCGCGCGTTCGCCGATCAGGTCGAGCGGTTCCTCGGAGCGGGCGAGGACGCATGAGCTCGTCCCCGACGATGACGGGGACGACGACGGCGAAGCCTAAGCAGGACATCGCGGCCGAGGTCGGTCTCACTCCCTTCGAAGCCTCGCGCGTGCGCGAGCTCGTCGGCCGCGAGCCGAATGCGCTCGAGTGGGCGATGTTCGGCGCGATGTGGAGCGAGCATTGCGCGTACAAGCACAGCAAGAAGCTGCTGCGCACGCTCCCCACGAAGGGCGCCCGCGTCGCGGTCGGTCCAGGCGAGAACGCCGGCGCCGTCGATCTCGGGGACGGCCTCCTGTGCGCGTTCAAGGTCGAGAGCCACAACCATCCCTCGGCGGTCGAGCCCTACCAGGGCGCGGCCACCGGGGTCGGCGGCATCCTCCGCGACGTCTTCGCGATGGGCGCGCGTCCGGTCGCGCTCCTCAACGCGCTCGCGTTCGGGGAGCCTTCCGAGAAGCGCACGCGCCGCCTCGTCGGCGGCGTCGTCGGCGGGATCTCCTTCTACGGCAACTGCATCGGCATCCCCGACGTCGCGGGCCACATCTCGTTCGAGCCCTGTTATCAGGACAACCCGCTCGTGAACGCCATGTGCGTCGGGCTCGTGCGCCGCGAGCACCTGCGGTTCGCGAACACCGCGCGACCCGGGAGCGCGGTGTACCTCGTCGGGTCCGACACCGGGCGCGACGGCATCGCGGGCGCCTCGCTCCTCGCGTCGTTCGAGTTCGGCGAGGGCGGCGAGGAGCACCGGCCGTCGGTGCAGGTGGGCAACCCGTTCCTCGAGAAGCTCCTCATGGAGGCGACGCTCGAGCTCGTCGAGCAGGACGCCATCGAAGCGATCCAGGACCTCGGCGCGGCGGGGCTCACGTGCGCGACGAGCGAGGTCGCCGCGAAGAGCAAGGTCGGCATGCGCGTCGACGTCGATCGCGTGCCGCGGCGCGCGCAGGAGATGACGCCGTACGAGGTGATGCTCTCCGAATCGCAGGAGCGCATGCTCGTCGTCGCGCGGCCCGGACGCGAGCGCGACGTCGAGCGCCTCTTCGAGCGCTGGGAGCTGCACGGCGTGCGCATCGGCGAAGTCACGAGCGAGGAGACCCTTGAGATCGTGAGCGGCGGCGAGTCGGTCGCGTCGTTGCGGCCCGCCTGGCTCGCCGACGATGCTCCCGAGTACGACGTGACCGAATGGGCGAAGGCGCCGGAGGCGGCCGGCGACGTTGCCTCGGGGGGCGACCCGTCTCGCTCCTCGCGACTCGCTACGCGCGCCGCCGGCGAACGGGAGCCCGCAATGGACGAGCGCGCTGGGCTCAATGCTCGTCGCGAGACCGGGTCCGCCCCCCTCGACCTCGCCGGCCGCCCGTTTCAGAAGATCGGACTCGAGCTGCTTGAGCTCCTGGCGAGCCCCGCGGTCGCGTCGCGACGCGTGTTGTATCGAACCTACGACCAGATGGTCGGCACCGACACCGTGCTCGGTCCCGGTGCCGACGCCGGCGTGCTGCGCATCAAGGGCCGGCGCGACGGCATCGCCGTCGCGATCGACGCGCAGCCGCGCGTCGCGGCCCTCGATCCGTTCGTCGGCGCCGCGTCGGCCGTCGCCGAGACGCTGCGGAACCTCGTGTGCGTCGGCGCGACGCCGCTCGCAATCACCGACTGCCTCAATATCGGGAACCCCGAGCGTCCGCTCGGCGCGTGGCAGCTCGAGCGCACGATCGCCGGGATCAAGGCCGCGTGCGACGCGCTCGGCGTGCCGGTCGTGTCGGGAAACGTGTCGCTCTACAACGCGACGAAGGGCGCGGACATCTGGCCGACGGCGATGATCGGCGCGGTCGGGCATCTCGAGGACGTCGCCGCGCACGTTCCCGTGACGAGCGGCCGGCCGGGCGACGTCGTGCTCCTTGCCGGCAGCGCGAGCGTCACCCTCGGCGCGTCGGCATACGGCGCGATGCACGGGATCCACGAGGGACCGGTGACGATCGATCTCGCGCTCGAGGCGCGTCTCCAGCGGTTCATCCTCGGCGCCCACGCACGCGGGCTCATCCGCGCGCTCCACGACCGCGCCGAGGGCGGCCTCGGCGTCGCGCTCGCGGAGCTCGCGATGCGCGACGGCATCGGCATGAAGGCGACGCTGCCGGCGGTCCGCGGCATCGACAAGCGCGTGGCGCTCTTCGGCGAGGGTCCGTCGGGCGTCGTCGTCGTCGCGGACGCGTCGCGCGAGGCCGAGCTTCGCGCGCTCGCGACGGAGCACGACGTGCCGGTGTGGACGCTCGGGACCGTCGGCGGGGATCTCCTCGAGGTGGCACCGGTCCTTGGCATGCCCGTCGCCTCGCTCGCCGGGGCGCACGGTCACGGGCTCGCGCGCGCGCTGGGGAGGGAGAGCTAGCCATGTGTGGGGTGTGTGGGATCTGGAGCCCGACGGATCAGGCGCAGCGCGATCCGGCCGAGGCCGCTCGGCTCATATTCTTCTCGCTCTACGCGCTCCAGCACCGCGGCCAGGAGTCGGCGGGCATCGCGGCGACCGACGGCGCGGATCTGCGTGTCGTACGGCGCATGGGTCTCGTCGGGCAGGTGTTCAGCGAACCCGACCTCAACGTCCTCGGCGGCCGAGCCGCGATGGGCCACACGCGGTACTCGACCACGGGCTCGTCGAAGATCCAGAACGCGCAGCCGATGGTCGTCCACGATCCCGAACTCGGCGAGCTCGCGATCGGACACAACGGCAACTGCATCAACGCGCGCGAGATGCGCGACGAGATGGCCGCACGCGGCGTGAGCTTCACCACCTCGTCGGACACCGAGGTCGTCGCGCAGGCGATCGCGAACGCCGAGGGCGCGACGTGGGACGAGCGCATCGCGCATGCGCTCCCGCATCTCGCGGGCGCGTGGTCGCTCGTCATGCTCACGCCGTCCGCGCTCTACGCCGTGCGGGACCCGCTCGGGGTCCGACCCCTCTGCCTCGGGCGGAAGGGACGGGCGTGGCTCGTCGCGAGCGAGACGTGCGCGCTCGACACGATCGGCGCCGAGTTCATCCGCGAGGTCGCGCCGGGCGAGGTGATGCGCATCGACGACCGCGGCCCCGTGCCCATCGCCGACCTCGCGGCTCCGGATCGCCGCGGGCTCTGCGTCTTCGAGCACGTGTACCTCGCGTCCGCGTCGAGCCGGCTCGGTGGCGTGTCGGTGTACGCGACGCGCGAGCGGATGGGCGAGATCCTCGCCGAGGAGCATCCCGCGAACGCGGACGCCGTCATTCCGGTGCCCGACAGCGCCATCCCGGCCGCGGTCGGGTACGCGCGCCGCAGCGGGATCCCGTTCCACGAGGGGCTCATCAAGAACCGCTACATCGGGCGCACGTTCATCCAGCCGTCCGATGACCTGCGCAAGCACAGCGTCGCGCTCAAGTACAACGCGCTGCGCGACGTCCTCGAGGGAAAGCGCGTCGTCGTCGTCGACGACTCGATCGTGCGCGGCAATACGAGCGGCCCGATCGTCGAGCTGCTCCGGCGTAACGGCGCGCGCGAGGTCCACATGCGCGTCTGCTCGCCGCCGATCCGGCACTCGTGCTACTTCGGCGTCGACATGGCGCGCCGGAGCGAGCTCATCGCGTCGCGGCTCTCGGTCGAGGAGATCCGCGAGCACATCGGCGCGGATTCGCTCGGCTACCTCTCGCTCGAAGGCATGATCCGCGCGACCGGCGGGGGGAGCGACGAATACTGCGCGGCGTGCTTCACCGGCGACTACCTCGTCCCGGTCCAGCTCGAGCTCGACAAGAGCGCGCTCGAGAAGGTGAAGCCCTGATGTCCGGACTGACGTACAAGCAGAGCGGCGTCGATACGGCGCGCGCGGAGTCGTCGCTCGCGAAGATCAAGGAGCGCATCGCTCGGACGAAGCGGCCCGAGGTGATCGGCGACGTCGGCGCGTTCGCGGGCCTGTTCGCGTCGCCCGGCGCGGAGAGCGTCCTCGTCGCCACGACGGACGGCGTCGGGACGAAGCTCGACGTCGCGCGGATGCTCGACCGGCACGAGGTCGTCGGTACCGATCTCGTGAATCTCTGCGTGAACGACGCGCTCTGCATGGGCGCGGAGCCGCTCTTCTTCCTCGACTACTTCGCCGCCTCACGCATCGAGCAGGACGTGTTCGCGCGCGTCGTCGGCGCGATGGCCGACGCCTGCGCGCTACATCACTGCGCGCTCCTCGGCGGCGAGACGGCGGAGATGCCGGGCATGTACGGCCAGGGTGCCTACGACCTCGCCGGATTCCTCGTCGGCGCCGTGCGGCGCGACGCGCTGCTCGACCCGAAGAACGTGCGCGCGGGCGACGTGTGCATCGGCCTTCCGTCCAGCGGCCTCCACACGAACGGCTACACCCTCGCGCGCGCGATCGTCGCGCGCGCGGCCGCGGCGCAGGGAAAGGACATGCTCGCGACGCTCACCTCGCCGCGCGCCGATCTCGACGGCAGCTCTCTGGGCGACGCGCTCCTGCGGACGCACATCTCGTACCTCACGGCCTTCCGCGCGATCCGCGCCGCGGCGCAGATCCGCTCGATCGCGCACCTCACCGGCGGCGGATGGGAGGGGAACCTTCCGCGCGCGCTCGCCGACGGGCTCGGCGCGGCGATCGACCGGTCCACCTGGCGCGTCCCGCCGGTGTTCCGCGTCCTTGCGGAGCTCGGGCACGTCGAAGACGAAGAGCAGTGGGACGTGTGGAACATGGGCATCGGGCTCGTCGTCATCGTCCCGGAGTCCGACGCCGACGCCGCGCTGCGCGCCGTGCCCGAGGCGATAGCGATCGGTCGCGTCGAGCGCGCGCGATCGGGCGAGCGCCGCATCCGCTTCACGTGACCTTCCCGCTCGCGGTGCTCGTGTCGGGTCGCGGCACGAACCTGCAGGCGATCCTCGACGCGTGTCGATCCGGCGCGCTCGACGCGCGCGTCGTGCTCGTCGCGTCGAACCGCGAAGGCGTTCCCGCGCTCGACCGTGCGGAGCGCGCGGGCGTCCCGCATCGCGCGTTCACCGGGGAGCGGCTCGGCTCGCGCGCGGATGCACACCGCGCGATCGGCGATGCCGTCGTTGCCGCCGGCGCGCGCCTCGTCGTCCTCGCGGGATTCGATCAGATCCTCGCGCCCGCCTTCTTCGAGCGCATCGGCGAGATGCCGGTCATCAACATCCATCCCGCGCTCCTCCCGGCATTCGGCGGCAAGGGGATGGTGGGCGACCGCGTCCACGAGGCCGTGCTCGCGGCGAAGGTGAAGGAGACCGGCGTCACCGTGCACCGCGTGCGCGCCGACGCCGTCGACGAGGGCGAGATCGTCCTGCAGCGCCGCGTGCCGGTGCGCGAGGACGACGATGTCGCGTCGCTTTCCGCGCGCGTGCTCGCGGTCGAACACGAAGCGCTCGTCGACGCGATCCGCACGTTCGTCGCCGCGGGGACCGCGGCGCGCTAGGCGCCAGGCCCGTAGCATCGCGGCCGATGGCCGACCCGAAGGACGAGCGCGAACAGGTCCTTCCCGCCCTTCGCGTCGCGTTCGCCGAGGCCGAGCGGTACCTCGCGGGCATCGACGCGGATCACGCGCGCCGCACGAACGCGCTCGAGACCGCGGCGCGCATCGATGGCGCGCTGCCCGAGGAGGGCGTCGGCACGCTCAAGGCGATCGGCGAGCTCGTCGCCGCGAGCGATGCCGCGACGCGGTCGAGCGGGCCGCGCTTCTTCCACTGGGTCACCGGCGGCGACACGCCCGCCGCGCTCGCGGCGGACTGGCTCACCTCGCTCTACGACCAGAACTCCTTTGCGTGGGAGAGCTCGCCGCTCGGCACGCGGCTCGAGGAGCTGTCCGTGACGTGGCTCAAGGACCTCTTCGGATTGCCATCGTCCTGGAGCGGCGTCCTGGTGACCGGCGCGACGATGGCGAACTTCACCGCGCTCGCGGCGGCACGGAGATGGTGGGGCGAGCGTCACGGTCACGACATCGATCGGGACGGATTCGGGGGACTCCCGCCGGTGCCGGTGCTCTCGAGCGGGTACATCCACGTGAGCGCGACGAAGGCGCTCGCCATGCTCGGGATCGGGCGCGAGCGCGTGCGGCGTCTCGCGAAGGATGAGGTCGGGCGCCTCGATCTCTCAGCGCTCGAGACCGCGCTGCGCGATCTGAACGGCGCTCCCGCGATCGTCGTCGCGAACGCCGGCGAGGTGAACGCGGGTGACTTCGACCCGATCGCCCGGATGGCCGATCTCTCCGAGCGGTACGGCGCGTGGCTGCACGTCGACGGCGCGTTCGGCCTCTTCGCGGCGGCGAGCCCGCGGACGAAGCGTCTGGTGGAAGGCATCGAGCGGGCGCACTCCGTCATCAGCGACGGGCACAAGTGGCTCAACGTCCCGTACGACTCGGGGTTCGCGTTCGTGCGCGACGCGAGGCTCCTCGCGCACGCGTTCGCGCTCAGCGCCCCGTACCTCCCGGGACCCGGCGAGCACCAGCACTTCGGGATGATCTCGCCGGAAGCTTCACGACGCGCGCGCTCGCTCACGGTGTGGGCGACGCTGCGTGCCTACGGGCGGAACGGATACCGCGCGATGGTCGAGCGGCACCTGGCGCTCGCGCAGCATCTCGCGAAGCGGATCGACGCCGCGGACGACCTCGAGCGCGTCGCGGAGGTCCCGCTCAACATCGTCGCGTTCCGCTATCACCCGAAGGGCGTGGCGCCGGAGAAGCTCGACGAGCTGAACGCGCGCATCGGCGGCGAGATCCTCGTCGACGGGCGCATCTACATGGGGACGACGCGCTATCGCGGCATGACCGTGTTCCGGCCGGCGATCGTGAACTGGCGCACCGAGGAGACGGACGTCGACCTCATCCTCGAGGTCGTCAGAGACATCGGAGGGAAGCTCGCATGAGGGTGGGCGGCTACGCGGGCATCGCGACGCCGATCGTGTGGTTCGCGCTGCTCATGGTGGCCGGCGCGATGGTGTCCGGGTACGACCCGGTGCGCCAGTACATGACCGAGCTCACCGACGGACCGACGTGGGTCCTCGTCGAATCCGACTTCGCGCTCGGCGCGCTGCTCATGGGCGTCTTCGCCGCCGGTCTCGCGACGGCGGTCGGGCACGATCGCTGGTCGCTCGCGATCGTGCTTCTCGTCCTCGTGAAGGCGGGCGCGACGCTCGGCACCGGTCTCGTGCATGGCGACGTCGATCCGCTCGTGCGGACGCCATCCGGTCAGATGCACAACATGCTCATCGCGCTGGGCAACGTCGCGCTCGCGATCGCGTGCGTCATCGCCGCGTGGCGCTTCCCGATGCACGAGGGCTGGGGCGGCCTCGTCGGCTACAACGTCGCGACCGCGAGCGTCACGATCGTCCTCCTCGTCGCGCTCGCGACGCTCACCACCGCGGGCACCGGGCGCGCCGACGCGCCGCTCGCGGCGGTGGGCGGTCTCCTGCAGCGCGTGTCGATGCTCGTCACGGATCTGTGGCCCGCCGTCATCGGGTGGCGGATGCTCAGGCTCGCAAGAGCTCGATCTTCGTTGCCGCTCCGTTCGCATACGTGACGCGCACGCCTTCGCCGTAGCCGAAGATCGGTCCGTCGACGCGCGCGCCGAGCCGTCGCATGAGCACGATCGCCGGCAGATCGACGATCCCGCCGTGCGAGACCGCGAGGACGCGGTCCTTCTCTGCGACGCGCGACACGAGACGTAGCCAGGCGGACAGCTGTGCCTCGGCATCCCGTCGCGCACCCTGGCTCTCGTCGAGGAGGCGTGCCCAATCGGCGAGCACGCGCATCTCGCCGAACAGCTGCGCGGCGTGGCTGCCGAGGTCGGGGAGCAGGCCGGGATCGATCGTGTCGAGACGTCCCGCGATGCGCTGCGCGGTCTCCTTCGCGCGCGGGAGCGGGCTCGACACGACGAGCGCGTAGCGCGGCGCGACGCGCGACAGCTTTTCACACATCTCGCGGCCCACTGTCGAAAGCGCCGAGTTCTGATCGTCGAGACTTTGACGCTGGGCATGACGGCGGACGTCGAGGATCGGCATCCAGCTAGTCTGCCCGGTCGGGAGGAAGGACATGAGGACCATCAGGCAGACGGCGCTCATCCGCGGCGCGACGCCGCACGACATCTTCGAGACCCTCATGGACGGCAAGCGCCACACCGCGCTCGTGGGCCAGCCCGTGAAGGTGAGCCGCCGTATCGGCGGCGCGTTCAGTGTCGGTCACGATCTCGAGGGGACGACTCTCTCGCTGACAAAGGATCGCAGGATCGTGCAGCGGTGGCGCGCGAACAACTGGCCGGCGGGCGTGTACTCGAAGGCGACATTCGCGCTCGCGAGGGCACCCGGCGGCACGCGCATCACCTTCACGCAGACGGGCGTGCCGAGCCAGTTCTTCCGCGAGATCAGCGACGGGTGGCGTGCCTACTATTGGGCGCCGCTGCGAAAGCAGTTCGCCGCGGCACGCTAGACCGCCGAGCGACCAGGTGCGGCATACCTTTTGCTAGGCTTCGGTCGGTGCGCGTCCTCATCACCGGCATCACGGGGATGGCCGGAAGTCACCTAGCCGAGTACCTCCTCGCCGAGCACCCGGATGTCGCCGTGTACGGGACGTTCCGTTGGCGCTCGCGGATGGAGAACCTCGAGCCGTTGCGCCGGCGGCAGAAGGTCGACATCGTCGAGGGCCGCTACACCGACGGCCAGGCGCTCCGTGACGACAAGAAGGCGGGTCGCGTCACGCTCCTCTACTGCGACCTCACCGACGCCGGCGCGGTCGAGCACCTCATCGGAGCGCTGCAGCCCGATCGCGTGTTCCATCTCGCGGCGCAGTCGTTCGTGCAGGAGTCGTTCGACGAGCCCGCGTCGACGCTCCACATCAACATCCAGTCGCAGGTGAACCTCCTCGAGGCGATCCGCCGCCACGACGTCCGCACGCGGATGCACGTCGCGGGGTCGAGCGAGGAGTACGGGCTCGTCCACCCGGACGAGGTCCCGATGAAGGAGACGAACCCGCTGCGACCGCTCTCGCCATATGCGGTGAGCAAGGTCGCGCAGGACAAGCTCGCCTATCAGTACTTCAAGTCATACGGACTGCACGTCATCGTCACGCGCGGCTTCAACCACACCGGCCCGCGACGCGGCCCGGTCTTCGCGGACAGCAGCTTCGCGAAGCAGATCGCCGAGATCGAGGCGGGCTTCCACCCGCCGGTCATCTATCACGGCGACCTCACGACGAAGCGCGATCTCTCCGACGTGCGCGACATCGTTCGTGCGTACTGGCTCGCGCTCGAGAAGGCCGAGCCCGGCGAGAGCTACAACGTTGGCAGCGGGAAGACGCACACGATCCGCGAGATGCTCGACGTCCTGCTGTCGTACGCGAAGGTGAAGATCCGCACCGAGGAGGATCCCGCGCGGCTCCGTCCGAGCGACGTGCCGATCCTGTGGGCGGACCCGACGAAGTTCCGCAAGGCGACGGGCTGGGAGCCGCGTATCCCGTTCGAGCAGACGCTGCATGACGTTCTCGACTACTGGAGGGAGCGCGTCGCGGCCGAGGGCGGTCAGCAGAGCGCGCGCGGAGGTCTGACGCATGCCTGATCTCGGTGGACTGTGGACGTCCTTCATGAACAATCCGTTCATCCAGCTCGGCTTCCGCTTCGCCGGGCTGTACGTCCTCTTCCTCTACCTCGCGACGGTCTTCTGGACGGTGCGCGACGCGCAGCAGCGCACCGAGAACCCGATCACCCCGTACCTCGCCGGCCTCATGGTCGTCGTGACGTGGTTCCTCGGGCTCTTCATCTACCTCATCGTCCGCCCGCGCGAGACGCTGGGCGAGGCGTATGAGCGGCAGCTCGCCGAGGAGAGCCTCCTCGCCGAGGCGGAGCAGCGTCTCGTCTGCCCCACCTGTCGCGAGCGCGTGCAGGAGGAATACATCCTCTGCCCCACCTGCCGCACGCGCCTGAAGCGGCAGTGCCCCTCGTGCGGGAAGCTCATCCGGCCCGAGTGGAACATCTGCCCCTACTGCACGAAGGACTTCGACGAGCGCGACTGGACGGTCCACGCCGGCGGGCGTGCGGTCGCCGGCGCGCGCACGGACGCGACGGAGAAGCTGACCTAGCAAGCCGCATCCGATAGCGCTCGTATCCCGATCCGCGAGTGGCCCGAGTCGATGCGTCCCCGCGAGCGCCTCGCCGCACGCGGACCGGCGTCGCTCTCGGACGACGAGCTGCTCGCACTCATCGTCGGTAGCGGCACCTCGCGGCGCTCGGCGCTCGTCATCGCGAACGAGCTGCTGCGCGCGGTCGGCGGCCTCCGCGCGCTCGGCCAGGCCGACGTGCCGCGCCTCCGCGAGATCGGCCTCGGCGAGGCGACGGCCGTCCGGGTCGCCGCCGCATGCGAGCTCGGGCGGCGGGTCGTCGTGGCCGGGTCCGAGGGCGAGCGCTGCGACACGCCCGAGCTGGCGGCGGCCGCGCTGGCGCCCCACTTCGCGCACCTCGAGCGCGAGCAGCTGATCGTCGCGCTCCTCTCCCGGAAGCAGCGGCTCATGGCCGTCGCTCCTCTCTATACGGGGAGCGTCGCGGGGACGACCGTACGGATCGCCGAGCTCTTCACCGACGCCGTGCGCCGGAACTCCTCGGCGATCCTCCTCGCGCACAACCATCCGAGCGGGGACCCGTCACCGTCCGGCGACGACATCCGGACGACGCGCGACGCGGCGCAGGCCGGGCGCCTCCTCGGCGTCGAGGTCGTCGATCACCTCGTGTTCGGCGCCGGACGATGGGTGAGTCTTCGCCGGAGCGGCGCCTTCGCCTGACCCGGTAACGCCAGGACGCTCGCCCCGTTGCCAGACAAGGTGAGTGGAGCATCGATCGAGCGCGCGTACCGGCCCGATGCGCCGTTATCCTTCGGACGACGCGCGACCGCAGCGAGGAAGGGAAGAAACACCGGCTTGCTCGAT
>DATDNP010000032.1:0-39296 GCA_036518215.1 Candidatus Limnocylindria bacterium
ATCCGGTCGCTCCTCGATGGCGGCGTGAGCGAGGTCATCGTCGTGGTCGGGAAGGACGACCGCGCGGACCTCGAGCGTGACGTCAACGCGATGAACGACGCGCGCGTGCGCCCGGTCGAGAACCCCGCGCCCGATCGCGGCATGTTCTCGTCGATCCAGGAGGCGGTCGGGACGGTCGGCGGCGACGTGCTTCTCGTGCTGCCCGGCGACATGCCGTACGTGAAGCCCGAGACGGTCCGGCTCGTGCTCGACACGTGGCAGCTGCGTCGCGGCATCGTCTCGCCGAAGTACAAAGGGAAGCGCGGGCACCCGGTCGCACTGCCGGTCGAGCTACGCGACGAGATCCGGGCGACGCCCACCTCGGCGACGCTGCACGAGGTGATCAAGAAGCACCTGGACGAGCGGTTCGACCTGGAGGTCGACGACGCGGGCGTCCTGCGCGACGTCGACGTTCCCGACGACCTCGCGCGACAGCCGGGTTAGATCAGGCGCGGACGGCGCCGGTGTGACGCTCGTCGAGCGAGCGCGAGTCGGCGCCGAACACCAGCGCGGCGGCGGCGACGGTCGCGAGCCCGACGAAGAAGACGATGAGCTCCATGCCCGCATGCTCGCTCGGCGCAATGTTCAGAGCAAACGGATTTTCTGGATAGAATCATCAGCGTGGCTGATCTTTTTCAGGACCTCCAGCTCCGCCATCTCGTCGCGCTCCAGGCCATCGCCGAGACCGGCTCGTTCTGGGCGGCCGCCGAGCGTCTCGAGTGCTCGCCGTCGGCGCTGTCGCAGCAGATCGCGGGCCTCGAAGAGACCGTCGGACAGCGTCTCATCGAGCGCTCGCGCGGAAAGCGGCACGTCGCGCTCACCGAACCCGGCCGGCTCCTCCTGCGGCACGCTGACGCGGTCGTCGCTCGGCTTCGCGCGGCGCAGGCCGACCTCGTCGCGTTCCGCGACGGCGAGCTCGGGACGCTCCGCATCGGGACCTTCCAGAGCGTCGGCGCGAAGATCCTCCCGCGCCTCCATCGCGAGTTCAGCGCCGAGTGGCCCAAGATCGAGCTGCGCGTCATCGAGGGCGGGAACGAGGACGAGCTGCTCGCGCTGCTCGCGCGGGGCGAGCTCGACGCGACGTTCACGGTGCTGCCGGTGACGGACCCCGCCGTCGAGGCCGTCGAGCTCATGCGCGATCCCTACGTCCTTGCGGTGCCCGCCGGGTCGAAGCTCGCGAAGACGAAGAGCGCGAAGCTGGAGCAGCTGGGCGCGCTCGACCTCATCGGCTTCCGGCAGAGTCGCTCGATCGCGCACATCGAGGAAACGCTGCTCGAACACGGTGTCCAGCCGAAGTTCGTCTTCCGCTCGGACGACAACGGGATCGTGCAGGGCATGGTCGCGGCGGGCGCAGGGTGCGCGCTCGTACCGCTCCTCGCGCTCGACGAGAAAGATCCGGCCATCCACGTCGTCCGGCTTCCCGAGATCCCGCCCCGAGTCCTCGCCATCGGGTGGGGCCGCGACCGGTATCGGTCGCCCGCCGCGACGGCCTTCGTGGCGCACGCCCGCCGGATCTTCGCCGCGTTCATGACACCGGCGCGACATATGCCGGCCGTATCCTCGACGTATGCGTGAGGTCTACGCGCGGATGGCCGAGCTCGAGCGCGAAGGACGGCGTTTCGCCGTCTGCACGGTCGTGCGTACGGTCGGCAGCACTCCACAGGTCGTGGGGGCGAAGCTCCTCGTCGACGACCTCGGGCGCCTCACGGGCACGCTCGGCGGCGGGTGCGTCGAGGGTGACGCGTTCGTCGAGGCGAAGCGCGTCATCGAGACCGGCGAGCACTCCCTGCGCGAGTACGAGCTGACCGAGGATCTCGCGTGGGACACCGGCCTCGTCTGCGGCGGCACGATGTGGATCGCGATCGAGCCGGGTGAGCACGCGCTCCGCTTCGGCGAGCGCGATCTCCTCGGCGACGTCCTCGCGGCATCGTCGGGTGGCCGGCCCGTCGCGCTCGCGACGATGCTCAAGAAGCGCGGCCGCGAGTACGAGCCGCACGGCAAGCTCTTCGTCGAGACCGACGGGACGACGCATGGAAGTGTCGGCATGCACGACGCGCGTGTGCGCGAGGCCGCCGCGGATGCGCTGCGGCAGGGCACCGCGCGCACGATCGTCCTCGACGACACGCACGAGGTGCTCATCGAGCCGGTGCTCGCGAAGCCACGGCTCGTCATCGCGGGCGGCGGCCACGTCGGGTTCGCCATCGCGAAGATGGCGGCGATGCTCGAGTACGAGGTCACCGTCATCGACGACCGCGAAGAATTCGCGTCACGCGAACGCTTCGGTCCGGGGATCGACGTCGTCCGCATGGACATGGTCGAGGCGCTGCGCTCGCTCCCGATGGGATGGAACACCTTCGTCGTCATCGCCACCCGCGGGCACAAGCTCGACGTCCACTGCCTGCGCGAGGCGGTGAAGCGTGACGTCCGCTACGTCGGTCTGCTCGGCAGCAAGCGCAAGACGGTGCTCATCGCGAAGTTCCTGCGCGACGAGGGCGTCGACGAGGAGCGCATCCGGCGGGTCCACGCGCCGATCGGGCTCGACCTCGGCGGGCGGACCCCCGCGGAGATCGCGCTGGCGGTCCTGGCGGAGATGAGCATGGAGCGCTACGGCGGCTCCGGCCGCGCGCTCCGCATCAATGAAGAGGTCCTCGACCGCACGCTCGCGAAGCCCTGAGCCGCCCCTGACGACGGCGCGCGTCTCGCCTTCCAGCGACCGCCTCGACTTCCCGCTCATGCCCCTCGCGCTCTTGGACGCGCTCGTCGACGGCGATCGCACGACGGTCGACCGCATGGCACCGTACGCGGTGCCTCCTGATTTCCCCGACGGATCAGGCCGCGAGCTGCTCACGTTCCGGCGCGACCAGCTCGTCGCCGATCCAGCGCGCGAGCCGTGGTCGGTCCGAGCGATCGTCCTCCGGGCCGAGCGGCGGATGGTCGGTTTCGTGAACTTCCACGGCAGGCCCGGCGTGAACGATCGTGGCGAGCCAGGCGCGCTCGAGCTCGGCTGGACGGTCTTCGCGCGGGACCGCCGCCGCGGCTACGCGACCGAGACGGCGCGGGCCCTCATGGCGTGGGCAGCGCACGGATACGGTGTCCACCGCTTCGTGTCAGCGACGACGGCCGACAACGCGGCATCGCTACGCGTGCACGAAAAGCTCGGGTTCCACCGGACCGGCGAGATCATCGACGGCGAAGTGATCTTCGCCCTGGACCTCGCCTAGAACTGGCCGGCGTTCGCGGACGCGACGGCGACGAGCGCGAGCGCCGCGATCGTCGCGACGTAGAGGCAGAACTTACCGAGCATCACGTCACGTAACGTCGCACACGCTCGGACGGTACGCGACAGAGCTGCGGCTCGCTAGCTCGTATGTACTAGCCGCGGGTCTCGCCGATCTCGTTCACGTCCTGCGGATGTGGCGGCTCGTTCTCCGGTCTGTCGCTCGGCGCCGCGCGCGACCCGCGTCGCGCGCGCGTGATGCCCTCCTCCTGCTCGTCGTCGCGCTCCGCGTCCATGCGATCCGCCTTGTCCATCCCGGCCGCGCGTGTGCCTGTCTCCGGCGGAAGATCCTCCTGCTGCTCGAGGATGCGTTCGTGGCGCTCGTCGATGTCTTTCATGTGTCCGCAGCGGCGCACGGCGCGTGCCACGGGGTCCGTGGCGTCGGCGATCAGCGGACGTCGACGTTGTTCAGGATCGCGAGCGCGTTCCCGCTGAAGATCTTGTCTCGCTCCGCGGTGGGGATCTCGAGCGATTCGATGCTCGACACGCTCCGCTCGATCGATCCGAGCAGATGTGGGTAGTCGCTCCCCATGACGAGGTGCTCGCTTCCGACCTGCTCGATCGCGAGCCGCAGGCTCGGATGGCTGAAGGACACGGTGTCGTAGTAGAGGCGCCGAAGGTACACGCTCGGAAGCTCGTCGATGTTCGCGCGGCACTCGGCGAAGTCGCGCCACCCGTTGTCCATCCGCTCGAACAGGTACGGGACCGCGCCGCCGAGGTGACCGAGGATCCAGCGGATGCGCGGCAGGTCGCGCAGCATGCCGCTGTAGCAGAGCTTCGCCACCGCGAGCGTCGTGTCGAACGGGAAGCCGATGATCGGCCCGAGCACGTACTCGGCGTACTGCTCGGGATTCGTCGGGATCATCGGGTGGATGAACACGCAGACGTTCCGGCGGTCGCACTCCTCGAAGAACGGCCGGTAGCGGTGATCGGTGAGCGCGCGGCCGTTGATGTTGGAGAGCACGACGACGCCGTTCATGCGGAGGTCGCCGAGAGCGCGATCGAGCTCGCGCACCGCCGCGTCGGGATCGTCCATCGGGATGGACGCGAAGCCCTTGAAGCGCGTCGGATGCTTCGCCATGAGGTCGGCGTACGCGTCGTTCGCGAGGCGCGCGACCTCCGCTTGACGATCGGGCGGCGCGAAGTACACGTTCGGCGTCGAGAGCGACAGCACCTCGACGTCGATCCCCACGCGATCCATGTCCTCGATCCGCTTGGCGGGATCGGTCATCGGCGGCGTGATGCCAAAGAAGCGCGAGCCGCGGAACCGGATGATCGTCTGCCCCGTCGGGCTCTTCGCGAACGAGAAGTCGCCGCCGACCTCCTCGATGAGGCGGAAGAAGGACTGCGGGTAGTAGTGCGTGTGCAGGTCCCAGCGCGGCACGACGCGAGCCTAGCCGAGCGTCGCGCTCGTCGTTAGGCGAACTCCGGCTTCTTCGCGTGCCGGCTCGCGGGGTCGACGCCGGCGAAGCGAAGGAAGTCCGTCATGCGAAAGCCCGTGCCGGGATTCTGGAGCGTCGGCGTCCAATCGGGCTGCTTCGAGACCCACGACGTCGGATCCGTTTGGAGCAGCCCGATGACGATCTCGCCGACGATCCGCCCGCCGACGGGGCCGAGGTGGAATCCGCCGGCGTTCTTGCCGATGTCGGTGCACGGCACGAGCGCCGATTCCTTGAGCATGTAATAGAAGAGCGGCGTGTGCTCCTCGAGGCCGAGGTCGTACTGCCGCAGCTCCGACAGGTCGTTCGCGGACAGCTTGCTCACGCCGAGCGCGCCCGCGATGTCCTGACCCGACGGCATCGACCACGTGATGTGACGAAGCAGATTGCGCTGCATGAGCGAGATGGGCGCCTTGTGGCTGGCGATCGCCATGAGCGGCAGGGTGAAGAGCGGTGACGAGATCTTGTGGTCGATCTGCTTGTTCGTCTTCACCTGGCCGTCGCCGTAATCGAAGAACGTCTGCCAGCCGATGAAGCGCCGCGGCGCGCGCGTGCCGCCGCGCAGGTCCGCGGGGTCCTTGCCGCCGTTGTCGCCGACGTTCGGGTCGAAGATGAGGCCGAAGAACGGCTTGCCGTTGTCGCCGAGCAGATTCGCGCGGTACGACGGCCGCACCATGGTGTGCCCGACGCGGAAGCACGCGCCCTGGAACTCGACCGGCATCGTGACCTCGCCCTTCGCCGGTCTGTAGTGCTGGCGGCCGTTCGTGAGGATGTCGTTGACCATCGCGGGCCCGATGAAGAGCGGCAGGAATTCGTTGAGGATCATCCAGTGGTAGTGCCATAGCGTGAGGCGCTTCGCCTCGGCGAAGATCTGCGCCACGTCGACGAGCGACGTCGTGCGGCGCACGTAGTCCACCGCGTTGTTGTGGAACAGGATCATCGCGCAGTGCAGCCCCTGGATCATGAGGTGCTGATCGGTCCGCGGATCCGGAACGATCGCGGTGCCGTCGGCGTTCCGCGGCAGATCCTCGAAGATGCCGCCGTTCTCGATGCGCAGCTTCGCGGGATCGTCGGCCTCGTAGTACTGCGGTGACGCGAACGGCCCGCTGCCGTACACGATGTCGAGGTCGTACTGCGGGAGGTGCTGGTTCGTGATCGTCGTCGGGTCCGTCGGCGTGCCGAGCGGCGATGTCGCGTCGAACGTGACGTCGAAGTCCATGAGCTGGCCGAAGAACGTCACACCGGCCGTGTGCGTCGTGTTGTCCGGGTTCGTCGGCGGGTTGTTCCCGTTCACCTTCGCGTCGGCGATGAGAGCGACCGGCCCGGCGGAGAGATCGTCGTTCGCGTCCAGCAGGCCGCCGCGCTTGCCGATGTCGCGAAGCGCGTCCTGCAGCTGCGCCGTCGGTCCCGGCACGCGCAGGTCCTCGAAGAACGGCCGCAGATCGGGGAAGAGGCGCGAGAAGTTCCCGGGGACGACGGAGTGGTCGCGAAGATCGGTGCGGCCGAGGCTCACACCGGTGGCGATCCCGGCGACACCCGCGCCGCCGACACCGATGCCGAGCCCGGTGAGGAACCTCCGCCGTGTCGTCGTCGGTCCGCGGTGTGCGTTCGAGCTATTCGTCGCCACCGTCGCCACCTCCGAATGTCGTCGTCGGAGCGCCCGCGTGCGTGGCGGTGACGGAGGTCGCTGGCGCCTCGCGCGTCAGCTCGACGTGCATCGGCCGCCCATCGTCAGCCAGCACCGGGATGTGCGGCTCGATCGCGACGAAGCTGAGCAGCAGCCCCGAGACGGCCGCAAGGCACGTGGTACCGAGCCAGAGGTCGAACGGCCACACGATCCCGTACACGAACTGCAGGATGAGGAAGTACGTCGTCCAGAGCGCGAGCGGCGTGACGCCGGCCATGACGCGGTAGCCGAACGCGTGCTGGGGGTCGGGCCAGAAGGTGTCGATGATGAGGTCGGCGACGAGCCCGCCGACGAGCGCCGCGAAGACCGTCGCGCCGAGATCGAAGCTCGAGAGCGCGCTCATCGCGAAGCTCACGCTGACGAAGAGGAATGTCGCGCTGCCGAACGGCAGGTGCCACCGGCGCAGGCCGAGCAGGAGTCCGGCGAGCAGGATGAGATTCGTCATGAGCACACGTGCGGCGCCGGCGAACTCGACCGTGCCGCGGATGCGCGGATCGCTCGCGAGGTCGAGCGGCAGGCGCCCGATGACGAGGGACGGCGTCCAGTCGAGGAATCCGTCGAGCCACTGGAACATGAACGCCGCGACGCACGTGACGAGCGTGAGCGAAAGCAGCGGCGGAAAGATCGTGCGGAACGACGACTCGCGGGGGTAGAACTGCGGTGCGTACCAGCCGGAGCGCAGCGCCGCGGACGCGAGACCGGCCGCGCCCGAGAAGAGGAACAGGTGGAATGGCGCGATGACGCGCGCGACGCCGGTCTCCTCGCCGAACGCGGTGTGCCACGCGATGTCGCCGAAGAGTCCGATCGCGGCGAGCCCGAGCCCGAAGATCGCCAGCGGGTAGCGAAGACGCACCCCGAGGATGGGCGCAAGGTATGGAGCGGGCTTCGCGCCACGGGTATAGAGATGCGGGTTGCGCGTCACGACCCAGAACGCGGTGAGGTTGAAGCCCGTGTAGAGAAGCCCGTGCCAGATCGTCCAGAAGCTTCCGAGCGCGCCGTTCTGGAGGTTGATGTGGTTCCAGCCGTCCAGGAACAGCCCCGCGACGAGCGTCGTCGCGAGGAGGCTCGTCACGAGATCGTCCCGCCAAGGGCCGGTCGTCCGCATCGTCCCCTCCGCATCCCGGAGTCCCCCATCGTCCCCGACCGCGCGGAATAGTCGCACACACTCGGGCGCTCACAAGCCACATCGATGACACGCGACACGAAGTGTTGAGAACTCGTGTTCTCCTGTGCGCCTGTTGCACAGGCGCGCAAGCGCGATGCCCGGAGAGCGGTTTCGCGGCGGGACGCCGCGGCGGGACGCCGCGGCGCGACCTCACGCCGTCTCACGCCGGGCGCCGTAGCGACGTTCTATACACAGACCGATGACGGAGATCACGACGTTCGCCGACCTGCTCGAGCGGCACGAGCGCGAGATCTTCGCGTACGCGCTGCGCCTCGTCGGCGACCGCGACGAGGCGGACGACGTGTACCAGGAGACGTTCCTCGCGGCGTTCCGCTCCTTTCCGCCGCCGCGCCGCGGCCAGGAGCGGGCGTGGCTCTACCGGATCGCGACGAACAAGGTGATCGACAGAGCGCGGCGAAGGAAGCGTCTCGTCCGCATGGACGACCTGCGGCTCGTGGCACCCGAACGCGACGGGACGTCGCTCGCCGATCTGAGCGCGGCGATCAAGGTCCTGCCCGCGGGGCAACGCGCGGCGTTCGTCCTGCGGAAGGTGCAGGGGCTCGAGTACGCCGACGTCGCTCGCGCGCTCGAGTGCAGTGAAGACGCGGCACGCGCGAGGGTGGCCGAAGCGATGAAGAAGGTGCGGGAGGCGATGAAATGAACGACCTCATGACCGATGCGCGCGAACGGCTCGTCGCCCGCGCGCGTCGCGAAGGCCTCGAGACCGTGGGCTATCGCGTGATGGACTCGCCGCTCGGTCCGCTGTGGATCGCGGTCGGTCCGAAGGGCGTGCTCGCGATCCACTACGGCGCCGAGCCGGACCCCGGCGAGCTCGGACGGATCGTCCGGACGTACGGTCCCGGCCTCCTGCCGGACGCGCGTCGCGCCGACGCGGTCGCGCGCGAGCTCGACCAGTACTTCGCCGGCAAGCGCCGCACGTTCGACGTGCCCGTGGATCTCTCGCCGCTCACCGCTTTCCAGCGACGCATCCTCCGTGCGACCGCGCAGGTCGGCTTCGGCGACGTGAGCACGTACGCGAAGGTCGCGCGCAGGGCGGGCAACGAGAAGGCATCGCGGGCCGCGGGCCAGGCGCTCGGCGGGAATCCGATCCCGATCGTCGTGCCGTGTCACCGCATCCTCGCGTCGGACGGCAGCCTCGGCGGCTACGCCGGCGGCCTCGATGCGAAGCGACGGCTCCTGCAGCTCGAGCGGGGCCTCATCCCGCCGGGCGGCTGGCCAAAGAAGCCCGCGCGACAGTCCTAGCGCGTGCCGCTCGCTACCCTGTTCACCTTCGCTGTCGAAGACGCGAGCCGCCGTTCGTCGTATCCACGAGAACGGCCCAGGGAGGGCGGTATGGCGAGATACGCGCTTCTCTACTTCGGAGACCAGACCGAGTCCGAGCCCTCACCCGAGAGCGAGAAGGTCTACGCGGACATCTTCAAGTGGTTCGAGGACCACCACCGCGCGGGCCACTTCGTGGATGGCGGCGAGGAGCTCGCAGCGACCCACACCGCGACGACGATCCGCAAGGCGAATGGGAAGGTGACCGTCGTCGACGGTCCCTTCGTCGAGGCGAAGGAGGCGGTCGGGGGCTACAGCATCATCGAGGCACCCGACATGGCGGCCGCGCTCGAGATCGCGAAGACCTGGCCCGGACAAGGGGTCGAGGTCCGACCGATCGTCGAGCACTAGGAGGACGGCCATGCCGAAGTACGCCCTCATCTTCATCGACCCCGGCGAGGACGCGTCCGTCCACACGAGCGGGCATGACAGCGAGAAGCACGCGGACCAGGAACGCACCTACGCCGAGATCTTCAAGTGGTTCGACACGAACGGATCGAAGATCGCGAGCGGCGGCGCGGAGCTGCATCCGCCGGCGACCGCGATGACCGTACGCCGCACCGGCGCGACCGTGCGCGTGACCGACGGACCGTTCATCGAAGCGAAGGAGTCCATCGGCGGCCTCACCATCTTCGAGCTCGCCGACCTCGACGCCGCGATCGCGCTCGCGAAGACGTGGCCGGGCCACGCCGTCGAGGTGCGCCCGATCGTGGAGCACTAGCGACGGCGACGACGATCACGAGCGAGGCGGTCGCCGCCGTCTTCCACGCGGAGGCGGGCCGGCTCGCCGCGTCACTCACGAAGAGCCTCGGCAACTTCGATCTCGCGGAGGAGTGCGTGCAGGAGGCGCTCGTGGCCGCGCTCGAGCACTGGCCGCGGCAGGGGATTCCCGAGAGCCCGGGCGCCTGGCTCATGACGACGGCGCGACGAAAGGGGATCGACCGTCTCCGCCGCGAGCGGCGCTACGAGGAGAAGATCGCGCAGCTGGAGGAGCCGGTGTCGACGACGAGCACGATGCCCGACGACCGTCTCGAGCTCATCTTCACCTGCTGCCACCCCGCGCTCGCACGTGAGGCGCAGCTCGCGCTGACGCTCCGTTCCGTCGCGGGCTTGACGACGGCCGAGATCGCGCGCGCCTTCCTGGTGCCCGAGGCGACGATCGCGCAGCGGCTGGTGCGCGCGAAACGGAAGATCGTCGACGCGAAGATCCCGTTCCGCGTGCCGGAGCGCGCGCAGCTCGGCGAGCGTCTCGGCGAGGTGCTCACGGTGCTCTACCTCATGTTCAACGAGGGCTATCTCTCGACGGGCGCGCGCGGCGCGACCGACCGCGATCTCGCCGCGGAGGCCGAATGGCTCGCGTCGCTCGTCGTCGAGCTCTTGCCGGACGAGCCCGAGGCGATCGGACTGCTCGCGCTCATGCGCTTTCACGCCGCGCGCGCGGCCGCGCGGTTCGACTCGAACGGGGACCTCGTCCTGCTGAAGGATCAGGAGCGATCGAGGTGGGACGAGCGCACGATCGACGAGGGTGTCGCGCTCGTGTCGCGCTTCGTCGCGCTCGGGCGTCCGGGGCCGTACCAGCTTCAGGCGCTCATCGCGATGGCGCACGCACGCGCGCGATCGTGGGACGAGACGCGATGGCCCGACATCGTGCGCGCCTACGACGCGCTCCTCGGATTCACCGACACGCCGGTCGTCCGTCTGAACCGCGCGATCGCGCTGTCGCACGTGGCCGGCGCCGAGCGCGCCCTCGCTGAGGTCGACGCGCTGGCGCCCGACCTCGAGCGCTACCACCTCTTCCACGCGACGCGTGCCGAGCTGCTCCGGGAGCTCGGACGAGGCGCCGACGCACACCAGGCCGACCGGCGAGCGCTCGAGCTGACCGAGAACCCCGCGGAGCGCGCGCTCCTCGAGCGCCGGCTCCGGGCCGCTAGGCTCGACCGATGAGCTCCGGGGCGGCGCGTCCGATACACGTGAAGGTGCTGCTCCACGGCGCGTGGCGTGGCTTCGCGGGCGGGGCGAAGGAGGTCACGCTCGACGCCGCGACGCTGCGCGAGGCCCTCGCCGGGCTCGCCGCGGCGCACCCCTCGCTCGCCGAGCGGCTGCGCGACGAGCACGGCAACCTCCGGGCCCATCTCGCGCTCTTCGTGAACGACGAAGATGCGCGTTTCCTCGGATGGGAAGATGCTCCCCTCCGGGACGGCGACATCGTGCACGTGATCCCCGCACTCTCGGGCGGACTGGTATGACGCGCCGAAGCGAGCGCGACAACTAGGGAGGGACGACGACATGGCGAAGTCTGTTGCGCTACTGGTCGGGACGAAGAAGGGGCTCTTCACGATGCGATCGAACGATCGCAAGAAGTGGACGACGGAGGGCCCCTACGGCGCGCCCGCGCCCGTCCACCACGCGTCGTTCGACCCGCGCGACCAGTCGATGTACGCGGCCATCAACTCGACGTGGGGCGGCTCCCGCATCGAGTACAGCCGCGATCTCGGCAAGACCTGGACGGCGAGCAAGAACCCGAAGTTCCCCGAAGGCTCGGACCGGACGTTCTTCCAGACCTGGCACATC
Organism: Candidatus Limnocylindria bacterium; assembly: GCA_036518215.1. Classification (GTDB taxonomy): domain Bacteria; phylum Chloroflexota; class Limnocylindria; order P2-11E; family P2-11E; genus CF-39. The sequence continues at coordinate 11,520 of DATDNP010000032.1, forward strand.
GAGCCGGGGCATCCGAGCACGCCGAACGTCGTGTGGGCGGGCACGGAGCCGGCAGCCCTGTTCAAGAGCGAGGATCGCGGCGAGACCTGGACGCTCAACACCGGCCTCGACGACGTCCCGTCGCGCAAGGAATGGGTGCCCGGGTTCGGCGGCATGGGTCTGCACTCGATCGCCATCGACGCGACGGACCCGAGCTTCATGCAGGTCGGCATCAGCGTCGGCGGCGTGTACACGACGCACGACGGCGGGAAGTCATGGGAGCGTGACAACCGCCAGACCGGCGGGCCCGGCGGCGCGTCCTTCGAGCGCACGGGCCCCGATGACGTCCGGCCCGACGTCTTCTACTGCATCCACAAGCTGCTCGCCCACCCCAAGGTGAGCGGCGTGCGCTTCATGCGCGTGCACGAGGAGGTCTACTGGCGCGAGCCGGGCGAGACGACGTGGACGTTCCGCACGCCGGGTCTGCCGTCGAACTTCGGCTTCGCCGCCGCGATCCACCCGCACGACCGCAGCACCGCGTGGTGCATCCCGCTCGACGGGCGCGAGCGCACGGCCGCCAGCGGCATCGCCGTGTACAAGACGACCGACCGGGGCGCGACGTGGACCCGGAACGACAAGGGTCTGCCGACGGGCGCGCCGCTCGAGTCGCTGCGCGAGGGCATGCACAACGACCGCTTCGACGACGTGGGCGTGTACTTCGGCACGGCGAACGGCGACGTGTACGCGAGCGTCGACGAGGGCAAGAGCTGGGACCGCATCGCGCAGTACCTGCCCTACGTCACCTCAGTGCATGCGGCGACGATCGAGTAGACCCGCTCAGGTCCCGACGAAGTAGGTCTCGCACGCGAGCGCGACGAGCTCGGGCGTGAGCTCGGTCTTGCGCTCGAGGAACTGCGCGGCCGCCTCGAGGTGGCCCATGAGGTCGCGCGGGTGGCACGAGCGGAGCGGGATGTTCCGCTCGCGCGCGTACTGCGCGATCCACTGCGCCGCCTGCGGGTAGTACGCGATGCCGCGCTTCTCGCAGACGCGGCGAAGGATCTCGCCGAACTCCTCGGACGTCGGAGCCTTCACCTCGATCTTGTACTGGATGCGGCGGAGGAATGCCTCGTCGACGAGTGACGACGGTGTCCGGTTCGTCGCGAAGACGAGAAGCAGGTCGAACGGGACTTCGACCTTCAGGCCGTCCGCGGTCGTGAGGTAATCGACGTCGCGGTCGAGCGGCACGATCCACCGGTTGAGGAGCTGATCGGGAGCCGCGCGCTGGCGGCCGAAGTCGTCGATGAGGAGCACGCCGCCGTTCGCCTTCATCTGGAACGGCGCCTCGTGGATCTTGCTCGTCGGGTCGAACACCAGATCGAGGTCCTCGAGCGTGAGCTCGCCGCCGACCTCGAGGAATGGGCGCGAGATCGGGATCCAGCGGCGGTCGAACCGCGCGTCCAGCGCGATGAGCGGGTGATGCCGCGAGGGGTCGTAGAGCCGGATGATCGACTGCCCGACGAGGATGGCGTGCGGGATGACGATGCTCCCCTGGAGCAGCGACGCGAACGCCTCCGCGATCGATGACTTGCCGGTGCCGGGCGGGCCGAAGAGGAAGATCGAACGACCGCTGTTGATCGCCGGCCCGAGCTGACGGAGCGTCCGGTCGGGCAGCACGAGGTGTGACAGCGCTTTGCGCAACCCGTCGAAGCTCACCTGCACGTGGCCGATGGGCCGCGCGCGGACGCGCGCGACGTACTGCGAGAGCGGCACGGGCGCCGGGCCGACGTAACCGCTGCGCTCCATCGCCTCCTTCGCGCGGACCGCGCCCTTCTCGGCGATGGTGTAGACGTACGTCGACGACGTCACGCCGGTCCCGCCCTTGACCTCGACCATGTGCTCCTGCTTCAGGAAGTCGAGGACGGGCTCGAGGATGCGCGGCAGCGGAAGACAGAGCGTCTGCGAGAGGTCGGCGGCGGTGATCTGGCCCTTCTGGTAGAGCGTCTTCAGCGCGAGGTCGGCGATGAACGACGAGGTGAGTCCGGTCTCGTCGAGCGCCTGCGGCGCGAGCGGCGCGGGCTGCTCCGCCGCGCGCGGCGCGGATTCTGTCGCGACTGCCGCCATCCCAACCCCTCCTGCGCAGATGCCGTCGACCGATTCTATTGAACCGCTTGCCTGTGTATGTCCCTCGATGCGGCATCCGTTGGTCCCAAACGGTGTGAGTGCGGTATCAGGGAGAATCTTCGGCGTATGGACGGGATGACGGCGCTCCTCGTCGCGGCACTTCCGTCGTTCGCCGCGAGCGGCGTCGAGTTCGTCGAGGCGACCACCATCGTGCTCGCCGTCGGCGTGACGCGGGGATGGAGAGCGCCGCTCATCGGCACGCTCGCGGCGAGCCTCACGCTCGCCGTGGTCATCGGCACCATCGGCGTCGCGATCGTGACGATCGTCCCCGAGCATGCGTTGAAGGTCGCCGTCGGCGCGCTGCTCCTCCTCTTCGGTCTGCGCTGGCTGCGCAAGGCGATCCTGCGCTTCGCCGGCGTCATCGCCATCCACGACGAGGAGCTCATCTACCAGCGCGAGCTCGCCGAGCTTCGCGCACAGGGGCGTTCACGGACGACCTTCGACACCGTCGGAGCGCTCGTCGCGTACAAGGCCGTGCTCCTCGAGGGCACCGAGGTCGCGTTCATCGTCATCGCCTTCGGCGCCGGCGGAGCGAGCGCGATGAGCGCGGCGATCCTCGGCGCGATCGCCGCGGGCATCGTCGTCATCGCGCTCGGCGCCGCGCTGCGACATCCGCTCACGATGATCCCGGAGAACGTGCTGAAGTTCGGCGTGGGCGCGATCCTTTCGACGTTCGGCGTCTTCTGGTTCACGGAAGGGCTCGGCGTCGACTGGCCGGGCGATGCGTTGTCGCTCGTCGCGATCCTCGCCGTGTTCCTCGCCGTGAGCTGGGCGTCGGTGCGTCTGCTCCGATGGCTCCTTCCGCTCGGCGCGCAGGTGGCCGCGAAGAATGTCTAGCGCGCTCGCGTGGGTCTGGGAGAACGTCGTCGGTCTCGTCGTCGAGGACAGCCAGCTCGCGATCGGCATCGTCGTCGCGCTCATCGTCACCGGCGCGCTGTCGGCGTTCGGCAGCACGCTTCATCCGCTGCTCGGATGGCTCCTGCTCGCGCTCCTCGTCGTCGTGCTGCTTGCGAATCTCGTCGTGACGGCGCGCCGCGCCAAGCGCCGCATCGCCTAGGACGAGCGCGCGGCCTCGCCGATCAGCTTCTCGACGATCACGACATCGCGCCACGCCCCGTCGAGCTTCGCGTGGCGCCGGTACACGCCGACCTCAGTGAATCCGAGCGACGCGCAGAGCCGCCGGCTCGCCGTGTTCTCGGGGAACACGCGCGAGACGAGCTTCCAGACTCCCCTCTCCTCGAGCGCCGCGATGAGCGCGCGCATCGCGGCCGTTCCCGCGCCGCCGCCGCGCGCGTCGCGCGACACGTAGACGGAGAACTCGGCGATACCCGCATAGCACTCGCGCGGTCGGTACTCGCTCGCGCCCGCCCACGCGACGACGCGCCCGTCGCGCTCGACGACGACCGTGGGGTAGCGCGGCGCGCGCTCCGCGAGCGTCCGCGCCATCCCGTCGGCCGTGCGCGGCTCCGTCTCGAAGGTCGCGACGCGGTCCGCGATCCCCTCGTTGTAGATGCGCGCGATGTCAGCGGCGTCCTGTGCGCGCGCCGCACGGACGACGTCGCTCACGCCCCGCGCTCGTACATGTGCACTTCGAAGCGCGTCCGGAACCCCTCATCGCGGAGGTTGCGTGCGGACGAGTTGTCGGGATCGCTCCACGAGTAGAAGGTGCGGAGGCCGCGCGACCAGCCGAACGCCACGCGCGCCGCGATCATCGCGTTCTGGAGGCCGCGTCCGCGATATCGGGGAAGGACGCTACCCGAGTAGAGGCCGGCGATCGTCGGGCGCAGGATGATGACGCCGCTCGCGACGGGCCTGTCGCGCAGCATGCCCATGAACGCGGCGACGCGCCGGTCGCGTTCGATCTGCCGCGTCCAGCCGCGCTCGAACACGTCGCCGATGACGCTGTGCCCGCCGCCGAACCCGGCGGTCGCGAGTCTCGCGTACCGCGCCGCATCCCTCGCGGTGGCCCGCACCGGCGCGAAGTCGGCGACGGCGTGAGGACGCGGCGGGCGGAGCGTCGTCCGGATGTGGGTCTGGAAGAGCGTCTTCGTGTCGCGGAAACCGTTGCGCTCGAGGAGCGCGCGGTCCGAGCGCGAGACGACGGGGTGGATCACCTCGATCCGCGCTGGACGCCCGACGCGATCGTAGTGGCGGAGCACCGCGTCGACGGCGACCTGCGCGGCATCCGCGAACGTGCCGTACCCGCTCACGTGGTTGAAGACCTCGGCGTCGAGCGCCCGCGACGAGAAACACCAGAGGCCGCGCACACGCGCCACGCGAAGACCGAGCCGCGGCGTGAGGAGCGGGTCGCCGAGCATGTGATCGCGCATCGACACGGCGCCGAGCTTCATCATCGCGACGGCGATCTCGCGCGAGGTCATCACGCCTTCGGCGGCTCGGGCGTCCACGCGTAGAACTCGAGCGCGCAGAGCTCGCGGAAGCCGAGCTTCGCGCAGATCGGCGCGGACGTCGTTCGATCACCCTGGATGACGGCCGCCTCGCGCCCGTCTGCGCGCGCGTCGTCGAGCCGGCGCTTGGTGAGCGCGGTGTAGAGGCCGTGTCCGCGCGCTTCGGGCACGGTCGCGGCGCCGCCGAGCAGGACGATCGGCGTGTTCGGGACGTAGACGAGGTTGCTCCACGCGACCGGCTTCCCATCTTCGTACGCGAAGTAGCCGCGAACGCGGATCCGGCGCTGCGCGCCGAGCAGCCGCAGGAAGAGGTCGTTCACCTCGCGCGGCATGCCGTACGCGCGCGCCATCATCTCGCTCTCGCGTCCGGCGTCGGCCGGCGCGACCTCATCGATGCGCACGGGCGGCGCGGCTATGGGACGGTCGAGATCGGTCAGCGCCATCCCAGCAAGGCGCTCGGCGACGACGAAGCCGGCGCGTTCGAGACGCTCTGGAAGGTCGCGCGGGGTCGTGCTCGGGCCGGTCACCCAGCCGAAGGCGTTGCCTCCGAAGCGCTCCTTCACCCGCGCGATCGTCGCGTCCGCATTCCGCTCGTCGAGCCGCGCCATCGTGACCAGGTTCGCGAGCGGATCCGACAGGACGGTGACGCGGCCGTCGAGGCCCGGGATCCCGAGTGCCTCGCTGACGCCGGGCACCGGGTCATAGAAGGTGAGCGTCGACTCGATGGCCGCGATGAGGTCGCTGTCGGCTACCGTCATTTCGTCGATTCTGCCCTCCTCCGAGCGTCGCTAGCGTGGAGGTCCCGGACGGGGCCTGCCAGGAGGTATGCGATGCGCTTCATGCTCACCTTCTACGCGGACGCCGATGCCTGGATGTCGCTCCCGGCGGCGGAGCGCGAGGCGGCGATCGCCGAGATCGGGAAGTGGTATGGCGACCACGTCCGCGCGGGCAAGATCGTCGAGGGGTCGCGGCTCGCGCCCGGCGTGAAGACCGTGCGCATGGGCCTCGTCAGGAAGAAGGACCGCCCGGTGGTGAGCGACGGCCCGTTCATCGAGGCGAAGGAGGGCGTCGGCAGCTACGCGATCGTCGAGGTCACGAACGAGGCCGAGGCGATCGAGATCGCGAAGCGCTGGCCCGCGGGCGGGATGGTCGAGGTGCGCGCGCTCGCCGAATAGCCGCGCGCGCGACGCGCAGGATCTCGGCGTGGTCGAACGCGAGCGGCGGAAGTGTGGCGAGCGGCCACCATCGCGCCTCGGACGCGTCGTCGCCGCCGCGGGCCGCGCGCGTTGAGGGCACTGATGCGAGGAACGCGATCGTGACGGTGCGCCCACGGGGATCGCGGCCGGGCGCGCCAAAGGCGCGGAGCTGCTGGATGCCGACGCTCGTGACCCCGGTCTCCTCGCGCAGCTCGCGGCGGGCGGCCACGTCGAGATCCTCGTCGGGCTCGACGAATCCGCCGGGGATCGCCCATTTCCCCTGGAACGGCCGGTGCTTCCGCTTCACGAGCAGCACCCGTGGGGATCGCCCGCGCGTGACGATGACAACGTCGACCGTGACGTGGATGCGTGACGGCGGAAGCGCCACAGTGCTAGGTGACGAGCGAACGGAGCGCGCGGCGGATCATCTCGCGCGCGAGGGTCACCTTGTAGCCGTTGTCGCGGAGCGGCGTCGCATCCGCGAGGAGCGCGTCCGCCGCGCCGAGGCACGCGTTGTCGTCGAGCGACGTGCCGTCGAGCTGCTTCTCCGCCGCGACGACGCGCCACGGCACGGGCGCGACGCCACCGAGGACGACGCGCACGTCGCTCGCTTTGCCGTCGCGGACCTTCGCTGAGGCCGCGACCGACACGATGGCGAAGCTCCACGCCTTCCGCTCCATCGCCTTGAGGTACGTCCCGCGGCGCTCGAGCGCCTTCTCGGGGATGCGCACCTGCGTGATGAGCTCGCCGCTCCGGAGCGCATGCTCGCGGCGCTCGCGTCCGCGCGGCGCGACGAAGAGGTCGACGAGCTTCATCTTCCGGCTGCCCGCGCTCGAGCGGAGGTCGATCTCCGCGTCGCAGGCGATGAGCGCCGGCGCGAGGTCGGACGGCGACACCATCCAGCAGTCGTGCGTCCCGACGATGGCGTGGTAGCGGTTCTCGCCGTCGATCGCGAAGCAGCGCTCGCCGCCCTTGAGCCAGCACGGCACGCCCTCGTCGCGGAAGTACCAGCAGCGATTGCGCTGCAGCAGGTTCCCGCCGACGGTGCCCATGTTGCGAAGCTGGGGCGTCGCGGCGTCGCGGAGCGACTGCGGAACGATCGGAAGGATCTTCGCGAGCTCGTTCGACATCTCGAGCTCGGCGAGCGGCGTGAGCGCGCCGATGCGGATGCCCTGGCCCTTCTCCCGGGTCCAGCCGCGCAATCCATCGATCCCGGTGAGGTCGACGAGGCGCTCCGGACGCGCGAGCCCGTGACGGACCAGCGTCACGAGGTCCGTGCCGCCGGCGATCGCCTGCGTCCCGTTCCGGAGGAGCTTGAGCGCGTCGCCGAGCGCGCGCGGCTTCGTATAGGAGAAGAGACTCACGACGACGCCTCCATGTTCGCGATCGCCTCGAGGACGCGTGCCCGCGTCATCGGCAGATGGCGCACCCGCGCTCCGGTCGCGTTCGCGACGGCGTTCGCCACTGCCGCGGCGGCCGGGATGATCGGCGGCTCGCCGAGTCCCTTCGATCCAAGGTTGTTCGCCTTGCGATCCGGACGGTCGGTGAAGCGCACCACGATCTCCGGCACGTCGCGCACGGTCGGGATCTTGTACCACTCGAGGTTCGCGTTCATGACGCGCCCCAATCCGCGGTCCACGATGCGCTCCTCTGACAGCGCGAAGCCGAGCGCCTGGATCACGCCGCCCTGCACCTGCGACGCCGCCGTCATCGGATTCACGATGCGGCCGATGTCGTGGACGGCGACGATCTTCTCGACGAAGATCTCGCCGGTGCGCACGTCGACCTCGACCTGCGCGAAGTGCGCGCCGAACGTCTTGATCGACAGCTGGTCCGGGTTCGGCCAGCGCGAACCCTTTCCGATGACGGTGTTGTTCTCGAGCTTCTTCGTGATCTCGGAGATCGGCGTCCGCGCGCCCTTGCTCACCACGTGGCCGCGCTCGAGGCGCAGCTCGGTCTTCCGCACTTCGAGGACGCCCGCGGCCGCGGCGAGGAACTGATCGCGCGCGTCCTTCGCGGCGAGACGCACCGCGGGCCCGACCGACGCGAGCGTGAGCGATCCGGCGCTGATCGGACCATACGGGCCTTCGGTGTCGCCGATGCGCACGGAGACGTTCCGCAGCTCGATGCCGAGCTCGTCCGCGCAGATCTGCGCGAGCACGGTCCGCGTGCCCGTCCCGATGTCCTGCGTGCCCGCGCGGAGCACGACGGTGCCGTCCGCGTTGAAGTGGACGGTCGCGTAGGCCGGTGGGCCTCCGCCGCCGCCCCAGATCTGCGACGCCATGCCGAGCCCGCGGCGACGGTGCGGCGTCGAGCCGCGCATGCCGCCGATCTTCCGGCGCGACCACCCGATCTCGCGCGCGCCGATCGTGTAGCAGTCGAGCGTCCGGTTCAGCGTGTAGCGCTTGCCGGTGCGCGGGTCGGACTCCTTGCCGGCGTGCTTACGCCGGAGCGCGAGCGGGTCGACGCCCATCGCGTCGGCGAGCTCGTCGATCGCGCTCTCGAGGGCGAACGTCCCCTCGACGTAGCCGGGCGCGCGGAAGGCGGAGAGCGACCCCGCGTTCGTGACGACGCGATAGGACTTCGTCTGGAGGTTCGGGAAGTCGTAGAGCGTGTTCGTCGGGCCGGTCGGGTTCGCGACCCACTTCGCCTGGCCGGAGTTCGACCACGAGGTGTGCTCGACGGCGGTGACGCGGCCGTCCTTGCCGGCGAGCTTCAGCGTCTGCAGCGTCGCGGAGCGGTTCCCGGCGGCGAGGTTCTCCTCGCGCCGCGTGAGGATGCAGCGGACCGGCGCGTTCGTCCGCATCGAAAGGATCGCGGCGATGATCGTGTACTTGCCGACGCCGCCCTTCGATCCGAAGCCGCCGCCCATGTAGTCGCAGATGACGCGGATCTTCGTGAGCGGGAGGTTGAGCGCGTTCCGCAGTCCCTCGCGCACGCCGAACACGTGCTGCGTCGACTCCCATACGGTGAGGACCTCGCCGTCCCACGATGCGACGGCGCCGTGCGTCTCGAGCGAGTTGTGCAGCTGCGTGGACGTGCGGTACGTCGCCTCGACGGTCGCCTCGGCCTCCTTGAATGCGCGGCGCATGTCGCCGCGCTTGAGGGCTCCGGACTCGATGACGTTCCCGTCCTCCTCGAGCTTCGGCGCCTTCTCGCTCATCGCCTCTTCGAGGTCGACGACGTGCGGGAGGATCTCGTAGTCGACGGAGATCGCCGCGAGCGCCGCGTGTGCCGCCCCGACGGTGTCGGCCGCGACCGCCGCGACCTCGTCGCCGATGAAGCGCACCTCGTCGCGGAAGATCGTGTCCTCGCCGCGGAACGCGGCCTTCGGCGCGTTGAAGCGATGGATGACGTCGCGGACGCCGGGGATCGCGAGCGCCTTCGACGCGTCGATCGCGCGGACGCGCGCTCGCGCATACGGGCTGCGCAGGACCGCGGCGTGGATCATCCCCGGAAGCACGACGTCGTGCGTGTAGGTCGCGCGTCCCGTGACGCGCTGCACGCCGTCGATGCGCGCGCGCGGCTTGCCGATCTCCGGACGCTCTTCGCCGGCCGGACGCGGGGGAAGGTCGGTGCCCTCGACGACGGCCAGGCTCTCGTAGATCTCGCCTTCGAATTCGTCGCGGCTCTTGACGACGCGGATGCGCTCGGCCACTACTTGGCCTTCTTCTTCGCCGCGGCGACGCCGGCCGCGATGATGTTCGGGTACGCCCCGCAGCGGCAGAGGTTGCCGGTGACCGCGCGCTTCACATCCTCTTCGGTCGGCGACGGCGTGCGCCGCATGAGACCGACGAGCGACATGACCTGCCCGGGCGTGCAGAAGCCGCACTGGTACGCGTCGTGGTCGATGAACGCCTGCTGCACCGGGTGGAGCTCGCCGTTCTGCGAGATCCCTTCGATCGTCTCGATGCTCTTGCCCTCGCACGCCATCGCGAGCGTGATGCACGAGTACACCGCACGCCCGTCGACGAGCACCGTGCAGGCGCCGCAGTCGCCCTCGTTGCAGACGCGCTTGGTGCCCGTGAGACCGAGCCCTTCGCGGATCACATCGAGCAGCGACCGATCCGGCGTGACATGCACGGTCACGCGCCGGCCGTTCACGGAAAGAGCGAGGTCGGCCCCCACAGGGCCGCGGGCGGGAAGCGCCATCCGCTTCCCATCGTACGACGTATGCTCGCGCCGAGATCCGGGGGAGGTCGCACATGGCCATCACGAAGGTGGGCGTCGTCGGATTCGGTCAGATGGGCTCGGGCATCGCGCAGGTCTGTGCCTCCGCCGGGCTCGACGTGGTGGCGCGCGAGGTCGACCAGAAGTTCATCGACAACGGCTTCAAACGCATCGACGGCTCCCTCGCCCGCGTCGTGAAATCCGGACGCATGAGCGAGGACGATGCGAAGGCGGCGCGAGGCCGGATCCGCGGCACCACAGCGCTCGCCGATCTCGCGCAGTGCGACCTCGTCATCGAGGCCGTCATCGAGGTGATGGAGGCGAAGAAGGAGGTGTGGACCGAGCTCGATCGTGTGTGCGGGCCGAACACCGTCTTCGCGTCGAACACCTCGAGCCTCACGATCATCGAGATGGCGTCGGTCACCAAGCGGCCCGACCGCTTCGCCGGACTGCACTTCTTCAACCCGCCCGTCGTCATGCAGCTCGTCGAGATCGTCCGCGCGCTCACGACGAGCGACGCGACGGTGAGCGCGCTCCGCGACTTCGTCACCAAGATCGGGAAGGAGCCGGTCGTCTGCAAGGACACGCCGGGCTTCATCGTGAACCGCCTCATGGTGCCGATCATGCTCGAGGCGGTGCGCACGTTCGAGGCCGGCGTCGCGACGATCGAGGACATCGACAAGGCCGTGAAGCTCGGCTTGCGACACCCGATGGGCCCATTCGAGCTCATCGACTACACCGGCGTGGACATCAACTACCACGTCGCGAACGTCTTCTTCGAGGAGTTCAAAGATCCGAAATGGGCGCCGCCCGCGCTGCTCAAGCGGATGTTCCTCGCCGGCCACCTCGGGGTGAAGACGGGCCGCGGCTTCTACGAGTACGACGAAACGGGCAAGAAGGTACGAGCGGCGCAATAGACCCGCCCGAGCTCGTGCGCGCCGACACCGCGAAGGCCGCGATGTGGGGCGCGCTCTCGACGATCGCGCTCATCGCGCTCGGCGCGTTCCCGCAGGCGCTCCTCCCGCCGTTCTTCTTCCTTGCCGTCGCGGTCGGGTACGGCTTCATGCTCCCCGTGCTCGCGGTCCTCCACGCGCGTCATCAGCGCCACCGCGAGAGCGGCGCGATCCTCGGCACGATCAGCGGCACGAGCGTCGTCGTCCTCGGGATCGTCAGCGCATCCGACCCGACGATCGCCGCGGCGGCGCTCTTCGTGCGCGGCATCTGGTGGTGGACGATCGGGAAGATGTGGTGGGAGACCGGCCTCCTGCCACGGACGTTCGGGCTCCTCACGATGATGGCGTCGATCATGGCGTTCGTCGCGTGCCTCGTCCCGACGTTCGCCGGGCCGCCGCTCGACCTCGCGCTCGCGGTCTGGATGGCGGCGCTCTCGGTCCTGCTCTGGCGCTCCCGCTGACGCGTCGCGGGATTAGCATCGTCTCGATGGCCGTCACGTCGCGGGCTCCGCACGAAGCGCTTGGCCTCTCCCTCGACGACGTCAAGCAGATGTACCGCCACATGCTCATGACGCGCATGGTGAGCGAGCGGATCCTCCAGCTGAATCGCATGGGACGCACGCCGTTCGGTGCGGGCACGGACGGTCACGAGGCCGCGCAGGTCGGCGCGGCGTGGAACATCCGCCGCGGCAAGGACTGGACGGTCCCCTATTACCGCGACATGGGCGTCGCATTCGTGCTCGGCATGTCACCGCTCGAAGAGTTCCGCATGGTGCTCGCGAAGGCGACCGACACCCACTCCGCGGGCCGGCAGGTCCTGAATCAGTTCTCGAGCCCGCGCGATCGCATCGTCACTCGCTCCGTCTGCGTCGCGACGGAGTTCCCGCACGCGGTCGGCCTCGCGCTCGCGGTCCGCAACAAGAAGGAGGACGCGATCGTCTTCGCGTTCGGCGGCGACGCCTCGACGAGTCCCGGAGACTTCCACGAGGCCGCGAACTTCGCGGCGGTGCACAGGCTGCCGGTCGTGTTCGTCATCGAGAACAACCTCCTCGCGATCTCGACGCGGTTCGAGCAGCAGATGGCGGTGAAGAACGTCGCCGACAAGGCGTCCGGCTACGGCATGCCCGGCTTCATCGCGGACGGCATGGACGTCATCGACTCGTACGCGAAGACGAAGGAGGCTGTCGCGTACGCGCGCTCCGGTCAGGGCCCCGCGCTCGTGGAGCTCAAGTGCTATCGCTTCCAGCCGCACACGTCCGATGACGACGACACGCGCTACCGGACGAAGGAAGAGCTGCGCGAGTGGTTGGCGAAGGATCCGATGGACCGCGCGCGCCGCTACGTGCTCGAGCAGGGCGTGACGGAGGCCGAGCTCACCGAGATGCGCGCGGCGCTCGATCAGGAGATCGAGGCCGCGATCGCACAGGCCGAGAGCGAGCCCGATCCACGCCCGGAAGACGCCGCGCGTCACGTGTACGCGGAGGACAAGCCGCTCCCAGGCGGCACGCGCGCGTAGCGCGATGCGCGTCCTCGCGACGCTGCTCGTCGCGCTCCTCGTCTCGTGCACGACGCCCCCGCCCGTCATCCAGCCGACGCCGGCACCGACGCGCGAGCCGAACACGCTCTCCATCTCCGTCCTGCTCGACCTGTCCGGACCGCGCGCGCCGAGCGGCCAGCCGCAGCGCAACGCGATGCAGCTGTGGCTCGACCAGGCGCAGGCGTTGTCTCCCGCGGTGAAGCTGAAGGTGAAATTCGTCGACGTCGCATCGAGCGACGCGCGCGTCCTCATCGAGCTTCGTCACGCGGTCATCGACGACCGCGCGGACGCCGTGATCGTCGGGACGCCGGCGCCGCTGGATGACACCTTCACGCAGGCGGCCGCCACGTCGGGCGTCCCGATCATCCTGACGGTCCCGGCCGCCGATCCGGTCGCGACGCAGGGCGGCCGCTGGATCTTCTCGCTCGCGCCGACCCCGGAGACGATCGCGCGCGCGCTCGTCGACGACATCCTGTCGCGCGGCCTCCGCGCGCCGCTGCTCCTCGTGAGCGACGAGTCGCCCGCCGCCATCGCGGAGCGCGCGGCATTCGCGGCCGAGATCGGCCGCCGCGGCTTCACCGCGCCGTCGGCGGTCGTGCTGGCCCCGGGCGACGGTCCAGCGAAGATCCGCGGGCCCGTCGCGGTCGCGAAGAGCGTCATCCTCGCCGGTGCCGCGGGACGCTACCTCGATGCCATCCGAAGCATCCCCGTGAGCGTCGACGCGCCGCGCGTGTACCTCTCGTACCTCACCGAGACGGGCGATCTCACCGCGCTCGGCGCGTCGAGCGCGCTCGTCACGTGGCCGGGGTCGCGCTATCTCGCGACGATCTCGGTCGCGCCGCTCGGTGCGCGCGTCCCGTTCGTCCAGACGTTCAGCGAGCGATACGGCGCGCCGAGCACGCTCGCCGCGACCGCGTACGACGCGCTCGCGTTCGTCGATGGCGCGGCGGAGCTCACGCGTGACGAGCTGGACCCGGCGCATTTGCGGCAGCGTCTCGAGACGTTTACGTTCGCCGGCGTCGTGACGCTCTACTCGTTCACGCCCGCGCGGCACGTCGGCTTCGCGAGCGACGATCTCGCATATCTCCGCTGGAACGCCGACCGGAGCGCGCCGCTCGTCGCGCCGCCACCCGACGAGGGTGCGAAATGAGCGGTCGCAGTGAGCTCGACGCCCTCGTCTACGACTGGAATCGCGACGGGCGCGCCTCGCGCGCCGACTATCGCGCCGCGCAGCTCGACGACGAGACGCTCCGCGACGGGTTGCAGGGACCGAGCGTTCGCAATCCACCGCTCGAGGTGAAGAAGCGACTCCTCCACCTCATGGATGCGCTCGGCATCGACACCGCCGACATCGGGCTGCCCGGCGCGTCAGAACGCGCGCGCTCCGAGATCGTCGCGCTCGCGAGGGAGACGACGAAGCTCGCGAAGCTCAAGCCGAACATGGCCCTTCGCACGCACCCTCTCGACGTGCAGGGCGCGATCCGCGCGGCGGAGGAGTCGGGCGTCGCGATCGAAGCATGCGCGTTCATCGGATCGTCGCCCATCCGCCGCTTCGCGGAGAGCTGGTCGCTCGACACGATGCTGCGGAACGTGGAGGAGTCGGTCAGCGCACTCACGAAAGCCGGCCTTCCCGTCATGTTCGTCACCGAGGACACGACACGCGCGGATCCCGAGACGCTCGTCAAGCTGAACGAGACGGCGATCGCGTGTGGCGCGAAGCGGGTCTGCGCGTCGGACACCGTCGGGCACGCGACGCCGGAGGGCGTCCGGAACCTCCTCACCTTCTACCGGCAGGAGATCATCAAGGGCCGCGACGTGACGCTCGACTACCACGGCCACAACGACCGCGGCCTCGGCACGATCAACGCGCTCGCCGCGACGTCGGTCGCGGACCGCGTGCACGGGTGCGCGCTCGGCATCGGCGAGCGCGTCGGGAACACCTCGATGGATCAGCTCCTCATCAACATGCAGCTCTGGGGTCTCATCGACCGCGACCTCTCGCCGCTCGTCGAGTACGTCGCGCTCGTCTCCGAGCACTGCGGCGTCGCGATCCCGCCGAACTACCCGGCGCTCGGCGCCGACGCGTTCCGTACGGGCACCGGCGTGCACGCCGCGGCCGTCATCAAGGCCCTGCGCAAGGGCGACCGCGCCCTCGCAGACCGCGTGTACAGCGGCGTGCCGGCGAGCGTCGTCGGTCGCGAGCAGCTCATCGAGGTCGGGCCGATGTCCGGCGAATCGAACGTCGTGTTCTGGCTCGAGTCGCACGGCTTCGAGGCGACGCCCGAGCGCGTCGCGCGCGTCATGGACGCCGCGAAGAAGAGCGACCGCCTCCTCTCCGGCGCGGAGCTCGACGCCCTGGCGCGCGGGTGATGCGCGCGAGCGACATCCTCCCCATCCACGTCGCCGACGTCACGTATCCGGAAGAGCATCCGCTCGCGGGACAGACCGGCCCGGTGCTCGTCTTCGCCATCCGCCTCCCAGAGGGCGTCGTGCTCGTCGACACGGGGCTCGTCCGCGGGAACGCGCTCGTCGATGCCGCCTACACACCGCGGGCGCGGGAGATCCGCGACGCGCTCAGCGAGGCGAGCGTGTCGCCGGACGATGTGCGCCTCATCGTGAACACGCATCTCCATTTCGACCACGCCGGGCAGAACCGAGCGTTCCCCGGTGTGCCGATCGTCGTGCAGGACGCGGAGTGGGACCACGCCTGGGAGGAAGGGTCACCCGCATCCGAGTGGGTCGACTTCGACGGCGCGCACTACGTGAGGGTGAGCGGCGACCGCGAGGTCGCGCCTGGCGTGCGCGTCCTTGCGACGCCCGGACACACGCCCGGTCATCAGTCCGTCACCGTGGCGACCGACGACGGCGCGGTGCTCCTCGTGGGGCAGGCCGCACAGGATGCACGCGCCTTCGCGACCGGTGAGGCCGACGCCTCGATCGCGCGATTGCGAGCGCTCAACGCGGAGCGCATCCACTTCTCGCACGATCGCGCGGTGCTGCGGCGAAGCGAACGGCACGCGGGCTAGCGCGATCGTTCAGCGCGCTGGCGTCCGCTCGGGCGCGACGATCCAACGGTAGCGGTGCTCGGGTCGGCCGGACGAGCCGTACCGCAGCGCGATCTCGACCAGCCCACCGCGCGCGAGATGCTCGAGGTAGCGGCGCGACGTGACTCGACTCACGCCGGTGCGTTCGGCGACCTCGGATGCCGAGAGCGGTGCGTCGGCGTCCCGCACCGACGTCGCGACCAGCTCGAGCGTCGCGTGCGACAACCCCTTTGGCAGCGTCGCCGCAGGATCGGTCCGCAGGAGTGCGACGATGCGGTCGACGTCGCGCTGCTCCACCTCACCCTGTGTCGCGAGACGTGCGTGTAGCGCGGCGTAGCTCTCGAGCTTCTCGCGAAACGCGTTGAACTGGAAGGGCTTCACGAGGTAATGCACGACTCCACCCTGTAGCGCCGCGCGCAGCGTCTCGACGTCCTTCGCGGCGGTGATCGCGATCACATCCACGGGTGGACGGCCGGATTCGCGCAGCTCGCGCAGCACCTCGAGACCGGAGCGATCCGGCAGGTACACGTCCAGGAGGACGAGGTCCGGACGCACCGATCCTGCGAGCGCGAGCGCATCCGCGGCGGTGTGCGCGACGCCGACGACGGTGAAGCCATCGAGCCGCTCGACGAAACCGCGATGGACCTCGGCGACCCGGAAATCGTCCTCGACGACGAGTGTGCGGATCATGCGCTCGCCGCGACGCCCACAGGGAGGAGCGCGCTGAATTCGGTGACGCCGTCGCTCGAGACGCGGACCCATCCACCGTGGCGTTCGGTGACCTGACGCACGAGCGCGAGCCCGAGTCCGTGATGCGCCGGACCGCGTTTCGTCGTGAAGCCCTCGCGCCAGATGTCCGACGCGTGCGAGCTGCTGACGCCGGGTCCGGAGTCGCGCACGCGGATGCTCAGCCCATCGCTCGTTTCCGCCACGGTCGCCTCGACCCACGCGTTCGGCGTCCCCGCCGCCGCGTCGATGGCGTTGTCGACAAGATTCCCGAGGACACTGATGAGATCTTGTGGGTCGATCGTCGAGCGTCCGAGGAACGTGTCGCCGCCAAGACGGAAATCGACACCACGCTCGGAGGCGACCGACGCCTTCGCGAGCAGGAGCGCCGCGAGCGTCGGATCGCCGATCCGTTCTCGCACGCGATCGACGAGCTCCTGGTGGACCAGCGCGGTGCTCGAGATGAGACCGACGGCGTCCTGGGTGCGCCCGAGCTCGATGAGACCGCTCACCGCATGCAGCTTGTTGTAGAACTCGTGCGCCTGCGCACGGAGCGCGTGCGAGCTGCTGCGCTCACCCTCGAGCTCCTTGAGCGCGCCCTCGAGCTCGGTCCGGTCGCGCAGCGTCGCGACGGCCCCGACGAGCGCACCGCGGACCTTTGCGGGGGTGCGGTTCACGACGAGCACGCGCTCGCCGGCGAGCACGATCTCATCGGACCCCTCGCGGATGCCCGTCAGCACATCGCGCACCGGCCCCTCTGGGATGACCTCGGCGACGCGACGTCCGATGCAGGATGGGTCGATGGCCAGCAGGCGCTGCGCTTCGTCGTTCGCGAGCGTGATCCGATCCGCGGCGTCGGTCACGAGCACTCCTTCGCGGATCCCGTGCAAGACGGCCTCCCGCTCCTCGAGGAGCGAGGCGATCTCCGGGGCGCCGAGGCCGAACGTCTGCTGTCGCAGCCGACGGGCGACGAAGAGGGAGCCGGCAACGCCGAGCGCGAGCGCGAGCGCGGCCGACAGGCCGAGCACCGGCAGCGAATCCCGCAGTGACGCCGCCACGACGTCCTCGAGGAATCCGACGGACACGATCCCGATGACCTGACCTCCCGCGTCGAAGATCGGCACCTTACCGCGCACCGATCGCCCGAGCGTTCCGACCTCCACCCCGGCGAACGGCTGACCGGACAGAGCCGTCGACGGATCGGTCGAGACGCGCTCGCCGATACGCGCGGGATTCGGGTGCGAGTAGCGGATGCCGTCGCGATTCGCGACGACGACGAACGACGCGCCGGTGCTGAGGCGGATCGTCTCGGCGATCGGCTGGATGACGCGCGACGGATCGGGAAGCGCGAACGCCTCGATGACGTCAGGCGTGTCCGCGACGGCGTGACCGATCGCGAGCGAGCGCTGCTCGAACTCTCTGTCGATGCGCTCGGTGACGATGTTGAACGAAAGCAACGTACCCGCGACGACCGACACCGCCACGATCGCGATCTGCAGCAGCAGCACCTGCGTCGCGAGCGGTCGCAGCCGTCTCATGCGGTGATTATCGACCTGCGTCGATGACGCTCGGGACGCGGTCCACGATCGCGTTCACGAAGGCGGTCCCCGCCGCACGCACCTCGCGGATGTAGACGTCCAACGTCGCGGCGTGGGTGCTCGCATCGAGCGCGAAGTCTCCCGACGGCGTCTTCACTGCCGCCGCCGAGAGCGCCGGCGCGAGCGCGCTCGCCGTCGCATCGCCTTTCGTCGCCTTGAGCGCGGTGTCGAGCGCGCGCATCGCGTCCCACATCTCCACCGCGTAGCCGTCCGGCACGAGCGGCCTCCCGGTGTCCTCGTCGGTGTACGCCTTCGCGAACGCGTCGACGAACGCCTTGTTCTCGGCGTTGTCGATCTGCTCGGACCATGAGAACGCGGTCGTCGCTCCGGCCGCGGCCTGCTTCGTCGCCTTCAACACCTCGGAGTCGGTGAGCGGGCCCGGCCCGAAGAGGCGGTACCCAGCCGCGATCATCCCGGCGGCAGCCCACGCGTTGATGAAGCCCGCGGCGTCGTCGGTGACGAACGCGGCGAACACCGTCTTCGCGGGCTGCGCCTTGATCGCGGCGACGATTTTCCCCCAGTCGGCGCCGCTCTTCGGAGCGACCGACGCCTTTCCCGTGATCGCGCCGCCGTTCTTCCCGAGCCCTTCCGCGAACGCGGCCTCGGACTCCGCGCCGAACGTGTCGTCGGCGTACACGGCGTACGCGTCCTTCCGTCCGGTCTTCGCGACCCACTCTCCGAGCGGCTCGCTCATCTGCCACGCATCGAGGGTCGCGCGGAAGACGTACGCGCTCCGGCATGTCGGCGTGCATGGCGATGTGGCGCGTGTGAGCTCGTTCAGGGTGGCGTTCGTGTCGATGTACATGACCTGCGCGGCGTCCGCCGCGTCGCGCAGGAGCACCGCGGCCGGATCGGCCAGGCCGCCGAGGAGCAGGTCGACGCGATCTTGCTTGAGGAACTGCTCGATGCGCACCCTGTTCGTGTCGGGGTCGAGCGCGGACTCGTCGTTGTACACGAGCTGGACGTCGCGCCCGCCGAGCTTGCCGCCTTGGAGCTTCACGTAGAGGTCCGCGGCGCGCCGCTGCGACGCGCCCTCGTCGGCATCGATCGCGGACTCGGTGAACGGAACGAGGATGCCGATCTTGAGCGGTCCGCTCGCGACGGCGGGGCCCGCGGCTCCGGGCGTCGTCACCACACCGCTCACGCTCGCCGTCGGCGTCGTGACCGCGGCGGGGCCGCTCGTGCACGCGCCGAGAAGGACCGACGCGATGGCGAGCCATCGTCCAACGCTCTTCATGTCGTCCCGTTCCCCTTCGTGACCTCCGCGTGACGAACGAGGGGCGCCGGCGTCGCCGGCGCCCCTCTGCCGCGGGAGGTCTACTTCGCGTTGTTGACGAACTCGTCCGTGTATGTCTTCGAGAGGTCGATGTTCGGGGCCTTCTGGACGGCGTCGTTGAACTGCTTCAGCACGCTGAGCACGAACTCCGGGGCACCCTTCGTCATCTTTCCGTCCGGGCTGAACATGCCCATGCTGTCCTTCAGCGCCTGAACGTAGCCGTCCTTGTCGCCGCCGTAGTAGTCCGCGGGCAGCTTGTCGGCGATCTCGGCCGCGGAATGCGTGTTGATCCACTTGAGCGTCTTCACGTACGCATTCACCACGCGCTGCACGACGTCCTTGTGGCTCGCGATGTAATCGGCCTTCGCGAACAGCGAGATGAACGGATAGTCGCCGCCGAGCGCGGCGCGCGTCGTCTCGGGCTTCGAGAGGTCGACGAGCAGCTGTCCGTCACCGGTCTTCTGCATCCGGAGCACGGTCGGCTGCGTCGTGATCCCGACGTCGATCGTGCCCTGCTTCATGGCCGCGATGAACGTGTCGCCGGCGCCGGCGGCGATGAAGCTCACGTCTGAGATCTGCAGGCCGGCCTTGATCGTCATGGCGCGCATGAGCGTGTGCGTGCCGGAGCCGATGGACGTCACGCCGGCCTTCGCGCCCTTCCAGTCGGCGGGCGACTTGATGGTCGCGGCCTTCTGCTTCGACACCATCACGAACTCGCCGGGCTCCTGGAGGAGCAGCGCGACCATCGTGAGCTGCTTCCCCTGCGCGGCGATGTCGATGGTGTGGTCGTACGATCCCGAACCCATATCGACGTTCCCCGCGACGACCTCGACGGTCGTGTCCTTCCCGGACGGCTCGTCGATGAGATCGACCGTGAGGTTCTGATCCTTGAAGTAGCCAAGTGCCTCGGTGAGCTTGTTCGGCAGGTAGATCTGCTTGTTCATACCGCCGACCATGATCGAGACCTTCGCCGGCGCGGGCGTCCCCGCGGCCGATGCCGCGCTCGATCCGGAAGGCGTGGCGCTTGGCGACGGCTGCGCCGCTGATCCGCCGCACGCGGCAGCGACGAGCGTCGCGATGATCGCGAGCACTGGGATACGGCGATGCATGTGGTCCTCCTCAGTCCTTCTCTAGATCGTGAATTCGCTGATCGCGTTGGGCCGCCAGCGGATGAGACGGTCCTCGAGACGGGTCACGAGCGTTTCCGCGAGGATCGCGACGATCGCGAGGATGAGCATCGCGGCGTACACGCCGTTCGCGTTGAACGTTCCCTGCGCCGTCGCGATCATCAGACCGACGCCTTTGTGCGCGCCGAGGTACTCACCGACGATCGCCCCGACGAGCGCGAAACCGAAGCTCGTATGCAGGCTCGCGGTGATCCACGACAGCGCCGACGGCAAGATGACGTGACGCGACAGCTGACGCTGGTTCGCGCCGAGGATCCGCGCATTCGCCAGCAGATCCCGATCGACCTCGCGCACGCCTTGGAACGCATTGAAGAAGACGACGAAGAACACGAGCACGACCGCGAGCGCGACCTTCGACGGCATCCCGAGGCCGAGCGCGATCGTGAAGATGGAGCCGAGGACGACGCGCGGCATGGCGTTCATCGCCTTGATGTACGGGCCGAGGACGTCCGAGAGCAGCCGGTTGCGGCCGAGCGCGACGCCGAAGATGACGCCGAGGATGACGCCGACGGCGAAGCCGAGCACCGTCTCCTCGAGCGTCACCGCGATCTGCTCCCAGAGCGGACCTTGTGCGGTGCCCTTCTCCACCCACGTCACGAGCTGCGACGCGATGCCCGTCGGCTGGCCGAAGAAGAACTTGTCGATGACGCACGTCGCGCTGTCGGGCCCGCTGCAGTTCAGCCGCGTGCCGGCCTCCCAGAGGCCGATGACGACGACCGCGAGCAGGACGCGCAGCACCATGACGACGACGCGGCGACGTGCGCGCGCGCGGGCACGCGCGACGTCGCGGTCGCCCTCCCCGGCCGTCACGGTCGGCGCATCAAGACGCGACAGCGTGCTTCGTGCGCTCATAGCTCACGAGGACCTCGTCTCGCAGGTCCTTCCAGATCTCCTCGTACAGCTCGACGAACCGGGGCTGGAAGCGGATCTCGGCGACGTTGCGTGGCCGCGGCAGATCGACGCGGTAGGTGTTCTTCACCGTGCCGGGACCGGCGGTGATGACGACGACGCGGTCGGCGAGGGCGATCGCCTCCTCGAGATCGTGCGTCACGAACACGACCGACGCGCCGGTCGTCGTCCAGAGCGCGAGGAGCTCGTTCTCCATCAGCACACGCGTCTGGACATCGAGTGCGCTGAACGGCTCGTCCATGAGGAGGATGCGCGGCTCGGTGATGAGGGTCTGCGCGAGCGCGACACGCTTGCGCATGCCGCCGGACAGCTGATGCGGGTAGTAGCGCTCGAAGCCGGCGAGACCGACGCGGATGATCCACTCGCGCGCCCTCTCGTTCGCGCTGCCGGCATCGGTCCCGCGGAAGCGCGGCCCCATCGCGACGTTGTCGAGGACGTTCTTCCACGGGAAGACGGCGTCGCGTTGAAAGACGTAGCCGATGCGCCGACCGACGCCGCGGACGGGCTCGCCGAAGACCGCCACCGATCCAAGGCTCGGCGGCTCGAGTCCCGAGACGAGGGCGAGCGTCGTCGATTTGCCGCAACCGGTCGGCCCGACGATCGCGCAGAACTCGCCGGCTCCGACGGTGAGGTCGAGGTCGCGAAGCGCGGTGAACGCCTTTCCGGCCGGTGTGACGAATCGCTTCGTGACGCCGCGCAGCTCGATCGCGGGCCCGGTCTGCGTCTGTTCGATCACGATCAGCGAAGGCTGGTGCCGGGAGCGGCGGATGGATAGCCATCCGGTCGTTGACAGCGTTCTGGTCGTTTTGGTCGTGACGCTGCCGACGTGCGAGGATGGAGACGTGACCGTGGACGCATCGCCCGTCATCACGCCCGCTCGGCCGCTCCCCGGCGTATCCATCGAGCACCTCGCCGAAGGCGCGACCACGTCCGCCGCGGCGACGGGCCCGAAGACGATCCGCGGCAAGGCGCTCGTCTTCTGGGATCCGAAGGTCCCCGGGAAGAAGCTCGACGCGATCGACACGGACCAGATCACGCCGGCGGCCGACTGCGTCTCCGAGAGCATCGAGACGCTCGACGCCCGATGGAAGGCGGGCTCGTTCCGCTACCTCATGCCGGACTTCGGCGAGCGCGTCGCGCGCGGCGAGAACTTCGTCGTCGCGGGCGATCGGTTCGCGATCGGCTCGTCGCGCGAGATGAGCCCCGCGGGTCTGAAGGGCGTCGGCGACGACGCCGGCCACGAGATCGTCATCGTGTGCGGTGCGGGGATGGGCGACATCTTCCGGCGCAACGCGCTCAACCTCGGCCTGCACGTCGTCCAGAGCCGCGCCGCGGTCGACGACGCGCAGGAGGGCGACACGTTCTCGTTCGACCCCGAGACGCGCGCGCTCCGCAACGAGACGCGCGGGAAGACGTATGAACCGACGCCGCTGTCACCGCCCGAGGAGCAGATCCGGCGCACCGGCGGGATCATCAAGGTCGGCAAGCGCGAGTTCGCCGAGTCGGTGCGCCGCACGCCCGACGTCAAGTTCCCCGACGCGAAGACGGCGCGCCGCATGTCGTCGACCGATCAGATCCTCTGGGCGCATCGGGTGGACAAGGACGCCGAGGTGCGTCCCGGCGCGACGATCCGCGTGTACGCGGATCTGCTCCCGGCCTCCGACGGCACGGGCCCGTTCGCGATCCACACGTTCGACCAGATCAGCGGGGGCGACACGATCTACCCGCGGCAGGTCGCCTACGCCAACGACCATTTCGTGTTCAACCGCAACGAGGAATCCGACAAGCAGACCGACATCGGCCGGCAGTTCGCGCAGCACTACGGCATCGGGAAGCCGCGCTACGCGACGCCCGGCGACGGCATCTTCCACTTCTACTTCCCGGAACAGGGCCTCGTCGTTCCTGGCGCGCTCATCCCCGGTGCGGACTCGCACAGCCGCGCGTACGGCGCGTATGGCGCGCTCGGCTACGGCGTCGGCTCGACGACGCTCGGCTTCGGCTGGGCGACGGGGTACGTCTACTTCACGTGCGCGAAGCAGCGACGCGTGCGCTTCACCGGAAAGCTGAACCCGTGGGTGAGCGGGAAGGACGTCGTCCTCGCGCTCCTCGCGCGTTGGGGCGCGAAGCAGTCGCAGGGGATGAGCGTCGAGTTCGTCGACGCACAGCGGCAGCTGCCGATGAGCTATCGCAACACGATCGCGAACATGATGGCCGAGGGCGAGGCGACGAACGGCATCTTCGCTCCGGACGAGACGACGCTCGCGTGGTACCGCGAGAAGAAGATCGCGCTCCCCTATCCCATCTTCGGACCGAGCGAGGACGTCGCGTGGGAGATCGACGAGGAGCTCGATCTCGCGCAGGTCGAGCCGCTCATCGCGAAGCCGTTCTCGCCGGGCAACGCGTTCCCGGCCGCTGAGGTCGCGCGCGAGAAGCTCGCGTTCGACAAGGCCTTCATCGGCTCGTGCACGAACGGCGGCTACTCCGATCTCCTCGAGGCCGCGCTCGTCATCACCGCGGCGAAGAAGAAGGGCGCGACGAGGGCGGCGGCGGAGTTCGTCGTGTTCCCGGGCTCGGGCGGCGTGAAGCGCGACATCGAGCGGGCCGATCCGCGTCTCGGCGGTCAGTCCATCGCCGACGTCTTCCGTTCGGTCGGCGCGGAGATCCGCGATTCGTGGTGCGGACCGTGCTTCGGACAGGGACCCGATGCCCTCACGAAAGGCGAGACCGCCATCACGTCGTTCAATCGGAACTGGACGAACCGCATGGGCGTGGGCGGGCTCGGGTATCTCGCGTCACCCGCGGTGGTCGCGGCGTCGGCGCTCCTCGGATACATGGCGCCGCCGAGCGAGCTCGGTATCGAATGGCGCGCCGAACGCTTCGTCTAGTCTCGATCCTCTCGTTGTCACTCGACGGTCAGGACTCGCTCCTCGCGAGTGAATCGCTCGTCGCTCGGCCGCTACATATAGGGAAGTTCTCGATCTCGTAACGAGGTCCGAGTCTTGCCGCGTCCCCATGCATGGACGAGACGCAGCGCATGGACGGGAGCCGTCCGCCGACGAGGATCATCACGCTCCCGCCGAAGCATCGGGTGAACCTCGCGCTCGCGATCGTCGCCGGCGCGCTCGCGGTGCTCGTGCTGTTCACTGCCCACGACAAGCTCGCCACGCAGTCCGCCGGTGCTGCGACACCCGTGCCGTCCGTCATCACGTCGCCCGCACCAACGGAGGCCACACCCGTCGCGCCGGCGGCCCCGAACGGAAAGCCCGCGAAGGGCAAGGGCCACGACTGAGCGCTGGGGCTCAGGCGCTGATGCGGAACATCGGATACAGCGATCCGTAGAAGCGAAGCACCTCGCGCGCGAGTGGAAGGACCGCCAGGTCCTTCGGGTCGGCGTGCTTGAACATCGCGTACTCCGTGTAGCGCACGCCCTCACGACCGGCGAGCGCCAGCGCGAGCGCGCGCGACTCGCTGACAGGAATGACGTGATCGTCGCGATCGTGGCCGAACACGATCGATGGCGCGTGGATGTCGTGGAGGTACGTCATCGGCGACATGGCGTCCAGGCGCGCCCGCGCGGCAGCCGGCAACGATCCGAGGGCGCGGTCCGCCTGCTCGCGATCGCACGCCTCGCGGAGCGGTCGCGCCTCCTCGGTCGTGAGGAACGCATCGACGGTACGCGAGAACACCTTCTCGGTGATCTGGTCCACCTCCCACGGCCGGACCGTCCCGCGGTCGTCCCAGCTGTGGCTCGCGATATCGCGCGCGAACGTCCACATCGACGAGAACGGCGCGAACGCGCCGACGAACGTCACGCGATCGCGGATGAGCGGCCGAGACGCGGCGAGAAGAGCGAACGTCCCGCCGACGCAGGTCCCGAAGAGGCCGCTCCGCGACGGATCGACGTCGTCACGCTCGAGCATCCAGTCGTATGCCAACGCGATGTCGTCCGCGTCCTCCGGCGCGAGACGGAGATCGCGCATCGTGTCGGACCAATGGATGAGCGCCACGAAGCCCGCGCGCCCGAGCGCGTCCGACAGACGCGCGACCTGGGGGTGCTCGACGCCGAACGGGACGACGCCGAGGCAGAGCACGATCGCGGGATGCCGACCGCGGCCGGGAGGCCGATACAGATCCGCCTCGATCTCCCGGTCGCGCGATGGATAGCGCACGCGTTCGACGACCGGCCGTCGCGTGAGCCGGTCGATCGGGGCGGATGGCAGCCTCGGGAGCACCTTCAGGACGAACGCCAGCTCGCGCGCGTGCGCGCGGATCTCGCGGAGAGGCTCCATGCGGAGAGCCTCCATCGGGTCGGCGGACGTCGGTAGGGCCGGGCGTCGGCGCGTTCGGTGACGGAAGGCCTGCCGGTCGCCCGGCACACGAGTTGCCCCGCGTTCCGGCATGCCAGGAGAGACCACGAAGATCGTCCGGCCGCCGAGGCGCGGTCCGCGCTGGATCGACCTCGGTCTCGCGGCCGTCGCCGGGAGCCTCGTCACCATCCTCGTGATCGCGATGCTCTTCTTCATTCATCCGACCGCGCTCGCGCCAGCCACATCGAGCTCGCCGACCATCTCGGCGAGCCTGTCGCCGCTGCCCAGCGCGTCGACCGCGACGACCAGCGTCCCGCCAACCCCGACGGTCACGACGACGAACGTCACCCCGCCGCCGCCCACCCCGCAGACGAGCGCGCCGACGCCGCCACCCCCGACGGCCGCACCGACGACGCCCGCGCCCACCGTTCCTCCACCGACGAAGACGCCGTAGCGCGCGCGACCGTTGGGCGATCGTTGCGCATCCGATGCGTACGCACGCGCGCGGACCCGATGCTGCGGCACTCCGCCGCGAGCTCTCCGGCTCGCGCCTCGGAAGAGGAGGAACCATGCATAGGAAGCTCGTCATCGGAGCCACGACGGTCCTCGCCGGTGTGCTTGCCCTCGGCGGCGCATCGTTCGCGCTCGCCGACGAAGGGCAGGGGCACTCGGACACCGGATGCATTCGGTCGAACGGCGACCAGCGTCCGGGCTGGGGCTTCGGCGACCGCGATCACGCCCACACCGCGCCGGGCACTACGTGCGCGGTGAAGCACGAAGACGCACGTGAGAACACGGAGGCCCAGGAGAACGAGAACGAGGTCGAGTCGACGGCAGCGCCGCGTCCGACCGCGTCTCCCACCGAGGCCCCGTCGATGAGCCCGTCGGCCACGCCGTCGGCCTCTGCGACCACGAGCCCGTCGGCATCCGCTTCGGCGAGCGCGTCAGCGAGCCCTTCAGCGACCGCGTCGGCGAGTCCCAGCGCGAGCGCCTCGGCATCGGCGAGCCCGAGCGCGACCGGATCGTCGCTCGGACAGTCCTTCGTCGCGCAGCTGAGCACGCTCATCTCGCAGTTCCTCGCGCAGCTAGCGAGCCTCTTCGCAGCCACGTAGGTCCCGTCAGGTGGCACGGTCCGGCGCGAGCCGGACCGTGCCCTTTCTTCTACGTCCCGCGAAGCTCCTCGACGATCGGCGCGAACTCGTCCATCGCCTGGCCGGGGATCGACACGTACGACAGGCCGAGGGCCTCGCGGCGCTCGCGCAGCAGCTCCTTGAGCGACGAGCGGGTGCCGTAGAGGAGGAACGGGAAGCGCGCCATCGCATTCACGCCGCGCTTCGCGATCGTCGCGGCCGCCGCGAGCAGGCCCTTCGCCGAATCGGTGACGCCGGCGTCGACGACCCAAACGTTGAGCTCGAGCTCATCGGCACGGTCGCCGGCGAAGTGCCGCAGCTGCCGGATGCGCTTGTCGAAGCTCGCCTCGCGGAGCGTCCCGAGCCGCGGCCGGCCGTGTGCGTCGATGGACGGTGCGAACGAGACGATGTTCGCGTGACGGGCGGCGAGGCGCATCACGCGTGGACCGCCGCCGCCGATCATGAACGGCGGGTGCGGCTGCTGCACCGGCCGCGGCAGGAGCCGCGCCTTCTTCACCTTATAGAAGGTGCCGTCGTGGTCGACGACCTCCTGCGCGAAGAGCAGCTTGAGCAGGTGCACGGATTCCTCGAGCCGGCTCACACGCACCGCGGGCGAGTCGTAGGGGATGCCCATCTCGCGGTAATCGCTCACGCGCCATCCCGCCCCGATCCCGATGTCGACGCGACCGCCCGAGATGACGTCGAGCGTCGCGATCTCCTTCGCGAGCATGACGGGATTGCGGTAGTCGTTCGAGAAGACGAAGGAGCCGACGCGGAGCGTCGTCGTCGCGTCGGCCGCGGCCATCATCGCGGGGATCGCGGCGACCTGCCTGCCCATGTGGTCGGTGACGAGGAGCGTGTCGTATCCCTGCGCCTCCGCGCGTCGCGCGAACTCGCGCCAGCGGGACCCGCCACCGGCCCATCGCGCGGTGACGGCGAATCTGAACGGCCGCGCCCCCACGGCGTGGCAGTCTAGGTCGCGCGCTCGCTCGCTTGGGTCGCGCGCGCTCGCGCGCATCTTCTTGGAGCGAGATACGTTGGACTCCTTGTGAGGAAGGCCGCGGTCGCGCTTGCCGTTCTGCTGATCCTGTCAGCGCTCCCACCGGCGGGCGGGACCGCGGCCACTCCCACGTTCGTGAACGACGGGACGTCGCTTCCCGACGGGCAATTCCGCGC
>DATDNP010000033.1:0-5086 GCA_036518215.1 Candidatus Limnocylindria bacterium
GTCGCGTACGCATTCCTCGGGAGCGAGGAGGGGATCCTCGAGGAGCTCTTCAGCGAGAAGGGCAAGGCGTTCTACCGCTTCGCCGTGCCGATCGATCTCGCGGACGCGGCGGGTCATCGCTTCGGCATCGCGCCGGACGACTGGCTCGAGTACATCCAGGGGAAGTTCACCGAGCGCAAGATGACGATCGACGACGCGAGCGTCGACCGCATCCTCGATGCGACGGGCGGTCATCCGCAGGACACGATGCAGGTGTGCGCCGCGCTCTATTACCTCCTCCGCGATGCGGGCCAGCGCGTCGTCACGGCGGATCACGTCGCGATCGCGTACGAGCAGGCGCTCCGCGAGCTCGAGCGGCCCTTCGCGCTGCACTGGACGGAGCTCGGATCGCAGAAATACCTGCAGCAGGTCGCCAAGCGCATCGCGCACGGCGCCGTGCTGTACGCCGGCGAGAGCGGGATCCCGCGCCCGGAGGTCCTGCGCGCGCTCGAGTCGCTGCGTAGCCGCGGTCTGGTGACGCGGCTCGGCCGCGGCCGCTACGACTTCGTCGAGCCGATGTTCGGCGAGTACGTGCGGCGGCTCGACGAGTCCGCGGGTATCGTTCCCGAAAGATGACGCGCATCGAGCTGCGTCCCGGCGCTCGCGTCCGCTACTCGCCCGCGCACAGCGGCGAGTGGCGCGAAGGCGAGCTCGTGAAGGCCTCGCCGAACGGCGAGGAGTGGCTCGTGAAGAACCGCTTCGGCGAGTTCTGGCTACACGTCAACCGGCTGCGGCCGCCCGAGGACGGACCGCAGCCGGATCACGAGCGCTAGGCGACCCGCGTCCGCTCGCCGCCCATCGCGCGCCAGATCAGCAGCACGACGACCGCGCCGACGATCGAGCCGATGAGACCCGCCGGCGTGACGTCGAGCGTCCCTCCGAAGAGGAGCGCGGCGAGCGTGCCGCCGACGAACGAACCGATGATCCCGAGGATCATCGTGCCGAGCCATCCCATCGTGTCGGGACCGGGGACGAGCCACCGCGCGATGAAGCCCGCGATGAGACCGACGATCAGGAAGAGGATCAGACCCATGCGTTCACCTCCGCTCTTCGAGCATGTGACCGGAGGGATGCAGGAACGGTGCCCACGGGCGCGTCGCGGAAGGTGCCGGCAGTACCCCCGAGCGGACTCGAACCGCTGCTTCAGGCTTCGGAGGCCTGCGCTCTATCCACTGAGCTACGGGGGCGGACACCTCAAGTCTAGTGCGCTAGCGTGACCCTTTAATGGCGTCCGAACGCGATAAAGAGCTTTCGCTCGTCCAGCACCTCACAGAGCTTCGCGACCGTCTCATGGTCGCGTCGATCGCCGTCGTCATCACGACCGCGATCGCGTTCTTCTTCACGACCGACATCATCAAGATCCTCACGATCCCCGCCGGGCGTGTTCCGCTCATCACGCTCAGCCCGACCGAGAACTTCACGACCTACATGCGCGTCGCGCTCTTCAGCGGGATCGCGCTCGCGATGCCGGTCATCCTCTACGAGATCTACGCGTACATCGACCCCGCGCTGCTCCCGAACGAGCGCCGGCTCGCCCTCCGGCTCGGACCGTTCATCCTGCTGCTGTTCATCGGCGGCATGCTCTTCTGCTACTTCCTGCTCCTGCCGAACGCGGTGTCATTCCTCACGCATTTCGCGAGCGACGTCTTCGTGAACCAGCTGCGTGCGTCGGAGTACCTCTCGTTCGTCACGACGTTCATCCTCGGGATGGGCCTCGTCTTCGAGATGCCCGTCATCATCTACGCGCTCGTGCGTCTCCACGTCGTGAAGCGCTCGTGGCTCGCGAAGCAGCGCCGCTACGTCTTCCTGCTGGTGTTCGTGGTCGGCGCGATCATCACGCCGACGCCGGACCCCTTCAATCAGACGCTGGTGGCCGTCCCGATGTATCTCCTGTTCGAGCTGGGCCTGTTCCTTTCACGCTTCGCCGCAAGGTCTCGAGCCGCCGCCTGAGCTCGGCCTCGGCGCCGAGGTCCGTCGGCACGTAGTACCGGCGGTCCTTCAGTGCGTCGGGGAGGTACGTCTCGCCCGGGACCACGTGTCCCTCGTAGTCGTGGGCGTACTTGTAGTCCTTGCCGTAACCGAGCTGCTTCATGAGCGGCGTCGGTGCGTTGCGCAGGTGCAGGGGCACCGGATCGGCGCGTGTCTCCGCCAGGTCACGCTGCAGCTCGCCGAGGCCGCGCTTCAGCGAATCCGACTTCGGGGCCAGCGCGCAGTAGACGGTCGCCTCGGCGAGCGGAAAGTACGCCTCCGGCAGTCCGATGAGGTGCGTCGCCTGCTGCGCCGCGCTCGCGATGACGAGCGCCTGCGGATCCGCGAGGCCGACGTCCTCGCCCGCGAGGATCACGATGCGACGCGCGATGAACATCGGATCCTCGCCCGCATCGATCATGCGCATGAGCCAGTAGAGCGCGGCATCCGGGTCCGAGCCGCGGATGCTCTTGATGAACGCGCTGATCGTGTCGTAGTGCTGGTCGCCGGCGCGGTCGTACAGGAGGCTGCGGCGCTGGAGCGCCTCGCGAACGTCGTCCAGCGTGATCTCACGTTCGCCCCCGGTCGCGTCGAACGCGAGCTCGAGCGCGTTCAGGGCGACGCGCGCATCGCCGTTCGACACGGCCACGAGCCCGTCCTCGGCCTCCCGCGACAGACGCGCCCGCCCGCCGAGACCGCGCTCATCCGCCAGCGCGCGCCGGACGATCTTGCGCACGTCGTCCTCGGACAGCGGCCGGAGCACGTACACGCGCGACCGCGAGAGCAGCGCGGAGTTGACCTCGAACGACGGGTTCTCCGTCGTGGCGCCGATGAGGATGACGTCCCCGTTCTCCACGTAGGGCAGCACGACGTCCTGCTGCGCCTTGTTGAACCGGTGGATCTCGTCGATGAACAGCACCGTCCGCTGGTCGCTCATCTGACGGAGCTTCCGTGACTCGTCGATGATCCTCCGCAGATCCGCGACACCGCTCGACACGGCCGAGATCGGTACGAATCGTGCCTTCGCGCGCCTCGCGGCGATCGCGGCGAGCGTCGTCTTCCCGGTGCCGGGTGGCCCCCAGAGGATCATCGACGGTACCTGCCCGACATCGATGGCCTTACGAAGGACGCGACCCTCGCCGATGACGTGTTCCTGCCCGACGAACTCGTCGAGGTCGCGTGGGCGCATGCGCGCGGCGAGCGGCCGGGCCTCAGGCATGGGACCAGTATGCGGCACAGTTCAACTTTCGCTTATGATTCGGTGAGACCACCAGAAGGGGAGCCATGCTCAGCCAGTCCTACCTGCGCGAGCTGAAGTCGTTCCACCGCGCGCTCGGCGACGTGACGCGTCTGCGCGCCGTCCAGATCCTCGCCACAGAGGGCGAGCTCTCGGTCTCGGAGCTCGTGCGCCGGCTGCGCATCAGCCAGCCGCTCATGTCCTGGCATCTCCGGCGGCTCACGCGCGCCGGCATCGTCCGTACGCAGCGGACGGGGCGCGAAGTCCGCTGCTCGTTCGATCGGGAGCGTTTCGCCGAATTGCAGGAGCGCACGTTCCGCACCCTGGCGAACCGATCGTGAGTCTCATCCCGGACAGCGCGCGGACCTCGGCGCGCGGCGGTCTCGCGCCGCTCGCGCGCTGGCTCCACGGGATCGGCGTGAGCGCGAACGCGGTCACCGTCGTCGGCTTCTTGCTCACGGTCGCAGGGGCGTCGCTCCTCGCGGGCGGCCAGCCCATCGCGGCCCTCGTCGTGCTGCTCGTCGGGACGCTCGCGGACACGCTCGATGGGCAGATCGCGCGCGCCGCGGGAGGCGGGACGAAGCTCGGTGCGTTCCTCGACTCGACGTTCGACCGGCTCTCCGACGCCGCGTTCGCGACCGCCGCGATCTGGCTCGGATCGTCGCGCGACGACCGCCTCCTCTTTTGGGCCGGCGTCGTCGCCCTCATCGCGGGATCCCTCGTCCCCTACATCCGCGCGAAGGCCGAATCCCTTGGCCTCGGCGCGAGCGTCGGCCTCGCGCCTCGCGAGGCGCGGCTCGCGCTCCTCGTGCTCGGGGTGGCGGCTTGGGGCGCCACGGGAAACCTACAGCTCTTCGCGGCGGCGGTCGTCGTCGTCGCGTTCCTCTCGACCATCACGACCATCCAGCGGATCGCGCACGTCGCGCGGTCACTCCATCCATAAAGGAAGGTGCATCTGATGCCAGCGAAGAAGGCGGCGAAGGCGCGTACCGCGAAGGCGGGACGCAGGAAGATCCGCGTGGCGATCATCGGCGTGGGGAACTGCGCCAGCTCGCTCGTGCAGGGCGTGTACTACTACCGGAACGCGAAGCCCGGCGACCAGATCCCGGGGATCATGCACGTCGACCTCGGCGGCTACCACCTCTCGGATCTCGAGTTCGTCGCCGCGTTCGACGTCGACAAGAACAAGGTCGGCAAGGACCTCGCGGACGCGATCTACGCGAAGCCGAACAACACGTACCGGTTCGCGGACGTGCCGAAGACCGGCGTGAAGGTCAGCCGCGGCATGACCCTCGATGGCATCGGCAAGTACCTGTCGAAGGTGGTCACGAAGGCGCCCGGGGAGACGGACGACATCGTCGGGATCCTCCGGGAGCGCAAGGTCGACGTCGTCGTCTCGTACCTGCCCGTTGGTAGCGAGGACGCGACGCGGTGGTACGTCGAGCAGATCCTCCAGGCCGGCTGCGCGATGGTGAACTGCATCCCCGTCTTCATCGGTCGCGAGCCGCGCTGGCAGAAGCGCTTCGCCGCAGCGGGCCTTCCGATCGTCGGCGACGACATCAAGTCGCAGGTCGGCGCGACGATCACGCATCGCGTTCTCACGCGCCTTTTCATGGACCGTGGTGTCCGGCTCGACCGCACGTACCAGCTGAACTTCGGCGGCAACACGGACTTCCTCAATATGCTCGAGCGCGAGCGTCTAGAGTCGAAGAAGATCAGCAAGACGAACGCGGTCACGAGCATGCTGGACTACCCGATGGACGAGGAGAACGTACACGTCGGCCCATCCGACTACGTGCCGTGGCTCCTCGACCGCAAGTGGTGCTACATCCGTATGGAAGG
>DATDNP010000034.1:0-5234 GCA_036518215.1 Candidatus Limnocylindria bacterium
GCATCGGCGAGCGAGCGTGCAAGACCCGCGCCGGGGCGCGATGATGCTCCGCGGCATGGATCGCCAGTTCCTCGATAGCCTCGCCGAGCAGGTCACGCAGATCCGCGACGCCGGCCTCTTCAAGAAGGAGCGCGTGATCACCTCGCCTCAGGGCGCCGAGATCACCGTGCGGCCGAACGGCGAGGTCATCAACTTCTGCGCGAACAA
The DNA here is from genome assembly GCA_036518215.1 of Candidatus Limnocylindria bacterium. Lineage (GTDB taxonomy): Bacteria > Chloroflexota > Limnocylindria > P2-11E > P2-11E > CF-39. Next base: position 208 of record DATDNP010000034.1, read on the forward strand.
CTACCTCGGTCTCTCGGATCACCCCGCGGTGGTGAAGGCCGCACATAGCGCGCTCGACCGATGGGGCTACGGGATGTCGTCGGTGCGGTTCATCTGCGGGACGCAGGACATCCACAAGGAGCTCGAGGATCGGCTCACGCGCTTCCTCGGCACGGAGGACACCATCCTCTACAGCTCGTGCTTCGACGCGAACGGCGGCCTCTTCGAGACGATCCTCGGCGAGGAGGACGCGGTCATCAGCGACGCGCTGAACCACGCGAGCATCATCGACGGCATCCGGCTCTCGAAGGCGAAGCGCTTCCGCTACGCGAACAACGACATGGGCGACCTCGAGACGCAGCTCAAGGCCGCGGCCGACTGCCGCTACAAGCTCGTCGCGACCGACGGCGTCTTCTCGATGGATGGCATCGTCGCGAACCTCGGCGCGATCTGCGACCTCGCCGACCGGTACCACGCGCTCGTGTTCGTCGACGATTCGCACGCGGTCGGGTTCATGGGCGCGAACGGACGCGGGTCGCATGAATTCCGCGGCGTCCTGGGACGCGTCGACATCCTCACGGGCACGCTCGGGAAGGCGCTCGGGGGAGCATCCGGCGGGTACACGAGCGCGCGCAAGGAGATCGTCGAGCTGCTGCGCCAGCGCAGCCGGCCGTACCTCTTCTCGAACACGCTCGCGCCGATGATCGCGGCGACGTCGGTCGCCGTGCTCGACCTCCTCGAGTCGTCGAAGGAGCTGCGCGAGCGCCTCTTCGCGAGCGCGGCGCGCTTCCGGGCGGGGATGACGAAGGCGGGCTTCCGTCTCGTCCCGGGCGAGCACCCCATCGTCCCGGTCATGCTCGGCGATGCGCGGCTTGCGTCCGAGATGGCCGATCGACTCCTCGCTGAGGGCATCTACGTCATCGCGTTCTCGTATCCGGTCGTGCCCAAGGATCAGGCGCGCATCCGCGTGCAGCTCTCGGCGGCGCACACGCCCGAGCACGTCGACCGCGCCGTCGCGGCGTTCACGAAGGTCGGCCGAGCGCTCAAGGTCGTGGCGTGAGCGCGCGCCTCGACCGCGTCGTCGCGATCCTCAAGGACGTCCTCTACGGGATGTTCCTGCACGAGCACGTCGTCGCGCAGCGGAAGGCCGCGCGCCGCATCGAGCAGCTGCTGTTCCTCGTCACGATGGGCGACATCGTCGGGATCCCGATCATCCCGCCGTACTACTCGCTGCGCCTCATGGCGCACTACTCGCTCGACCTCGACAAGTGGAAGCGCTTCGTGATCCGCGAGCGCGACTTCACGGACTTCGGCTGATGAAGGCGCTCGTCAAGAGCCGGGCCGAGCCCGGGATCTGGCTCGAGGACGTCCCGAAGCCGGGGATCGGACCGAACGACCTCCTCATCCGCGTCCACTACACCTCGATCTGCGGCACCGACCTCCACATCGTCGAGTGGGACGCCTGGGCCCAGCGCACCATCAAGGTGCCGCTCGTCATCGGCCATGAGTTCATGGGCCAGATCGTCGACGTCGGCAGCGAAGTGTCCGGCTTCGAGAGCGGGCAGCGCGTCGCGGTCGAGGGTCACGTCACCTGCGGCCACTGCCGCAACTGCCGCGCCGGGAAGCGCCATCTCTGCCGCAACACGCAGGGCATCGGCGTGAACCGGGCGGGCGCCTTCGCGGAGTACGTGTGCGTCCCGGCATCCAACGCCTACGTCCTGCCGCCCGGCATGCCCGACGAGATCGGCTCGTGCCTCGATCCGCTCGGGAACGCCGTGCACAGTACGCTCTCGTTCGAGCTCGCCGGCGAGGACGTGCTCATCACGGGTGCGGGCCCGATCGGCGTCATGTCCGCCGCCGTGAGCCAGTTCGTCGGCGCCCGTTACGTCGTCGTCACCGACAGCAACCACTACCGCCTCAACCTCGCCCGGCGGATGGGCGCGACGCTCGCCGTGGACTACCGCGACACGACGCTCGACCAGGTCATGAAGGAGCTCGGCATGCTCGAGGGCTTCGACATCGGTCTCGAGATGTCGGGGAGTCCCGACGCGCTGCGCTCGATGCTCGCGTTCATGAACCACGGTGGACACGTCGCGCTGCTCGGCATCCCGAACCAGCAGATCGCGATCGACTGGGACCAGGTCATCTTCCGCGGCCTCACGCTCAAGGGCATCTACGGCCGTGAGATGTTCGAGACCTGGTACCGCATGGGCTCGATGCTCCAGTCCGGTCTCGACATCACACCCGTCATCACGCACCGCTTCGCTGCGAAGGACTTCACCGAAGCGTTCGAGGTCGTGAAGTCCGGTCAGTGCGGCAAGGTCGTGATGGACTGGACCGACTGACTAGCGCCCGCGGAACTCCGGCTTTCGCTTCTCGAGGAACGCCATCGTCGCGGCCGACCAATCGTCGGTGAGCGCGCTCGCGCTGATCGCCTGCGACTCGCGCTCCATCTGCGTCTCGAGGCCACTCGTGTACGACTCGTGGAAGAGACGCTTCGCGAGGCCGAACGCGCGCGTCGGTCCCGCGGCGAGCTGCGCCGCGAGCGCGTTCGCGGCCGAGGCGAGCTCCGCGTCGGGGACGACGCGGGTCACGAGGCCCCACTCGTGCGCCTCGCGCGCGGTGAGCGCGCGATCGGTGAAGTAGAGCTCCTGCGCGCGGCGCAGCCCGATGAGCCGCGGCACAAGGTAGGTGAACGCGCCGTCGACCGCCGCGCCGATCCTCGCGTATGCCCCGGTGAAGCGCGCCGACTCGGCCGCGATGACGATGTCGCCGCACACCGAGAGGCCGAAGCCACCGCCGGCCGCGGCGCCGTTCACGGCGCAGATGACCGGCTTCGGCGTCCACGCGAGCCGGGCGATCGCGCTATGCAGCGACGCCGAGAGCTCCTTGACGTGCGCGCCGATCCGCGATGCGTTCGCGTGGAACTCGCGGATGTCGCCGCCGGCGCAGAACGCGCTCCCCGCGCCGGTGAGCACGACGCAGCGGACCGCATCGTCCTCATCGACGTCGACGACCGCCGAGGCGAGATCGCGGCCGAGCGCGAGGGACAGCGCATTCAGCGCCTGCGGACGATCGAGCGTGATCGTGGCGACCGCCGCAGATCGCTCGACGCGCACCGTTTCGTACGTCAACTCGGGCCGATGCTAGGTCGATTCACGGTCTTCTTACACCCTCGCTGTTACGGCGGCGTCGGGCCCGCGGTATGGAAGATGTGATGAAGCCGCTCGTCGCTCCCGTCCTCGCCGGCCTGCTGCTTGCCGCCTGCGGCAACGGCACGAGTACGACGGCGCCCGAGCCGCCCACCGCGTCCGCACCGGCGAGCGCGACGAACGCGGATCAACAGACCGTGGCGTATTGCTCGAACGGCGGTCAGCGTGAGCTCATGGACGTGGCGACACCCCGTCCGCGGCCCGCGTCGCCGATGCCCGCGGTCATCTATATCCACGGCGGCGGATGGGAGCATGGCGACCGGAGCGGTGGTGGATTCCTCGAGCAGCTCCGTCCGCAGCTCCTCGCGAAGGGCTTCGTGGTCGCGTCGATCGACTACCGGCTCGCGCCCGCGAACAGGTGGCCGGCGCAGATCGTCGACAGCAAGTGCGCGGTGCGGTACCTGCGCGCGCACGCATCGGCCTATGGCGTCGACCCGACGCGCATCGGTGCGTGGGGCGGAAGCGCGGGCGGTCACCTCGTGAGCATGCTCGGTACGACCGACGCGAACGCGGGGTTCGACGTGGGCGAATGGCTGGACCAGTCGAGCCGCGTCCAGGCCGTCGTCGATCTCTTCGGGCCCGCCGATCTCACTGCCGGCGGGTGGGAGAAGGACCCGACGCAGATCGTGAAGGACGTCTTTGGCGTTCCCGCGGGAACGACGAGCGACGTGCTCGAGAAGGCGAGCCCTGTGACGTACGTCTCGCGCGACGATCCGCCGTTCCTCATCCTCCACGGCGACGCGGATCACAGCGTTCCGGCGTCACAGTCGCAGGAGCTCGCCGCGAAGCTGACCGCGGCCGGTGTGCCGGCGCAGCTCGTGATGGTGCATAACGGACCGCACGGCCTCGCGGATCCGAAGGAGTCGCCGGCACCCCAGGCGCTCGTCGCGATGATCGTCGACTTCTTCACGAAGACGCTCGGCTAGACCCCGCCGCTCGGCGGCGCGGCGAGTGCTATGACGGGTCGCGTGGAAGAGCGATCCCTCGGTCGCAGCGGCGTCCGCGTGCCGGTCATCGGGATGGGCACGTGGCGGACGTTCGACGTGCGCGGGCGCGATGCGGAGACGAACGCGCACGAGGTCGTCACGGCCGCGCTCGCAGCAGGGACGCGCGTGTTCGACACCTCGCCGATGTACGGCGAGGCCGAGCGCGTCCTCGGGCGCGCGCTCGAAGGGCGCCGCGAGGATGCGTTCGTTGCCACGAAGGTGTGGACCGACGACCCCGGCGAGGGGCGCGCGCAGATGCGGCGGGCGATCGGGTCCTTCGGTCACATCGACCTGTATCAGGTGCACAACCTCGTCGCCTGGCGCACGCAGCTCGGCGCGCTCGAAGAGCTGCGCGCCGACGGCCGCGTCCGTCTTCTCGGCGCGACGCACTGGCAGCCCTCGGGATACGACGAGCTCTGCGCGGTCATGCGCAGCGGACGGGTCGACGCGATCCAGATCCCGTACAACCCCGTCGAGCGCGAGGTCGAGCGACGCGTGCTTCCGCTCGCGGCGGAGCTCGCGCTCGGCGTCGTCGTCATGCGGCCGTTCCGCGACGGGTATCTCGTGCGCCGTCAGCCGACCGAGGACGAGCTCGCGCCGCTGCGGGAATTCGGCGTTCGCACCTGGCCAGGCGCTGCTCAAGTGGATCCTCAGCGATCCGCGCTGCCACGTGGCGATCCCCGCGACGTCACGCGCGGCGAACGCGCGCGCGAACGCGGAAGCCGGAGTCTCGCCGTGGTTCGGTCCCGCGGAGCGCGGGCTCGTCGCGCGCCTCGCCGAGCGTTGACGCTCGCGGTAGAACTGTCGCGTGGACATCGGCACGCTGCTCTATGGCATCGCGGCCGGGGTC
>DATDNP010000035.1:0-3913 GCA_036518215.1 Candidatus Limnocylindria bacterium
GAGGTCGACCCCGAGGTCGCGCGTCCCGAGGTGGTCGATGACAGGTGTGATGACGGTGGACCAGTCGGCCCGGATCGCGAACCGCGGCGCGTTCTCGCCCTGACCCGGACCGTCGATCGTGAGCGTCGCCATGCCGCGGCGTAGGAAGTCGTTCTCCATCGTGAAGAGCTCTTCCTTCACCGAGTCGAGGCCGGGCACGAGGAGGACGAGCGGCGGACGCGCCGCGGTCTGCGGTCGACGCAGGATGCCGGGGATCACCGAGCCCTCGAAGGGCGCCTCGATCCGCGAGGCCGGCGGGTCGAGCTGCGGCATCGCACGCGCATACGCGTCGTTCGTCGCTTCCGACAGCGCGTCGTGCAGCGGGACGTCCTCGAACCACAGGAACTTCCCGAGGTGGTACGACCACGCCGCACGCTGGTACGCCGACGCGGCCGTGACGGCGCGCCCGCCGCGCTCGGCCTCCTCGGCGAGGCCGCGGTGCATGTCGCCGATCTTCTTCCATGCCGGGCCCCACTCACCCCATTCGGTGACGGACCCGAGCACCGACTCGAAGTCGTTCACGTCGATCCCGTTCGCGATGAAGCGCGGCTTCCAGTGCGAGGCCGCGAGGCGTACCCGGTTCGCGGGCTCGGCGACGCTCATGCCCTCTCCAGCTCCTTCGCGACGTCCGCGAGATAGCGCGCGGCGTCGGCGCCATCGGCGACGCGGTGATCGACGGTGAGCGTGAAGCTGCACATCGGACGCACCATCGCGGCACCGCCGCTCGCAACGACGCGGTCCGCGACCCGCCCGACGGCGAGGATCGCGGCCTCCGGCGGATTCACGATCGCCGTGAAGCGGTCGACGCCGAAGGTACCGAGGTTGGACACGGTGATGGCCGCTCCGCCGAACGCGTCGGCGCGCGCGCGGCCGGACGCGACCGCGGCCTCGAGCGCCTCGCGCTCTTCCTTGAGCTGTGGAAGGCTCTTGCGATCGGCGTCGCGGATGACCGGGACGATGAGCCCGGCCTCGAGCGCGATCGCGATGCCGACGTCGATGCGCTCGCTCGTCACGATCGCGTTGTCGTCGAAGCGCGACCGCAGCCGCGGGTGCGCGCGGAGCGCCTTCGCTGCCGCGGACAGGCTCGCGTCCGTGTACGACGCGCCGCCGGCCTTGCGCCGGGCGTTCGCGTTCGTCATGTCGACGTCGCGCGAGATGGAGAACTGCGGCGCCTCCCGCACCGAGCGCGTCATCGCCTCCGCGACCGCTCGCCGCATCTTCGTGAGGGGTTCGCGCTTCTCGCCCATCGCCGTCTCGGCGGCAGCGACCGCGGACGCCGGCGCCTTCGCGACGGCGGCCGCTTCGACGTCCTCGATGCTGATGCGCCCGCCAGGGCCCGTCCCCTTCACGGTGTTGATGTCGATCCCGAGCTCCTGCGCGCGCTTGCGGGCCGCGGGCGAGGAGCGGACGCGCTCGCCGTCTCCGGGCACGACCGTCGCGAGCGATGGAACACCCTGCGCGAGCGACGGGCTGCGCTCGGCGGCGCGCGGGGTCGCCTCCGCGACCTCGGGTGTGGCTGCGGCGACGTGCTCCGCGTCCGGGATGTCCTCGTCGGGCGTGTCCGAGAGGAGCGCGATGAGCGTCGTGACGGGCACCATCCGGTCGGGCTCGACGAGGATATGGCGCACGTATCCCGCGGCCGGCGACTCGATCTCCATGTTCGCCTTGTCCGTCTCGACCTCGAACAGGATCTCGCCCTTCTCGACGCGGTCGCCTTCCTTCTTGTGCCACGCGATGATCCGGCCCTCGTCCATCGTGAGACCGAGCTTCGGAAGGATGACGCGTGTCACCGTCACGCGACCAGCTCCTTCGCCGCCTTCACGATGTCGTCCACCTGCGGGACGACGCTCGCCTCGAGGTGCTTCGCGTATGGGATCGGCGTCTCGAGACCGGCGAGGCGCTTCGGCGGCGCGTCGAGGTCGTCGAACGCCTCCTCGGCGATGAGCGACGCGATCTCTCCCCCGAATCCGCTGCGCTTGATGGCCTCGTGCACGACGAGCACCCGATGCGTCTTCCGCACCGACGACAGGATCGCGTCCGTGTCGAGCGGCACGAGCGTCCGGAGGTCGACGACCTCCGCGGCGATGCCGTCGTTCGCGAGCTTCGCGGCGGCTTCGAGCGAGAGGAGCACGTGACGCGACCACGAGACGATCGTGAGGTCCGTCCCTACCCGCTTCACGTCGGCCTTGCCGAGCGGGACGAGATGCCCGCCCGTCGGGACCTCGCCCTTCGTGCGGTAGAGGAGCTTGTGCTCGAGGAAGACGACGGGGTCATCGTCACGGATCGACGCCGTGAGGAGACCCTTCGCGTCCGCGGGCGTCGCCGGCATCACGACCTTGAGCCCCGCGACGTGCGTGAACCACGCCTCGAGCGACTTCGAGTGCTGCGCCGCATTGCCGCGGCCGGTGCCGCCCTGGGTGCGCATGACCATCGGGACGCGCGCCTGGCCGCCGAACATGAACCGGTTCTGCGCGGCCTGGTTCACGAGCTGGTCCATGGCGAGGCCGGCGAAATCGATGTACATGAGCTCGACGACCGGACGAAGGCCGGTGAGCGCGGCGCCGACGGCTGCGCCGACGATACCGAGCTCGCTGATCGGCGTTTGGCGGATACGCGTCGGGCCGAACTTCTCGAGGAGTCCCGCGGTGACCTGGAACGCACCGCCGTGCTCGGCGATGTCCTCACCCATCACGATGACGCGCGGGTCGCGCTCCATCTCGAGACGCAGCGCGTCGCCGAGCGCCTCGTTGTAGAACATCTCGCGCGTCGCGACCTGCGTACGCGGCTCAGTGGCTTGCATACACGTCTCCCGGAAGCGTGATCGGCGACGCGAGCGGGCTCTCCTCCGCGAAGGCCACCGCGCGCTTCGCCTCCTCGATCACCTCCGCGTCGATCGCGTCGAGCTCCGCCTCGGTCGCGAGCTTGTCCGCGACGATCCAGCGGCGCGCGTCGACCAGCGGGTCGTACTTCTGCTTCCAGCCTTCGATCTGATCCTTCGTCTGGTACTTCCGCGGGTCGCCGTAGTAGTGGCCCTCGTGGCGGTACGCGTAGGCGACGAGGAACGACGGCCCCTCGCCGCGGCGCGCGCGCTCGATGAGCGTGCCGGACGCCTCGTACACCTCGCGCACGTCGAGCCCGTTCACGCGCACGCCCGGGATCCCGTACCCCTCCGCGCGCTTCTCGATGTCCTTGATCGGGAACCCACGCTCGACCGGGAGGCTCTCCGCGTACTGGTTCACCTCGCACACGTAGATGACCGGCAGCTTCCACAGGGCGGCGAGGTTCGCCGACTCGTGGAAGCCGCCCTGGTTCGCGGCGCCGTCGCCGAAGAACGACACGGCGACCTGATCGGTGCCCAGCTGTTTCGCCGTGAGCGCCGCACCGGTCGCGATCGGAATGCCGCCGCCGACGATGCCGTTCGCGCCGAGGTTCCCCTTCGAGGTATCGGCGATGTGCATCGAGCCGCCGCGTCCGCGGCAGTAGCCAGTCTCGCGGCCGAGGAGCTCCGCGTACATCTTGCCGAGGTCGGCGCGCTTCGCGATGCAGTGCCCGTGGCCGCGATGGGTCGAGGTGATCCAGTCGTCGTCGCGAAGGTGCGCCGAGACGCCGACCGCGATGGCCTCCTCGCCGGTGTACGAGTGGATGGTGCCCCAGACCTTGCCTTCGCCGAAGAGCACGGTCGAGCGCTCCTCGAAGTCGCGGATCCGCCGCATCACGCGGTACAGGTCGAGCGCCGTCTTTCGATCCATCAGCTTCCTCCGTCGGGATGCAGCATCACCCGGATCGCGCCGTCCGCGCGCGTCGTGAACGTCCGCCATGCCTCGTCGAACGCGCTCAGCGGGAAGTGGTGCGTCACCAAGCGTCGCACGTCCAC
>DATDNP010000036.1:0-31097 GCA_036518215.1 Candidatus Limnocylindria bacterium
TCTCGGTCGACCTGTACGAGACCCCCGAGGCCTACGTGCTGAAGGCGGCGCTTCCGGGGATCAAGCCTGAGGAGATCTCGATCGACGCGACCGCCGGCATGGTGACCGTCAAGGGCGAGTACAAGGAGGAGAAGGAGACAATGGAGCCGAACTACCTCCGCAAGGAGCTCCGCTCCGGACAGTTCCACCGCGCCTTCGAGCTCCCGCTCTCGATCGAGCCGACGAAGGTCGTCGCGACATTCAAGGATGGGATCCTCCAGGTGACGCTCCCGAAGGCGGAGGTCGTGAAGCCGAAGCAGATCAAGGTCACGCCCGCTTAGGGAGTCGTTCCGCGCCGGCGCGCCGGATCATCGCTCCGGCGCGCTCGCGCGGGAACGACAGGATGTAGCGGTCGAGACCCGCACGCGCGTACGCAGCGATGCGGTCCGCGAGGATCTCGACCGCGGCATCATCGCCCGCGTCCGCGGTCGACCAGTGCGAGCGGAGCAGCGTCCGCTCCCGCTTCGCCTTCTTCGACGCCGCATCGAGCTCCGCGACGGCGCTCCGCATCTCGTCCTCCGAGAGATGGCCGCCGGGCGGCCGCCGGCTGATGTCGAAGCCGTCGGCGTAGCGTGCGGCCACGCGCAGCACGCGCGGACCCGCGCCGCCGACCCACACCGGCGGGTGCGGCCGCTGGACCGGCTTCGGTGACGAGACCGCCGCGTCGATGCGGTAGTGCTTCCCCTGGTACGTCGCACGCTCCTCCGTCCACAGCCGCAGGCAGATCTCGAGGACCTCGATGAGCTGGTCGACGCGCTCGCCCGGCGCCGCGAACTCGTAGCCGTACGCGCGGTACTCGTTCTCCTTCCAGCCGGCGCCGATCCCGAACTCGATGCGCCCGCCGGACAGCTGGTCGACGCTCGCGACGATCTTGGCGAGGAGCGCGGGGTTCCGGTACTGCGCCGCCGTGACGAGACAGCCGAGGCGGATCGTCTTCGTGTCGCGCGCGAGCCCGGCGAGGACGGTCCACGCGTCGTAGCAGTCGCGGTCGGGGAAGCCCTCGCCACCGAAGAAGTGGTCCGGTACCCAGAACGACTCGAACCCTTCCTCCTCGGCGGCGCGCGCGAGACCGACCACCTCGTCGTACGACGGGCCCGCCGCGAGGCCGCAGATGACGCCGAGCTTCACGTTCCGCGCATGGTACGGAGCGGCGTCGCGGCGCGCGTCGTACCGTGGGCAGGATGGTCGGCGAGAACGAGACGATCGACATTCCGCGCGACTCGTCCGTCGGCGTGCTCCTCCTCCACGGGCTCTTCGGGACGCCGAACGAGCTCCACGTGCTCGGCGGCGTGCTCGCGGACGCCGGCTATCGCGTGCGCATCCCGCTGCTGCCGGGACGCGGCGAGCGCTGGGACGATCTCGATCGCCTCTCGTGGGACGACGTGCGGGACGCCATGCGCCACGAGCTCGAGCTCGTCGCGAACGAGCACGAGCATGTCGTGCTCGGCGGTCTCTCCGCCGGCGCGACCCTGGCGCTCGACCTCGCGCTCACGCATCGTCCGAGCGCGCTCCTTCTCTACGCGCCCGCGCTCGTCGTGCGCCGGCCGATCGTCGCGCTCGCGCCGTACCTCTGGCGTGTCCTGCCGCGGTTCCCGTTCACGGTCGAGGGGCCGGTGCGGCGCGACCGCATCCCGACGCGCGCCGTCGGCGAGCTCGTCCGCGGCATCCAGCGCGTGCGCGCGCGTCTTGGCGAGATCGACGCGCCGGCACTCGTGATCCACGCGCGCGAGGATCCGCTCGTCGATGTCTCGAGCGCCGAGCGCATCGCGCGCGAGCTCGGCGGACCGGTGGAGCTGCAGCTCATCGACGCGCCGACCCATGCGCTGACCTTCGGGAGCGAGCGCGATCACGTGGCCGCATTGACGCTCGCGTTCCTGCGAGCGCAGGTGCCCGCTAGGCCGCGATCGGGAGCGCCTGCCGCTCTTCCATGATCGCGCGCGCAACGTCGCGCCCGAGGCGCACGCTGTAGTTCGTCCCGCGGTCCTCCGGGTAGATCTGTGTCGTGTTCGCGATGAAGAGGCCCGGGACCGGCGACGCGAACGGGAGCACGCGGTGGCGATTGCCGACGCGCGGTACGGGCTGTGCGGCCTCCTCGCGGAACGACCACGCGCGCACGACGTCACGCTCGCTGAACCCCCGGTGCATGCGCGCGAGACCCGGGAGCACGTGCGCGAGGAGCTCGTCCGTCGTCGACCGCATGAGCGGATCGTCCTGCGCGACGTAGTTGGACACGTAGAGGTAGCGCGCCGGATAGCGCTCGGCGGGGACGAGGTTGGTGTGCTCGATGACCCCGAGGAACGGCATGTCGCGGTCGACGATGTTCGTCCAATACGTCTGCGAGAACTGCCGGCGGAGCTCGAGGACGAGCACGGCGGCGGCGCGATACGACCACGCGTCGAGCCGTCCCGCGAACGACGTGGGCCACGCCGCGAGTCGGCGTGTGACGTTCGTCGGTGTCGTGAAGACGACGGCGTCCGCGCGCGCCTCGCGGCCGTTGTCGGCGAGCGCGCTCCCCGCGGGCATGCGGTAGGCGCGCGGCGCCGCGCAGCGCAACACGAAGCCGTCGCCGTCGCGATCGACGCGCACGACCTCGCGATCCACGTGGATCCCGCCGCCGCGCCTCCGGACGTCGTCGGCGAGCGCCCAGCAGATCGCGTGGAACGAGCGCTTTGGATAGCCGAGAAGCTCTTTCGACGCGCTCTCACCCGAGAGCTTCTGCCGCCGCAGGGCGAGCTTCGACCAGAGCCACGCGAGCGGCACGGTCTCGGCGTCGTCCCCGAACTTGCCGAGCATGAGCGGCGTCCACACCTTGTCGACCGCGCGCTCGCCGCAGTTCGCGCGCAGCCACTCGAAGGCGGGCTCATCGTCCATCCGCTCCCAGTCCGTGCGGCGCATGAGACGAAGGATCGCCACGCCGAGCCGCATGCGGTCGGGGAGCGGGAGCGGCGTGTATGTGAGGAGATCGAAAGGAGTGGTGAACGGATGGATGTGGCCGTCCGCGAACATCCCGACGGTCGACGCGTGCCACTCGAGCTCGCCGGGGAGCAGCTCTTCGTGAAGCGCGGTCATCTCGCGGTCGCTCTGGAAGAGGTGGTGGTAATAGCGGTCGAGGAGCACGCCGTCGCCGACGTCGAACGCGCTCGCCTGGCCCGAGACGTCGGGCCAGCGCTCGTAGATCGACACCTGCCAGCCAGCGCGCAGCAGCTCACGCGCCGCGACGAGACCGGTGACGCCACCCCCGACGATGGCGATGCGCGCATTCCCCACGAAGCCAGGTGTCCCTGCGGCTTTCGTGCCGGAAACGAGAGATTACGCGGGCAAACGACCCCACACGATGCGCGAGACGGCTAGCACGGCAAGCGCCGCTGCGACGGGCCAGGCAAGGGCCGAAACGAGCGGAGCGCTGAAATCCGTGCCGGAGCGGAGCGCGTGGACGAAGGCGAGCGCGAAGCCGAGGTAGCCCGTCCGATGGATCCACGTCCAGAGCGTGTTGTTCATCCGCGAGCGCAGCCAGCTCGTCACGGTGACGATGAGGATGATGTCGAGCGACAGCGTCCCGAGCCCGATCGCGAGCCGCGCGACGTCGTCGGAATAGTCGGCAGTGAACGGCACGATGAGGTCGATCGGCCGGATGCGCGCCGTCTGGTCGAGCACGAGCGCGATCACGTGCGTGAGCGCGAGCGGGATCCAGAGCGGCGTCGTGAAGTCGTGGAGCTTGCGGATCGCGCGATTCGTCGCGAGGAAGTCGAGCACCGAGGTGCGCAGCGCCTCACCCGAAAGCACCGAGAGCGAGAGCACCGCGAACGCGGCGAGCCCGGTGATCCGCGCGATGAACCAGAACTCGAGGTCGCCCATGTGACGGACAGGCTACCCTGCGTATCCCGTGTCGGTTCCATCACTCTGGCGTCAGGTCGACTTCGTGAAGCTGTGGACGGGACAGACCGTCTCGCAGCTTGGCTCCGTCGTCACGCGGACGGCGCTTCCGCTCGTGGCGCTGCTCGTCCTCAAGGCGGGTCCGGTCGAGCTCTCGTTCCTCGTCGTCGCGAGGTCGTCTGCCGTGCTCATCGTCGGTCTCGTCGCGGGCGCGTGGGTCGACCGGCTCCGACGCCGTCCGGTGCTCATCTGGACCGACCTGCTCCGCGCGCTCCTCCTCTTCAGTGTTCCCATCGCGTATGCCCTCGGGACGCTCTCGATGGGGCTGCTGTACGTCGTGTCGTTCCTCGTCGCCGCGCTCGGCACGCTCTTCAACTCGGCGTACTCGGCGTACCTGCCGACGCTCGTCGGCGCCGAGCGCGTCATGGAAGGCAACAGCAAGATCGCCACGAGCGAAGCGATCGCGGAGGTCGGGGGACCCGGCTTCGCGGGCGCGCTCGTCCAGATCGTGAGCGCGCCGTTCACCATCCTCGTCGACGCGGTCTCGTTCGTCGTGTCGGCGCTGTCGCTCGCGCTCATCGGCACTCCCGAGCCGGCGCGTCCGCCGAAGACCGAACGGGTCGGCGTCTTCCGCGAGATCGCGGAGGGGATCGCCGCGGTGCGCCGCCACGCGCTCCTCTTCCCGCTCGCCGCGAGCTCGGTGAACGACCACTTCTTCGGCTCGTTCTACGCGGCGCTCTACTCGCTCTACCTGCTGAACGACCTCGGACTCTCGCCCTTCCTGCTCGGCGTGGTCATCTCGGCAGGCGGCGTCGGCTCGCTCGTCGGCTCGCTGTTCGCGACACGCATGTCGCGGCGGCTGGGCGTCGGGCCGGCGCTCGTCGCGTGCGCCGCCGCGAGCACCGTCATCGGCGTGCTCACGCCGCTCGCCGGCGGCCCGCTCATCCTCGCGACGCTCATGGTGTTCATTCCTCAGCTCGTGGGCGACGCGTTCCAGACGATCGAGTGGATCTCGCACGACACCGTTCGCCAGACGGTCACGCCGGACCGCGTGCTGGGGCGGGTGAGCGCGACGATCGAGGTGCTGAGCCACGGCGTCGGTCCCTTCGGCGCGCTCGTCGCGGCCGCCATCGCCGAGATGTTCGGCGTACGGACGGCGATCGCGGTCGCGTGGGTCGGCGGCGCGCTCTCAGTCGCGATCCTCTTCTTCTCGCCGCTCCCGAAGCTCTCCAGCCTCGTCGAGTGGACGCCGTCCGAGCGCAGCGCGTGACCTGGGTCACGCGCCCGATGTCATATGTGAACCATCTGTAAAACGCGACGCGGACATGTCTCGTCTTATGTGCTCCTCATGAACGACAGGGCGGCGGGTGGTGTTCTACCCCGTGGACGTGGAAAGAGGATGGGAGCCGAGCCTGTTCGCGAAGATCGCCGCGAGAGCGCGCGCGCTCGCATATGCGCTCGCGCCTGAGGCCGCCGGGAAGCGCGACCTGCGCATCGATCTCCTCCGCGGCTTCTGCGTCTTCGTCATGACCATCGACCACGTCGGCGGTGAGTCGTCGTGGCTGTATGTCGTCACGGGTGGCAATCGCTTCTTCGTGTCTGCGGCGGAGGGCTTCGTCCTGCTCTCCGGCGTCGCGATGGGTATGGTCCACGCGAGCGTCATCCGGCGCGACGGGGTCCGCGCGATGTTCTCGAAGGTCGTCGGTCGCGCGCGCTTCCTCTACGCGCTCACGGTCGCGCTCACGATCGCGTTCGCGGGCGTGTCCGCGCTCCTCGGGACGCCGTGGGCGGCCGCGGCGACGCCGGCGAGCGGGAAGGTCGAGTTCGCGATCGAGGTCATCACCTTCCACCGCTCGTACTCGCTCACCGACGTCCTCGTGCTGTACACGCTGCTCGTGCTCGCGTCGGGGCCGGTGCTGTGGCTCATGTCGCGCGGCGGCACGCTCGTCGTGCTCGCGCTCTCGTTCGGCGCGTGGACGCTCGCGCAGGTGTCGCTCGACCTCGTCCCGCGTGCGTGGCCGATCGTCGACGGCGGCTTCCCGTTCGCCGCGTGGCAGCTCCTCTTCTTCATCGGCCTCGCCGTCGGCTACCACCGCCGCCGTCTGGAGCGCTACCTCACGCCCGCGCGCCTCGTCGCCGTCGGCGTCGCGTCGATCGTCGCGCTCGTCGCCGTGAACCTCATCGCGACGCACTACGTCGCCGGGTGGGCGGGCGTCGACGCGCGGGAGCTCCTCTTCGACAAGAACGACGCGCGGATCGGCCGCGTCCTCGCGCTCATCGGCACAGCGTCGCTCCTCTACGCCGCGACGAGCGTCGCGTGGAAGCCGATCCGCCGCGTCACCGGATGGCTCCTGATGCCGCTGGGACAGAACGCGCTCTGGGCGTACGGCGTGCAGCTGTTCGTCGTCGCGTTCTGGTCGTCCGAGCTCATGGCGCCGGTCCGGCTCGACCGCGAGAACGCGCTCTTCCAGGGCGCGGCCGTGCTCATGGTCTGGGCCGCGACCCTCGCACGTCCGCGCATCGTCGCCGCCGCACATCGCGCCGCCGCGTGGCGGCCGGCGCTCTCGCGCCGCATGGTGCTCGCGCCGCTCACGCTCGCGCTCACCATCTTCGCGACAGGGTGTGGCGTCGCCGCGGGACCATTCGCGCGGACGCCTTCCGCCGCGATGGCGACGACCGTCATCCCGACCGCGTCGTGGGGGCCCGTCGAGGCCACGTCGTCTCCGGCGGTCGCGGATCCGGGTCCCGGCGAGCTCGAGCAGAGCACTTTCTATAGCGCCGCGCTCGCGCGCACGATGTCGTATCTCGTCTATCTGCCGCCGGACTACGACGCGAGCGACGAGCGCTACCCGACGCTCTACATGCTCCACGGCGGCGGCGGGCTCATCACCGAGTGGGTCGACTACGGCCTCGTCTCGGCGGCCGACGAGATGATGCGGAGCGCCGCGATCACGCCGTTCATCATCGTGATGCCCGAGGGCGACCAGGAGTACTGGGTCGATCACGTCGTCGACGCGTCGACTGGTGCGAATGGCGAGAAGTGGGGGACCTACACCGCGCGCGACGTCGTGACGACGATCGACGCGCGCTACAGGACCATTCCGGACGCGCAGCAGCGCGCCATCGGCGGCCTGTCCATGGGCGGACACGGAGCGATGCAGCTCGCGCTGAGCTTCCCCGGCACGTGGACGATCGTGGGCGCGCACAGCCCGTCGATCCGGTCGCAGAGCGACGCGCCGACCTACTTCGGGACCGGTGCGGCCTTCGCGGCGCGCGACCCGCTCTCGCTCATCGAGGCGAAGCCGGATCTGGCGCGATCGATCAGCTGGTGGATCGATTCGGGCGACGTCGACCCGTGGCGCGCGCAGTCGCAGTCGATCGCCCAAGAGCTCTCAGCGCTCGGCGCCGATGTGACATGGCAGCCGTACGCCGGCGACCACTCGGCGGAGTACTGGACCGCGCACCTGCAGGACTACCTCGCGTTCTACGACGCCGCGTTCGCGGCGCGAAGCTAGATCGGGCGGAGCGGCTCCGTCGCGCCGGCCGTCTCGTGGCTCGCGAGCGACGTGTCGTAGAAGCGCAGGTACTCGACGAGGTGCGCGCGCCAGTACGACGCGGAGTGATCGCCTGACCACTCGTGCCACTGGTGCGCGACCTTCAGCGTGTTGAGCTCGCGGTTGAACTGCTCCGCGAGCTTCGCCCACGGGTCGGCGGCGCCGATGTCGATCCAGAGATCGACGCCGCGCATCGTGTCGACCTTCGAGTACACGAGCTGCATCGGATCGCGCTTCGCCCAGTCGCTCTGCGACCCGAAGTACGCGGGTGCCGTGTCGTAGCGGCGCAGCACGAGCGAGTGCGCCCCGACGACGCTGAACTCGCCCGGGTAGTTCATCGCCAGCTGCACCGCGCCGTGCGCGCCCATCGACACGCCGCCGATCGCGCGATCCGCGGCATCCGGCATCGTGCGGAAGCCGGCGTCGACGCTCCCGACGACGTCCTTCGCCATGTAGCGGCCCCATGCGGTGCGGTCGGTCGGCGCCGCGTGGTCGACCCAGTACGCCTGATCGCCCTGGGGGAGCACGATGATGAGCGGCCGCATCGCGCCGCTCCGGATCATCTTGTCGGCCGTGTCGATGAGGCCGTAGCCGCGCCACTCGTCGTTCGTGCCGCTCATCCCGTGGAGCATGTAGAGCACCGGGTAGCGCGCCGTCGTCGTCGTGTATCCGGGCGGGAGATAGATGAGATAGGGCATCGCGCGACCGAGCGCTGCGCTCTGGAACGTGACCGAGCGGAGGTCCGGCTTCGGGAGTGCCGAGGTGTCGCCGGCGTCGAGCTTCGGGTTGAGCCCGAGCGGTGTCGCGGGCGTGATGCTGCGCACCGTCGCCGCGGTAGTCGTGGGAGCGACCGCGCTCGTGCGCGCCCTTGGCGCGAGCTCGACGCCGAGCGCCACGCAGCCGACGACGAGCGCCGCGACGAGCGCGCCTCTCACCCGCATCACCGTGTCCTAAAGGTATGCGGTCACGCGGCGTTTTTCGTGTCAGGCGGGGGCTTGAATTCGATAGAACGTTCGTTCTATAATGGCTTGTGCCTCTCTCGCCAGAACGCAAGTCCTCTTACGACCGTGAGCGCTACGAACGGAATCGGCCCGTGCTCCTCGAGAAGTGGCGCAACGCTACGCGCGAAGACGTCGCATTTCTGCGTTCGCTCCGCAACGTGCCGTGCGCGGACTGCGGAGGCTTGTTCCCGCCGTACGTGATGGACTTCGATCATCGCGATCCCGCGACGAAGTCTTTCGAGATCACGAGAGTGGCAGGACGCGTCAGCAGGAAGAAGCTGCTCGAAGAGATCGCGAAGTGCGATATCGTCTGTTCGAACTGCCACCGCGTGCGCACCTACCATCAGCAGCTCGCACGGCAGAACGCGGGAGTAGCTCAGTTGGCAGAGCGGCGCCCCTCCAAGGCGCATGTCGCGGGTTCGAGACCCGTCTCCCGCTCAGGGCAGCAGCTCCGTCTGATCGAAGAGTCCCTTACTCCTTACCGCTACGCGGCGTGACCTCACCCGCGTACGCCGGTGACTCCTGCTCCTCGGCGATCGCCCGCTCCTCGCGCGGCGCCCCATCGTCCCGCACGTTGAGCTCGAACACGCGTATCGGCGGGTCGTAGGAGCGCGAGCGCAGCAGCGGAAGACTCACGTTGTAGACGGGAACGCCGCCACGTGTGCGTCCCTCGATCGATCCGAAGTGCGCGTGCCCGTGCAGCACGAGATCGGCCTTGTAGCGGTCGATCGGGTCCTCGAGCCGGCTCGATCCGAGGAACGGATAGATCTGCTCCGGCTCGCCGCGCACGGTCGCCTCGATCGGTGAGTAGTGGAGGAGCGCGACGCGCACGCTCGTGCGCAGCTTCGCAAGAGCTTCCTCGAGCTTCAGCGCCTCGTCGATCGCCTCGCGCACGAACGCCTTGATGGCGTCCTCGCCCCACGCGCCGAGCGCGCGGCGGCCGAACCCACCCGCGAAGCCCTTCACGCCGGCGAAGCCGATGCCAAGGATCTCGCACGCCTCGCCCTGGAGCACCTGCACGCCCGCCTCGGTGAGGATGCGCCGCACGTCCTCCGCGGTCCCCGACTCGTGGTCGTGGTTCCCGAGCACCGCGACGCACGGGAGACCCGTCGCGCGCAGCTCGTCGGCGAGCACCTCGGCCTCGCTCGTGAGGCCCGTGTCGGTGAGGTCGCCGCAGAGGGCGAGCACGTCCGCGCCGTGCGTCGCGCGCGCGAGGAGCGGCTTCAGCGTGCCGGCCGACGTCGTGCGGCAGTGGACGTCCGCGATCGCGGCGACGCGAACGGTCCGCATGCTCACGTCCGCGTGAGGTCGCGAGCGCTGCGGTATTCCCAGCGCTCGATGTCGACCGTGTATTGCTCGCGAGAGAGCAGCGTCCCCTGGCACACGCCCTCGACATCGGGCGGGACGCGGATCTCACCCTCGAGCCGCTGCAGGAGGTCGCGCATCACGCGATCCGGCACGGCGGCGGCCTCGCCCGGATAGATGAAGCCGAAGAGCACGAGGTGGGCGAGGAGGACGCGCCAGTGCGGGCCGAAACGCGTCAACAGCCGCTGCCAGTCGAGACGCTCGGCGCGTGCGCGCAGGAGGTGCGCGACGTCGGCGCCGTCGTAGCGGTGGCGCTCCATGACGAACGCCTTCGACCACAGCATCTCCTCGACCGGGATGACCGCGACGGGGAAGCCGAGCAGCTCGCCCGCCTCCGCGTGCTCGAACCATAGGTCGTCGACGTCGGCGATGCCGTTGTCCGCGCCGAAGACGAAGTCGACGAGGTGCCCCTCGCGCGTCGCCTTCGCGAGCCACGCCGGCGAGGTGATCTCGGTCGTGAAGCCGGCCGTCGCGAGCGCCGCGAGCGCCCTGTCGACATCCGCGCGCCGCACGAAGACGTCGAGGTCCTTCGTCTGGCGCTCGATGCCGGTGTAGTGGCGCATCGCGAAGGCGCCGCCCAGAAGGTGGGGGATCCCGGCGTCGCGCAGGCCGACGAGCGCGTCGCGGTAGGTCCCCGCCGAGCCGTCGTCCGTCATAGCGGCCCTGGCCGCGAGTTCTGTGCCACGCAAAAGGCGACGCCCCCGGAGATGGGCCCGGGGGCGTCGGCGAAGGGTTGGCGGATCGGCGCCGGGTCTCTACCCGGTCGCTGCCTGCCTATCGCGGCCGACCGCTCGAGCGTTGAGCGACCAGGGGCTAGCAAACTGGTACCGGAAGGGGGCCAAATGGCCGAAGCCGACCTCAACGTCCTCGCCCAGGCGGCCGATAGACCGCCGGATGAACAGGAATTGGCGCGCCGCGCGGCAGCCGGTGATCGGCGTGCGTTCGCGGCCCTCTACGACCTGCACCTGGACGCGGTCTACCGCTACGCCTTCTTCCGCGTGCGCTCCGATGCCGAGGCCGAGGACGTGACGAGCGAGGTCTTTCAGCGCGCTCTCATCGCGATGCCGCGGTACGAGCCGCGCCGTCCATTCCTGGCCTTCCTGTACACGATCGCGCGGAACGTCGTAGCCGACCGCTTCCGGAAGGCGCGTCCGGCCGCCTCGTTCGAGGATGCGATCAAGCACGAGAGCGATCTGCCCGGCCCGGAGGAGACGTCGCTTCGTCTCGACGAAGCGCGCCGCGTCCGCGAGGCCATCGGCAAGCTCACCGAGCTGCAGCAGGAGGTCATCGTCCTGAAGTTCATCGAAGGACGCGAGACGAAGGAGATCGCTCGCATCACCGGCAAGCCCGAGGCGACCATCCGCGGGATCCAGATGCGCGCGCTCGCCGCGCTCCGTGGCCTCGTCAGCCTCGAGGAGAAGGTATGAGCGAGCCGACCGAGCGCGAGCTCCATGACTACGCCGAGCGTCTCGCGCGCTTCCGCTCGATCGCCGCTCCCGCGATGCTGCGCCGGGACCTCCGCGGCGCGATCCTCGCGGCTCCGTATGTTCCCGCTCGATCCCGCGGAACGGCGTGGACGCTCCGTCTTCGTCCCGTGCTCGCGGTCCTCGTCGTGTTCGCGATCCTCGCTGGTGGTGCTGGGTCGGCGGCCGCGGGCAGTCTGCCCGGGGACGCCGCGTTCGGATTGAAGCGCGCCGTGGAGGACGTGCAGGTCTCGCTCGCGTCCTCCGACACGGCGCGCCTCGATCTGCTCGTCGCTCAGACCGACCGTCGTCTCGACGAGCTCGAGACGCTCACCGCTCGCGGCTCGGCCGCGGTCGGTGCAGGAACGGACGAGTACAACGCCGCGCTCGGGCGCGTCCAGCAGATGCTCGCGACGGTCTCGAGCGAGCCCGAGACGTCCGAGCGCGATGCCGCGATCGCGCACGCGCACACGGCGATCGCCGCGCACGTCACCCGTCTCGAGGCGCTCGCGACGAAGCTTCCGGAGGCCGCGCAGCAGGGCATCCAGCGCGCGATCGAGGCCGGCAAGGGTGTGGGCGCCGACAAGACCGACCACCCATCGAAGCCGAGCGAGCCGGGCAAGCCGAGCAACGTCCCCGGTGGCGGTCCGTCCTCGCCGGGCGGGCGTCCGACCGAGACGAGCCGTCCCACGCCGCCGACCCCGTCGCACCGCTGATACGTATAGTCGCGGGGTGCTGACGAGGGAACACGTCCTCGCGACCTTCCCTGCGATCGGCGCGATCGCCGATGCGCGGCTGCGTGCTCTCTCCGTGGACGTCTGGCGCTACGTCTCGGATCGCAATCCCGAATGGAGCGACATCGAGAAGGTCCCGCTCCATCCATCGATGCCGATCGCGAAGCACGGGAACCTCGCGAAGCACATCGTCGGCATGGTGCGCCTCTTCGAGACCCTCGTTCCGATGTATGGCGAGCTCTGGCAGCAGACCATGGATCTCGACTCCTTCCGTGCTGCCGCGTACGTGCACGACGCCGCGAAGGTGATCGAGTTCCGCGAGCGCGCCGGCGGTCTCGAGCCGGTCCCCGGATACAACCATGCGATCGAGGCGGGCCGGATCGTCCGCGAGCTCGGCGGACCCGAGGACGTCGCGCACATGGTCGAGGCGCATTCGTTCGCGGGGCCGCTCGTCGTCCCGCGCACGAAGGAGGCGCAGCTCTTCCTCCTCGGCGATCCGATGTGCCTGAACGTGTTCCCGGAGCAGGGTGCGAGCGCGATCGAGCGACACCTGAAGGCGAACGGCTGGGAAGCGCCGCAGACCCTCGAGACCTACCGCTCGCCGCGCTAGGTCAGGCCGCGACCTTCCACGTCGCGCGCGCGCCGTCGGTCATCGTGACCCTTCCGCGCAGCTCGAGGTAGCGCAGGTGGGCGAGCGTCTCGGCGAGCGCGAAGCGCTCCTCGTGCGCGGAACGCAGCTTCGGGAAGAGATCGCGCGCGACGGCATACGCATCGCGCTCGCGTGAACCGAACGCGGCGAGCACCGCGTCGAGCCGCGCGTCGTGGTGGGCGAGGATCTCGTCGACGCGGCCGGCGAGGTCGGTGAACGGATCGCCGTGCGCCGGCATGACGTGCTTCACCGGGAGATCGCGCACGCGGCGCAGCGCGTCGAGGAAATCTCCGAGCGGGTCCTTGCGCGTGTACGGGTAGAGGCCCACGTTCGACGTGATCCGCGGGAGGACGTGATCGCCCGAGAAGAGGACGCCTTCCTCCTCGTCGACGAGCACGGCGTGGTGATCGGTGTGCCCGGGCGTCCAGCGGACGCGCATCGGCCGTCCGCCCATGTCGGCCATCGCTCCGTCGTCGACCGGGACGAGCGCGAAGTCGTCGACCCGCGTCCCCATCTCGATCCATGCCGCGCGCATCTGCTGATCGACGTCCGGCGGCATCCCATGCTTGAGGAAGAACGCGTCGACGAGGCCGAGCGCGTGGTAGTCCTTGCTCCAGAGATAGCGCGCGCTCTCGATCTCGGGCCGATGCATGAGCACCTGCACGCCGTCGCGCTCCAGCATCCCGGCCATGCCGAGGTGATCGGGATGGAGATGCGTGATGAACGCGCGCCGCAGATCCGGTATCGCGATCTTCTCAGCCGACAACGCGCCCCGCAGCGCGGTCTCAGCATCGGCGGTGTGGATGCCCGAATCGACGAGCGACCAGCCGCGCTCTCCCTCCACGAGGTACGCGTTGATGATCTTGAGAGCCGGTATCGGAAGCGGGATCTGGATACGGCGTATGCCCGCGACGACATCGACGGTCACGCGATGGCACCGAATGGGGTCACAACGGTAAAATAAGTTCTCCCGCCACGGCCCGTTCGTCTAGAGGCCCAGGACGCAGCCCTCTCAAGGCTGAGATCAGCGGTTCGAATCCGCTACGGGCTACCGACAGCAGATCGCCCACGGATATACCCCCGTGTAGAAAAGTTCTGCTCCCATTCGCCGTAGTTCTCATCCCATTCGCAAACGCCTCGTATCGGCGCGAGGTGACCGGTCGGTGAGCTTTCCGACCTGCAACTCGCCGATCTCGCCGCCGATTTCATCGCGACCATGGGCGACCCGGCCGTCGTGAAGAGCACTGCCCGCGCTTACCGTGACGACCTGCGACAGCTGCTCGGCCTGCTCGCCGGCGCCGGCGTGAGCACGCTTGGCGAGGCCACGCCGCAGGCGCTCGCCCGGGCAGTCGCGGCGCTGCCGCAGCGCTACGCGGTCGAGACGCGCCGCCGGCGCATCTGCGCGCTCAAGAGCTTCTTCCGCTACTTAGCCGAGCAGCGCGGTCTCGCCGTCAATCCCGCAGCGCATCTGCGCCGACCCCGGCGCAGCGAGCCGCTCCCGCGGGCGTACCCGTGGGAGGCCGCGGAGCAGATGCTCGCGTCGCTGCCCCGGCGTACCTTGCTCGATCCGCGCGACCGCTGCCTCGTGGCGTGCTGGTTCTACGCGGGCGTCCGCCTGGGTGAGACGCTCGCGCTCGACTGGCGCGATGTCGATCTGGCCGACCGGGTCCTGCACGTGCGGGTCGCGAACTACGGCCGGAGGCGCAACGTCACCTTCGGCGAGGCGCTCGCGACCGCCTTCGATGAGGTTCGCGGCGCCAACGGCGACGACGCGCCCGTGTTCGTCGGACGCTTTGGCTCGCGTCACGAGGCCAACGCCATCACCGAGCCGCGCGGAGCGCGAATCTGCGGCCGGACAACAGTCGGATCAATCCGTTACGAGACACTCCAGTGCGCGCGCAGGAGCGCCGCAACTCGAGCGGGCTCGGCCTGATGCGAGGTGTTGAGGTGGTGCAGGCCCGCAAAGCGCTCAGCCCGAAAATCGGCGAACGATCCGGCTAGGCGTCGTCGCATTCGCTCCCAGCGTGGGTTGCTTAGCGAGCCGTACGTGTAGAGCACGCGTCCGTGATATGTCCGATAGCGCTCGGGCGAGATCTGGTGCCGTCGACTCGCGCTGGCGAAGGCGGCGATCCCACGTGGACGCTTCTGCATCCACGGCGGCGGCGGACCGCCCGGCTGCGGAGGCGGAATGACCCCTGGTGCCAACTGCGCCCTCAGGAACGCCGGGATCGCCTGATCGGGCGGCAGCGCCTGCGCGCGCTCGACCTCCTGCCAGTTTGGATCAGCGCGATCCTCATCGCTGAAATCCGTCGCGGGCTCATCGAGCGCCAGGGTCAACACGCGCTCGGGATAGGCCGCGACGAACGCGAGCGCGACGGCGCCGCCGCCAGAATGTCCGTAGAGGTGAACGCGTTGGCCAGCGTGCTCGCTCGCGAAGCGCGCCAAGCCCTCCACCTCGACGCCTATGGTGTAGTCCGATGCGGGGGCGTCGGGCGTGTAGACCTCAAGTTCTTTCGCGAGCGTCTGCACACCCGAGCCGCTCAGCTCGCTGAACAGTGCCGCATAGCGGAGCGACGCAGGCATGATGATTCCCGGCAGGAAGATGCAGGTAGCGGCGCTCATGTGCGTATCAGTTCCATCCGGGTGAGTTTCGGTGTACTTCGCTCGCTTGTCCGCACCGATCGTAAGCCGAACGCAACCTACCTAACGCGGCGCCACCGCCGATCGCCACGAGATCATCGTCGCGAACGATGTTTCGGGCAAAGCACGGGCGGCGCGGGGTGTCCCGCGCCGCCCGATCGTCTATCGCGATGTCGAGGTCTTGCCTTCGCGAACGAACGTGTACGCGAAGAGCTGACCGTCGTACGCGTACGGGACCGTGATGGTCTCCACGACACGCTTGTGACCGTCCTTGCGCCGGATGGTGTAGCGCAGCGCGTACGCGCTGAGTTCGCGATGCACGTTCTGGTGGTACGTGGTCGAGACTCGCACCCGGTCCGCGTGCGTCGCCACGAAGGTCTCGAGGAAGTCGGGCGCGGCCGCCCACTCCGCAGCGTCCTTGTATCCCCACATGTGCGCGAGCCGTTCGTTACAGATCTTGTGACGGTCATCGAGGTAGACGTAGATGCCGTCCTTGGAATTTTCGAAGATCGGCGCCAGCTGGGCCGCGATCGCCGCGAGCCACTCCTCGTGCTGCAGGTCCTGCTCGTGCTGGGCGGTATCGACGGTGATGGTCACTGCTATGCCGTCGCCCGCTGCGAACGCAGGGCGATCCACAAGACCATCGCGAAGACCAGCATCTGCTCGATGAGCACGCCCATCTTGAGCGTGATCGCGCCGCCGAAGAACGCGAGAAAGCCGAGTTGCGAGACCACGTAGAGCACGAAGGCGTACGCGTAGGGCAACTTGCCGCTGGCGAGGGCGCGGATGGCCCACAGGCCGATCGCCAGCTCCACCAGATGGACCGAGACGAAGACCGCTGCCGGGATCGCGTCGAGGAAACCGCCGACTGGCATTTCTGACTCTCCTTTCAAGAGGTCGAGATGCCGACATCGTCCGCTCGCGGCCCTGTCACTCCATCGGTGCTGTGTACGTATACGGCTACGGAATCGGTACCTAGACTGGCCGCTCTGGTGGGCGAGACACCATTCGTCGGCCGTGACGCCGAGGTGGCGCGGCTCCAGGCCGAGCTCGAGGCGACCCGGCTCGGCGGCCGAATCCTGCTCGTTACGGGGGAGGCCGGCGTCGGCAAGACCCGCCTCCTGGCCGAGTTCGAGGCCGCTGCGCGTGCTCGGGCGCGGGTGCTCTTGGGCCGCGGCTCGCCGCTCGGCTCGGCCATCCCGTTCTCGCTCGTCGTCGAGGCGCTGGAGACGCACCTCCGCCCGCTCCCACCGGCGCACGTTGCAGAACTGTGCGGGCCGCGCGCGCCCGTCCTCAGCGCCGTCCTCCCGAGCGTCGCCGCCGCGACAACCGTCGAGCCACCCGAGCCGGGGCGACTCCCGACGCTCGAGGCCTTCCTTTTCCTGTGCGCGTCGCTCGCGAAAGAGCGGCCGCTCGTGCTGCTGCTCGACGATCTGCATCGTTCCGATCCGTCGAGCCGCGACCTCGTCTCGTACATCGCGCGGAATCCGCCGCGCGCGCCCGTCCTTGTCGTCGCGGCGTTCCGTGAGGAGTCACCCGTCGCGGCCGACATCAGCGCTCTGCGAAAGGACCGCCTCGCCGATGAGATCGCGCTTGGCGCGCTCAGTCGGGACGAGGTCGCCAAGTTGACGACGCGTGCTCTCGGCCCCGGCGCCGCCGCGGCGAGTTGGATCTATGAGCGCACCGGTGGCAACGCGCTCTTCACGACGGCGCTCCTCGAGCAGCTCATCACAGATCCGACCAGGCGCGAGGTGCCCCGAAGCGTGCGCTCGCAGATCGAGCTGTTAACCGCCGGCCTCGCGGATAGTGGCCGCGACGTGCTCGCGATGGCCGCGGTGCTCGGGCACACGTTCTCGCTGCGCACGATCGCGCGGGTCATCCCTAGCGGCGCCGGCCGCTGGCTCGACGAGCTCGTGCGGCGCGGCGTGCTCCGCGAACGCACGGACGCTCACGAGACCGTCTACGACTTCGCGCATCCGCTCATCCAGGAGGTCGCGTACGAGGCAATCGGGGCCGCTCGCCGCCGCGAACTGCACGAGCGGTTATCGGCCGCCCTCTCGGATGCGCCGCTCGCGGTGCGCGCGTATCACGCCGCGCGCGGCGCGCTGCACGGCGATGCAACGGCAATCGCAATTTTGCGCGACGCCGCGCGGGAGGCGGAGCGCACGCAGGCACATCGCGAAGCGCTGCAGCACCTCGCCGCCGCCAGGTCGCTGCTGCCGGTGGAAACGCGCGAGCGACGGGAGGTCCTCGACGAGATCGGCTGGCAGGCCGACGAGGCCGGCGAGCACGCCACCGGTATCGACGCGCTGCGGGAGCTGCTCGCAGACGCGCCCACGGCGGACCGTGCCTCACTGCACATGCGTCTCGCGTCGCTCCTCGCATCGGGCCCTGGGGACCTCGCCGGCGCCGAAGCGGAGGCGAACGAAGCGATCCGTCTCTTCGAAGCGGCCGGTGCCGTCGGTCAGCAGGCGTCGGCGCTGAACGAACTCGCCTGGATCCGCGGCGAGGGCGGCGACCTCGCGGCGCAGATAGAGGGAAGCCGTGAGGCGCTGAGGCGCGCTGAAGCGCTCGGCGACGAGACGCTCGCGCTTCATTCACTCGGCTCGATCGGCTACGCGCTCGCCTCGCGTGCTGACGCCGACGGGCCTGATCTGCTCAGACGAAGCGTCGCTATGGCGGTAGCCCGGGGGGACCGCGCGCAGGTTGCCTGGCACACCGGCTCGCTCGGCCTGGCACTGCTGTCCACCGGCCGCATCGACGAAGCAACGCGCGTCCTTGATGACCTAAGCGACGCGGGCGACGTGCGTTCGGCAGTTCCGCTCGCCCATCGCGTGCTCCTGAACTTTCTGCTCGGCCGCTGGAATCTCGCCCTCGCAGACCATCGCGCGATCGAGGCGCTCCACCCGGGCACGCTTCCAGCGTTCGCGGGCTGGACGGCGACGCTTGCCGGCCTCGTGGAGACGCTCATGGGGCAGGAGGCGATCGGGGCCCGCCATCTCGAGCAGAGCGCGCGCCTGTACGCGAGGAGCGACTTCTACTGGCACGGCGGCCTGCACGAATGGGCGCGGGGTGTGGTCGACGCGCTGCGCGGCGACCTGCGCTCGGCGGAGACCCGAATGAGCCGCGGCATCGAGCGGGCGCGCGCGATGGGCGCACGGCCGATCGAGATCGTCATGGTTCCCGATCTGGTCGAACTGCGCTCGAACGCTGGTGATATGACCGGGGCGGGCGTGGCCGCTGCGCGCGCTGATACGCTCGCGGCGGAGCTCGCGACCGTCCTCGCGTCCGCACATGCGCTGTATGCACATGGTGTGTTCGCGGCCGCGAAGGGACGCCGGGACGCTGCCGGCACCCTGCGTCAAGCCGCGGACCTTGCGGCGTCCGTGGAACTGCGACCGCTGCGCGCGAGGGCGCTCGAACAACTCGCGCGCCTGTCCGAGGGCAACGAGCGTGTGCGGACAATGAGCGAGGCGGCGCGCATGTACGCCAGCATCGGCGCGACGCATTACGAGGAGCGGGCGCGTGCGGAGCTGCGCGGGCTCGGCGCGGCCGGCCGCCGCTCTGCGCAAACGGTCGGGGCGCTCACACCGCGCGAGCGCGAGGTGGTGGCGCTCGCGAAACAAGGCTTCGGCAACAAGGAGATCGCGGCGCGCCTCGACCTGTCGCAGCGGACCATCGAGTCCCATCTCGCGCACATCTACGGAAAGCTCGGCGTCACCGGACGTGACGAACTGCCCGACTTCTGATTTCACCGAGCCATTGGCCGCTCTCGCGCGGACGGTGGCGGGCGCTAGGGGCGGTCAGACGTTGCTGAGCGCGATGTGTTCCGAGCGGGACTGGAAGCAACTGCGGCGTTCTTTGCACCACCCTGCGAACGGGACCGGACATTCACAGCGCGCGTCCTGCATCCTCACCGCGCGGTCACCTCATCCTGCTGCCATGAGCATCAAACGACCGCGCCCGTCCGTGGTTCTGCCCCCATTCGCTCCTGGTTCTCATCCCATTGCTTTCGCGGCCGCACTGGCTATAACAGCGGTTCGAATCCGCTACGGGCTACCCGGTCGTATCGTCGTCATCACCGTCCGGCTCGACCGCGAGTGGCTGCGCGCATACACAGAGCACATGAGCTGATCGTTCGGCGAGGCGGAGCGACCGGCGTCGGCGAGCTTCGCCGCCATTGCGCGGTCGACGACCGCTCCCTCTACCTCATCGGCGTGTGGGAGTCGCCGGAGTGTGTCCGAGCCCGGTGGGGCAGTGACGACTTCGAACGACTCCTCTCGTCCGTCGGCTTCCCGTCACCGAAGACTGCGCATGTCACGATCCTCGAGCTGCACGCGACCCGACCGCCGCTCCGAACGTCGCGCAGATCACGCGTCCGTGTCGACGATCTCTCCGTCGTGCCACTCCGGTTCGCCGTCGAGGTATTGCAGCATCGTCCGGTAGCGCTCGTCCTGCTTCGGATCTTCCGCATTGGCGACATACGTCTTCTTGTCCTTGAACACGACGGCCATGTAGACCTCGTTCGGGTCCGAATCCATCCGGTAGACCGTCGTCCTGACGTAGCCCGGGATCTTCAGACCGTCATAGTGGTGCATGTCCTCTCGGAGCTTGCCTTCCATGCCTGGCTTCAGCCGCATGCGAGCGATCGTCCCGTACATGCCGTCTCCTCCCCATGCGCGACAACGCGCGCCCGGCAGTCTAGTCGTGCCCCGCGTTCCGTCGAGGTACGAAAACCAGGCGTTGAGACGCGCCGGTGAGCGGTCGCTACTGCGCGGCGAGCGTGATATCGATCGGACCGTTCAGGTCACGAGCGAGCACGAAGTACCACTCGGGGACGTTCGGAGCGATCGGACCGATCGGCAGCGTGCTCGACTGCGTGATCGCGACGATCTTCATGCCGGTCGGCGGTGTCACGAAGAGTGAGAGCTGGGACGACGACGAGTTGGCGAGCGCTTCGAGCGTCCATGCCGGCACCGTCGCCGTGTACGCGCCCGTCACATCGGTCGTGAGGACGACGTCGGGCCCCGGCACCCGCCCGTCCTTTATGTAGAACGGCGAAAAGCGCAGGCGAACACCCGCCACCGGGGTGCCCTCGCTCTTCGTGACGTGGCCGCTCACGCGTAACACGATCGGCGTGGGGTCGGGCGTGCGAGCGACCGGGGACCGTGTGGGAGACGACGTGGGAGACGAAGTCGCCGTTGCCACGGGCGTCGGCGATGTCGCGCTGTTCGCGGCCTGGCACGCCACGACGACCGAGAGTGCGGCGATGAGCGGGAGTCTGGCGACGCGCAGCGTGTCCATCTACTCCTTGTAGACGCTCATCATCCGCCGCAGGTTGCCGCGCCGAATGTGTCCTTCTTGGCGTAGCGACGCGGAATGATTGCTGACCTGTTTCCGCGCGGGTCAGGAGCGCGCGGGCCAGCGCACCCGGTCGGCGCCGACGAACGCCGCGACCTCGTCCACGGCACGCCGGATCGCGGGCATCGCGCCGCGCGGCGCGCCATCCCGAAGCACGACCTTGTTGACCACGAGCACGCCCTCGTCGCGCTCGTATCGCGGATCGACGCTCCCGACGATCGAGTCGCCGTGGAGGACCGGCATGGCCCAGTACCCGAGCTTGCGCTTCGGGGCGGGAAC
Organism: Candidatus Limnocylindria bacterium; assembly: GCA_036518215.1. GTDB lineage: Bacteria > Chloroflexota > Limnocylindria > P2-11E > P2-11E > CF-39. Next base: position 20,959 of record DATDNP010000036.1, read on the forward strand.
GTAGATCTCCATGCGATAGAAGTAGTCGAAGAGCGCGTGCGTCCGTTCGCGGTCGATGATGAGGTTGTCGAAGGGCGACAGCAGCGCGGTGCGGGGCGTCCACTCTTCGTTCACGCGTCGCACGCGGCGCTCGACTCCCGCGGGGGCGTAGTACGGCGTCTTCGAGTCGACGCCCTCGATCCGCACCCGCTCGATCTCGCCCGTGCGTTCGAGCGCGGCGAGCGCATCGCGCGTCACGTGGCGGCCGAACGAGTACTGCCACCGGAGCTGCTTCAGCGTCGCGACCTGCAGGATCGCGAGCGCGCGGCGCGTCGCCTCGCGCTCGAGCTCCGCTCCCCGCAGCGGACGAACGCCGTCGAGCCACCCATCAGCGGCCGCGTAGAGCTTCTGTCCCCGCCGGCGTCCCGCGACCACGATCTCGCCCCTGCGCTGGAGGATCGCAAGGAGCATGGTGAGGTTGCGGTCGTTGTTCCAGCCGGCGCTCGTCCACGACACGATCGCGCGGCCCTCGAACGCGCTCAGCGGGAGCGGCCCGTCGCGACGCAGACGCGCGAGCGCCTCACGCCGCAGATGGCGGTTCTTCGTGAGCCACGCGCGCGCGTACCGCGCCCACGTCCCGCCGCCGGCGTTGTCGCCCTTGCGATAGGCGCCCTCCCCGCCGCCCGGCTCGGTCGCCCGGCGGTATGCGCGCATCGTCGCCGCGTGGACGTGCAGGTCGCTCGCGGGCAGGATGAGCGATGGGGTCTCGAACACCTCGCGCTTCGCGAGCATCGTGTCGAGCACCGAGGCGTCGTAATCGACGAGGCGGCTCTGCAGGATCTGATACGGATTGCGCGCGACGACGTTCGTCGGGTCGAGCTGCAGGTACGAGATGTCGCGAATGAGCCCGAGCGCGCGCGAGCGTGTCGCGCGCGGCGGCGTTCCGGAGAGGCGCTGCGCCGCGATCGCGAGCCGCCGGGCGTCGCGCGTGCTGATAGGGATCTCGCGTGGCTCGGGCATCGCCGAACGATACCCGTGGCGCGGTACGTTCCGCCTCTACGCGATGACGACGCAGCACCTGAACCGTTGGAGCACCGTCGCGATGGTCGCGCTGTCCTTCGCGGCAGCGGCCCTCGTCGTCGTTGGCGCGAGCGCGACGATCCTGAGCGGCGTCCGGCCGGGGCCGCCGCACGACGAGGGCACCGCCGCGCACGTCTTCCAGCTCCTCATCGCCGCGCTCGTTCCGACGACCGTCGCCTTCCTCGCCACGGCCGATTGGCAGGCACCCGTCCGCGTCGCTCGTCCACTCGCTCTCGCCGGCGTCTTCGTGGTCGTCGCGTTCGCCGTCCTCTACTACTTTGAGAAGATCCTCGGGTACTGACCGGACGCTCCGGCCCGGCATCCGCTACAACACGAAGCAGAACGACCGGCGAGGGGAGCGATCCATATGGCAACGACAGCTGAAGCACGCATGACCGCGTCACGGATCCTCGACACGGACGAGCTCCGCCCGATCGCGGCGGAGGTCACGAAGCGACACGACGAGAGCATCCAACGTCTGCAGAACTGGATCCGGCATCCGTCGATCGCGGCGGAGAACCGCGCCATGGACGAGGGCTGCCAGCTCATGATCGACATGGCACGTGACGCCGGCTTCCAGATGGCGAAGCGCATCGACACGGACGGCCATCCCGGAGTGTTCGCGACGCTCGATGCCGGCGCGGCGAAGACGTTCGGCATCTATTTCATGTACGACGTGAAGCAAGCTGACCCGACCGAGTGGTCGTCGCCGCCGTTCGACGCGAAGCTCGTCGACCGCGCCGGGATGGGCAAGGTGATCATGGGCCGCGGCGCGGTGAACCAGAAAGGACCCGAGGCCGCGTTCCTCGCGGCGCTCCACGCGATCAAAGGCAGCGGGAAGAAGATACCGGTGAACCTCGTGCTCGTCGCCGAAGGCGAGGAGGAGATCGGTTCGCCGCACATCCGCCAGCTCGCGCACCACCCCGAGGTCGCGGCCGCGCTCAAGAAGACGATCGGCGTCGTCATGCCGGCTGCATGGCAGGATCCCGACGGGAACGTGACCGTCTATCTCGGCGCGAAGGGCGTCGTCGAGCTCGAGCTCGTCTCGAGCGGCGAGAAGTGGGGTCGCGGTCCGGGGATCGACGTTCACTCGTCGAACCGCGCGCGTCTCGACAGCCCCGCATTCCATCTCGTACAGGCGCTCACGACGCTCGTGAACGCTGACGGCGACCCGGCCATCGACGGATTCGGCGCGGAGGCTCGCACACCGACGGCCGAGCAGCTGAAGCTCATCGACGACGCGGCGAAGCGACTCTCGGAGGACACCGCGAAGCGGCTCATGCACGTGAAGCGCTGGGCGCACGACGAGTCGTGGCGGCAGTCGCTCGAGCGCTTCATGTTCACGCCGACGGTGAACATCGAGGGTCTCGTCGCCGGGTACACCGGTCCGGGCGGCAAGACCATCCAGCCGCACCGCGCGGTGGCGAAGCTCGATCTCCGTCTCGTCCCGGATATGACGTACGAGGGTGCGATCGCGAAGGTCAAGGCGCACCTCGCGAAGCGCGGATTCGGTGACATCGAGGTGAATCCGAGCGGTGGGTACGACCCGACGGATACGCCGTTCGACGCGCCGCTCATCCAAAAGGAGCTCGCGGTGCTGCGGCGCGTCGGCATCGAGCCGGCCGTGATGCCGCGCATCGCCGGGAGCTACCCCGGATACGCGTTCACGGGCGAGCCGCTGCGTCTGCCGGCCGGCCACTTCGGCATGGGGCATGGCAACGGCGCCCATGCGCCCGACGAGTACTTCGTGATCGAGCCAGAGAACCCGAAGGTCGCGAATTGGGACGGCGCCGTCGCGTCGCACATCGCATTCCTGTACGCCCTCGGGACCTGATGCTCGCCCGCGTTGGGCCGGGCGACCCACGTCGCCCGGCTCGACGCGATGTGCCTCGGTAACTAGGCGGCCGCGTGGAACAGCCACAATGCGGCGATGCTGCCTGCCGGGACGAGGTCGCGAGGCGTCCCAGTACGCGTCTCGTTCTGGCTTCTCGCCGTCATGCTCGCCGCGTGCCTCTTCGCTGCGAGCGCACCGTCGGCGCTCTATGCGGTCTGGGCGGCGAGGTTCCACTTCCCGCCGAGCACGCTGACGGAGATCTACGCCGTGTACGCGTTCGGTGCGCTCGTCGCGCTGCTCATCACCGGTCGGCTCTCCGACCACATCGGGCGGCGTCGCGTCGTCGTGATCGCGCTCGTGATCCAGGTCGCGGGCGTGCTCTCGTTCGTGGCGGCGCGAGGCGTCGGAGAGCTCTTCATCGGCCGGACGCTGCAAGGGATCGGCACGGGTGTGGCATCAGGCGCCATCTCCGCGTGGCTCCTCGACCTCCAACCGCGCGACGATCAACGGCGCGGCGGCCTTGTTGGCGGCATCGCTCCGATCGCCGGCCTGGGGACGGGTGCGTTGGTAGCGGGTCTGCTCGTCGAATACGGCCCCGACCCGCAGCATCTCGTGTTCTCGCTACTGGCGGGGTTCTTCGCGCTCGCGCTCGTGGTGGCGTTCGCGATACCCGATGTCGCTCCACCGCGCGCGGGCTGGCTCCGCTCGTTACGCCCCGAGCTTGGCGTTCCGCCTGCGGCGCGTGGCGCGTTCATCGCGTCGGTACCGTCGATCGTGGCGATCTGGGCACTCGGTGGTCTTTATCTCTCGCTGGGGCCATCGCTCGCCACCTCACTGCTCGACAGCGATAGCCGTGTCGCCGGCGGTGCGGTGGTCGCCGCGCTCCTCGGCACGGGTGCGGTCGCATCCGCCGTGGTCGCATCGAGGGATGCGCGCACGGTCGTGAAGCGAGCATCGCTCCTCCTGATCGTGGGCGTGGCGGTCACGTTGGTAGCCGTGGCGGTGCGGTCACCGGCTTTCCTGTACGCCGGTAGCGTCCTCGCCGGGCTTGGACACGGCCCTGCGTTCTCCGCGCTGTTCCGCAGCCTTGCGCCGCTCGCCCCAGCCGACAAGCGCGGCGGTCTCGTCGCGGCGATCTATGTGGTGCTCTACCTGTCGTTCAGCATTCCCGCGATCGTCGCCGGCGTGGCAGTCGGGGCGTTCGGTCTCCGCGACACGACGTACGCGTACGGCGCCGCGGTCATCGCGCTTGCGGCCGTGACGATCCTCGCTGGCTCGCACGGCGAGCGGCGCGCCGCCATCCCCCGGCCCGGCACGTGATCCGCAGGCGACACATACCGTCACGCTCGTGTCAGTCGCACGAGGCGTGACGGTCCTAGAGTTGTCCGTAACGCACGTTCACATGGAGGGACGGCCATGAAGGTCGCGTGCATCCTCGCGAACGGGTTCGAAGATTCCGAGTTCCGGCAGCCGTACGACGCGCTGAAGTCCGCCGGTCACGATGTCACGATCGTCGGTCTCGAGAAGGGCCAGCTGCTGAACGGCGACAAGGGGCGCGAGAAGGCGACGGTCGAGAAGGCCTTCGCCGACGTGAACCCCGACGAGTTCGACGCCCTCTTCATCCCCGGCGGCTTCTCGCCCGATCGGCTCCGCGCCCACGACGCGCCCGTGAAGTTCGTCCGCTCGTTCTTCGAGAACGAGAAGCCGATCATGGCGATCTGCCACGGTCCGCAGATCTTCATCACGGCGGACGAATACAAGAAGCACAAGCTCACGGCATGGCGGACGGTCCAGGGGGATCTGAAGCGCCTCGGCGCGAACGTCGTCGACGAGGAGGTCGTCGTCGACCGGAATGTCGTCACGTCGCGTCAGCCCGCGGACATCCCCGCGTTCATCCGCGAGGGGCTGAAGCTCCTCACGGGCGCGCCGGCGGCCGCCCGCCGATGAGCGCGACCACGCCGCGCGCCGGCACGGTCACGGTCACCGATCGCACCATCGATCGCGCCTTCGTCGTCCTCGCCGGCTGGCTCATGACCGGCGTGTACCTCGATGCGTGGGCGCACGTCTCGCATCTGCCCGATTCGTTCTGGACCCCGTGGCACGGGATCCTCTACTCGGGCCTCATGGCGTGCGGCGTGTTCCTCTTCGTCATCCGCGGGACGCCCTACCGCGTCCTTCTCGGACGCGGATACCAGCTCTCGCTCGTCGGATTCGCGATCGGCATGGCCGCGGGCGTGTCGGACGCGATCTGGCACACGGTGTTCGGCATCGAGTTCGACGTCGAGGCTGCGGTGAGCCCGCCGCACCTCGCCGTCGCGCTCGGCATCCTGTTCGTCGTCACCGGTCCCGCGCGTGCGGCGTGGGTGAAGCGCCGCTTCGGCATCCCGGCGGTCCTCAGCCTCCTGTACGGGCTCTCGATCCTCACCGTCATCCTCGACTACGCGAATCCCTTCTCCGCCGTGTTCGGCTCGGGCCCGGCCCCGGCCCGCGAGCTCGTGCAGCTCGAGCAGACCGTCGCGCTGTTCGCGTTCATCACGTACGCCGCGCTCCTCGCCGGTGTCGCGGTGATCGCTGTGCGCAACGACGCGCGCTTCGCGCCGTGGCTCGGGCTGGTCGTCGGCGGCAATGCCGTCGCGATGACGCTCGTGAACAGCCCGATGCATCCGAATGCCACGGCGCTCTTCCTCGGCGTGAGCGTGTTCACCGGGGTGTCCGTCGTCATCGCCGCGATCTCGCTCCGTCCCTCGGCGGAGCGCCCGTGGATGCTCCGCGCGTTCGTGTTCCTCATCCCGGTCTTCCTGTACGTCGCCTACTCCGTCGCGGTGACGCTCGGCGTCGGGACGTGGTGGTCACCGACGTTCTGGAACGGACTCATCGCGGTCGGGAGCATCGCCGCGCTCCTGGTGTCGTCGATCGGCGTGCTAGGCCGGCCGGAGGATGCCGCGCGCTGAGCCGACACTCACCGCGGCGAAGAGCACGATCGCGGTGACGTTGAGGAGCCCGGTCCACTGCCACCATCCCGCGCTCTGCAGCGCGTCGCCGACGATGCGCGCGGCGAGCGAGGTCTCGAGGAGCGCGAGCGGCACGTAGAACGCGTACGTGAACGGCATCGCGATGCGCAGGACCGCCGGCACGACGATGAGCTCGTGCGCCAGCACCATCGACATGACGTATCCGAGGAAGAGCGAGTGCAGCATCGCGTCCCACCCGAAGCCCGCGACCTGCGGCCCGATCGCGACCCACAGGATGCCCGCGACGCTGAGCCAGCCGTACCCGAGCAGCACGCAGATGGCGATGTAGCGCACCGACCCGCGCTGGAGCACCGTACGGCGCGCGATGTCGTAGCGGAGGAGCCAGAGACCGAGGCAGAGCGCGCCCGCGCCCGCGATGCGCACGCCCGCGTCGGGCACGACGAGCGACGCGACGACGCCGGACCCGAACATGAGCGTCGCGATGACGAAGAGCGCGCGCCCGAGCGGTGAGAGCCGGAGGAGCCGCGCGAGCTCGAGCCGCTCGCCGACGATCGTGAGCACGAGGAACGCGGCGAGGAACGGCACGAGCGCCGCGACGTCCGTGCCGGCGATCCAGAGCAGGCCCGCCGCGAGCCATCCCGTCGCACCGAGGCCCATCACCGCCGTATAGAGCTCAGGCGCGAGGCGGAGCATGAAGCCGGACACGGCGACGAAGATCGCGCCGCCGACCGCGATGAGCGTCATCCCGACCTGCGCCGGAAGACCGAGCGCGAGGAGGACCGCGCCGAGGCCCGTCACGACCGGCGCGGCGTACGCGGGACGACGCCCGAGCGCGACGGCTCGCTCGAGCGAGATGACCGTGCCGAGGAATCCGAGCGTCATGAACAGCCCGTGGTACGCGACGAACGCGGACGGCGCGGACACGTTCCAGCCGATCCGCGCGAGGGCGCCCCAGAGTCCCGCGATGAGCGCGACGACCGCGAGCGCGAGGAACGGCGCGCGACCGAGACGGCTCATGCGGGCTCGTGCGGGAGCGCGAGCGCGAAGGTGCTGCCGTCGGGTCCCGTGGATTCGAGCCAGAGACGGCCGTGATGAGCCTCAGCGATGCGCCGGCTGATGTGCAGACCGAGGCCGGTCCCGCCGTAGCTCCGGCTCCGCTGCGTCTGATAGAAGGGCGTGAACAGCCCGGCCTGCTCGTCCGCATCGATGCCGGCACCGCGGTCTCGCACACGGAGGACGGCCTCGCCGCCCTCGATCCGCAGCGTCATGTCGACGTTCGTGCCGGGCTTCGTGTGGCGCACGCCGTTCGCGAGCAGGTTGTCGAGGATCTGGTCGATACGATCCGGATCGAAGCGGGCACGTACCTCGGTATCGGGCACGTCCACCGTTACGCGCGCCTCGGCGGCCTGGCGCTCGACCGCGAGCCTCACGCGTTCACGCAGGTCGCCGGGGGCCGCCGCGACGGGGATCGCGCCGCTCTCGAAGCGCGCGACGTCGAGGAGGTCGTGGACGAGCCGCACCATGCGGAGACACTGCCGTTCGATGTCCGCGAGGGTGCGCAGCGTGCGCTCGGTATCGCCGCCGAGCTGTCGACGCGCGAGCTGCACGAACCCGAGGATGGTGGTGAGCGGCGTGCGGAGGTCGTGATTCGCCATGCTGAAGAGCTCCCGGCGGCCGCGCTCGAGCTCGCTCAGCTCCGTGATGTCGTGGTACACGAGGACGGCTCCGATGATCGCGCCGTCCCGGCTTCGCAGCGGTGACGCGTTAGCGAGCATGACGCGCGTCCTCCCGTCGACGGTGCGGAGCCGCATCCGCTCGCCGGTGACGCTCTCGCCGGCGAGCGCGCGGACCGGTGGCAGCTCGTCGGCACGGAACGGCGCGCCGTCCTCGTGTTCGGGCGCGAGGAGCGTCGCGGCTTCGTTCATCGTGCTGACGCTCGGACCGGTGAGCGCGAGCCGAGCGCGATTCGCGAACTCGATGTGCCCGTCGGGGCCGTAGACCGATACGGGCGTCGGGAGGGTGTCGAGCAGCTCTCGCAGCCACGCCCGCTCGAGCTCGAGCTCGTCCGCGTCCACGACGCCGAGTATGCCGCTAGGCTCGCGCAACGATGGACGCTGACGTCATCGTCGTGGGCGCGGGTCTCTCAGGACTCGTCGCCACTGCGGAGCTCGCCGATGCGGGGCGCCGCGTGATGCTCCTCGATCAGGAACCGGAGGCATCGTTCGGCGGTCAGGCGTTCTGGTCGTTCGGTGGCCTCTTCATGGTCGATACGCCCGAGCAGCGGCGCCTCGGCATCCGCGACAGCGGCGACCGCGCGCTCGGCGACTGGCTCGCGTACGCGGGCTTCGATCGCGCAGAGGACGCGTGGCCGCGTCGGTGGGCCGAGGCATACGTCGCGTTCGCGGCCGGTGAGATGCGCGGATGGCTGCATGCGCAAGGCATGCGCTGGTTCCCGCTCGTGCAGTGGGCCGAGCGCCGCGGCTCGTCCGTGCCGCGCTTCCACATCACGTGGGGGACCGGTCCCGGCGTCATCGAGCCGTTCGTGCGGCGCGTCCGCGCGCATGCCGCGTCCGGACGCGTCGCGGTCCGCTTCCGCCATCGCGTCGGCGCGCTCCTCCGTGACGGCGGCACGGTGACCGGGGTGGGCGGTGACGTCCTCGCGCCGAGCGACGCCGAGCGCGGCACGCGGAGCACGCGCGACGTCGTCGGTGCATTCACGTTCCGCGCGAGCGCCGTGGTGGTGACATCGGGCGGGATCGGTGGCGACCACGACCTGGTCCGCCGCTACTGGCCGGCGCGCCTCGGTACACCACCGGTGCGGATGCTGTCGGGCGTACCGGACCACGTCGACGGGCGGATGATCACGATCGCGAGCGACGCGGGCGCGCGCGCGGTCAACCTCGATCGCATGTGGAACTACCCCGAGGGCGTCGAGAACTACGCGCCGATCTGGTCACGCCACGGCATACGCATCCTCGCGGGCCCGTCCGCGGTCTGGCTCGACGCGAGCGGGCATCGGCTCCCGCCGCCGCTGTTCCCCGGCTTCGATGCGCTCGGCGCGCTCGAGCAGATCGCGCGCGCCGGTGACGATCGCTCATGGCTCGTCCTCGACAGCAAGGTCTTCGCGCGCGAGCTCGCGCTCTCGGGGTCCGAGCAGAATCCCGATCTCACCGGACGGAGCGTGCGCGGGGTCATCGCGCGCGCCCTCCCCCGTGCGGTGCGTCCAGTGGAGCAGTTCGGCCGACGCGGCGCGGACTTCCTCTTCGCTTCGACCGCCGGCGAGCTCGCGACGCGGATGAACACGCTCGCGGGCGACACGCGGATCGACGCGATGTCCCTCGAGCGCGAGCTGCAGGAGCACGACGAGCAAGCCATGAGCGCGTCGCCGTCGGATCCCCAGATCCTCGCCGTGCGGGACGCGCGCCGCTACATCGGCGATCGGCTCATACGCGTGTCGCGTCCGCACCGCTTCCTCGACCCGAAGGCAGGTCCATTGGTGGCGGTGCGGTGCTGGATCCTCACCCGAAAGACGCTCGGGGGGCTCGCGACCGATCTGCGCGGCCGCGTCCTCGGGACATCGAACGCGCCCATCCCTGGTCTCTACGCCGCCGGCGAGGTCGCGGGCTTCGGCGGCGGTGGCGTGCACGGGTATCGGGCCCTCGAAGGGACTTTCCTCGGCGGATGCATCTTCTCGGGGCGCGTCGCGGGCCGGAGCGCCGCGACGGATACCGCATAGCCACTTTGTGACCCATCTCACACTGCCTGGCTACCTGCATCGCAGGACGTGATTTCTGACGCCGCTGGGCGTTACATGGACTGGTGCAGGAGCGAGCGAGCGAGCTCGACCGAGCGCGCAGTGCGCTACGCCTGCGCCTGGCGGGCGCCGCCCTCGGCCTCTCCCTTCTCGTCCTCTCGAATGGCGGCGCGCGCGAGAGCGCCGGCGCCGCCGTCCTCGCGTACACGATCGGCGCCATCCTCATCCGCTTCGGTGTCGCGCGCGGCGTCGTGCCCCTCGCGACGATCGGCATCGTCCTCGACGTCATCTACGCGAGCGCCCTGACCTCGTCGCTCGCGTCGACCGAGCCGGCCTGGGCCCTGTATGCATTCGCGATCGCGAACGCGTCGCAGCGGTGGGGTGCGTGGGGCGCCGTCGCGGCGACGGCGGGCGCGGTCGCCGCATACGACATCGTCCTCGGCGCGCGATCGCCTGATGCGAGGGCGAGCGACCTGTGGCCGATCCAGGTCATCCTGGCGATCGGTCTTCTCTGCACCGA
>DATDNP010000037.1:0-15079 GCA_036518215.1 Candidatus Limnocylindria bacterium
GCGTCGCTCGGCTCGATCGTCCCGCGCCCTCCGGTCTCGAGGAAGAAGAGCGTCGCGCGCGCGGGCCGCGTTCCATACATCCGCTCATGCGCGAGGGCATACAGCCGGAGCTGGAGATCTTGGTTGGCGAGCTGCTGCGGCTTGTCACTCCCCTCCTCGACCGCCGACGACTTGTAGTCGATCACCTCGGCGCCCTCGGCGGCATGGTCGACACGGTCCCACCGTCCGACGACGCGGTCGCGCCCGAGCATGAACGAGAACCGCTGCTCCACGAGCTCGGGAGCGGGGCGCCTCTTCTCCTCCTCGTGGAACCGGCGCAATGCATCGAGGCCCGCCTGGAAACGTTCGCTCTCGTGCTCGGGGCTGATGAAGCCCTCCGCCAGCCACGCCGCGCGGAAGGTCGCCTCAAGCTCCGCGACCGTCGGCCGCTCCCCCTCGCGCTTGCGCCGGAGGTAATCGCGGACCGCCTCATGGAGCGCGAGCCCATAGATCATCTGCGGCGATGGGAGCACCGGGATCTGGAGGACGTGCTTGAACCGGTAGAGGAGCGGGCAGCGACGGTAGTCGTCGATGTCGCTGTACGACACGGTGAGCACGTCGTCGGGACCGAGTGCCGGAAGCGGGGCGTCCGCCTCCTGCGGGGCGACCTGGAACCGCTGCAGCTCCTCGTATGCCGCGAGGCGGGCGCTGATCCGCTCGGGCTGCCGGCCGAGGGCCTCGCCGATGAACCGGCTGGGCCGGAATGCGCGCGTCGCGCCGTAGTCGACGGCGTTCGTGAAGTAGAAGGCGTCCTTCGCTCGCGTCATCGCGACGTACGCGAGCCGGCGCTCTTCCGCGATGTGGGTGTCGCGGCTCGGAGCCGGCGATTTGCGGAGGGCGTCGGGGAGCGGGAGCTCATCGCTCCGTGCGGCGCCGGGGATCCGCTCGTCCGTCGCGTGCACCAGGAATACGACGCCGAACTCGAGCCCCTTCGCCTTGTGGATCGAGAGGATGTTCACCCGCTCCGCGGACGCTTCGAAGTCCGCCGCGACCGGGTCGTCCCCCGCCTCGCGGAGCAGCTCGAGATACGGGACGAAGAACGAGGCGCGATCGACCGGCAGCGTCCGCGCCGCCGAGTGCACGAGCCGGAAGAATTTCGCGACGTTCTGTCCCTGCTCCTCCGCGAGCGCGGACTCGGGCTCGAGATACTGCGCGAGCAGCTTCGAGCGCTCGAGGAACTCGTACAGCAGCTCGGCCGTCGTGAGCTCCGCCGCGCGCGCCGCGTAGTACGCGAGGTCCGCGACAAGGCGCTTCGCCGACGCGACTGCCTCGTCGCTGAACGCGCCCGCGGAGGTCGCGATCTCCTCGAACACGTCACGCAGCGGCTTCTGCCGGCGCCCGCTCGCCTCGGTCGCCTTCGCGAGCTCGACCGCGGGGAACGCGTAGAGCGCCGAGACCGCGAGGTTGTAGACGTGGCGGGAGTCGGACGGCAGCGCGACCGCGGAGAGGAACGAGATGAGGAGGCGGATCTCGGGGCGTTCGTAGAGCTGCCCGCCGCCGGAGAAGTGCGCCGGGATCTGGCGGCGTGCGAGCGCGTTCAGGAACGCGGTCGCATCGGCGTTGTTCCGGACCAGGATCGCGAAGTCGCCGTACCGCCGTTGACGCTGGAGCGCCTCCCGGGCGATGAGACCCGCGACCTCTTCGGCCTCGTCGGCGCCGCTCACGTACTGAAGGTGATCGGTCTCGGTGACGTCGCCGGGAGCGCGTCCCCGGAGCCGCTTGTCGATCCCGAGGCGCTGCTCGAGTCGCTCCGGGTTGTGCTGGATGAGCCGGTACGCCGCGTCGAGGATCCCCTGCGACGAGCGCCTGTTCTCGACGAGCGTCACGACCTTGGCGTCCGGGTAGGCGGCGCGGAAGGCATCGAAGTTCTCGAGCGTCGCGCCGCGCCACGCGAAGATCGACTGGTCGTCGTCCCCGACGACAGTGATGTTGCGGTGCGGCTCGACCAATGCGCGCAGGAGGGTGAACTGCGCCGCGTTGGTGTCCTGGAACTCGTCGACGAGGACGTACCGGTAGCGGTTCTGGAGCCTGCGCGCCGCGGCGGGATGCTCCCGCAAGAGGCGAAGGCACAGCGCGATCTGGTCGCCGAAGTCGATGACGCCTTCCTGCTCCTTCAGCTTCGTGTAGGCGTCGTAGACGGCGGCGAGCTCCTCCTGCGTCGCGGCCTCGTCGGCCCGGACGTCGGCGTCGATGCCCTCCCCCACCGCCGCGCGCAGCGTCGCGGCGTAGCCGAGGTAGTCCTCGGCCGACACGTCCTCGTCGCGTGCGCGACCGAAGAGATCGAGGAGCGCACGGACATAGCGGAGTGGGTCGCCGGCAGGCCTGTATCTGCGCAGAGGCAGGTCATAGAGATGCTCCCGGACGAAGATCACCTGCTCCGCCGCGGACAGCACGCGAAGCTCGCCGGAGCGTCCGAGCTCGAGCGCGAACTCGCGGAAGACCTCGTCGCCGAACCCGTGGAAGGTCTTGATCGCGGCGTCGTTCAGGCCGAGCGGCGTGTTGAGGTCGACGCGCTCCTGCATCTGGGCCGCAGCCTTCTCGGTGAAGGTGACCGCGAGGATCTCGTGCGGCTTCGCGGCCCTGTGCTCGATGAGGTGGACGATCCGTGCGGTCAGCACGTGCGTCTTCCCGGTGCCGGCACCCGCGACGATGAGGAGCGGACCGGCGCCATGCTCGACGGCGCGCCGCTGCTCATCGGTGAGGGACGCGAGGATGTCCGGGCGCGGGAGCGCCCCGAGCCCGAACTCGAGCTGCTCGCTCACGACCCGGCGCTGGGAAGCAGTTCGACCACCTGTTCTATTTTCTCAAACCGCACAACAGACGCACGTCGGCGTCACGTCGCGAGCGATTCCGCGAGCGCGACGAGCGTGCGGACCGACGGTCCCTGCGGCCCCCGCGGGGCGTACGCGCGGTCCTTGTCCGACCAGTCCACGCCCGCGATGTCGAGGTGCGCCCATTCGGTCCCGTCCTCGATCGCCGCGTCGAGGAACGCCGCGGCCTTGATCGCCCCGCCCTCGCGACCGGCACTGTTGCGGATGTCCGCGACCTCGCCCTTGATCTCGTCCCGGTACTCCTGCGTGAGCGGCATCGGCCACACGCGGTCCCCCGCCTCCGTCGCGACGCGCTCGACAGTGTCGACGAACGAGCGCGGCCGGCCGAAGAGCCCGATGAAGTACGGGCCGACGGCGACCGCGATCGCGCCGGTGAGCGTCGCGACATCGACGACGCGGGTCGCACCCTCGCGCTGCGCGTACGTGAGACCATCGATGAGGACGAGCCGTCCCTCGGCGTCCGTGTTGATGACCTCGACCGTCTTGCCGGAGAGGCTCGTGAAGACGTCACCGGGCTTCGTCGCGCCGCCGCCGGGCAGATTCTCCGTGCAGGGAGCGACCGCGATGACGTTCACGGCGAGGCCGAGCTTCGCGACGGCGCCGATCGCGGCGATGACCGAGGCGGCGCCGGTCATGTCCGCCTTCATGTGGTGCATGTTGTCGGCGGGCTTGATCGAGATGCCGCCGGAGTCGAAGGTGATCCCCTTCCCCACGAACGCGATGTCGTAGCCCTTTGCACCCTTCCGGCCGCGGTAGCGCATCACGATGAAGCGCGGCTCCTCGTGGCTGCCCTGCGCGACGGAGAGGTAGCTCCCCATGCCCATCGCGCGGCACTTCGCGCGGTCGAGCACGTCGATCGCGACGCCCGCATCCTTCGCAACGGCCCGCGCCTCCTCGGCGAGGAGCGTGGGCGTCATCTTGTTCGCCGGCTCGTTCGCGAGCCGGCGCTGGAGGTTCACGGCCTCCCCCACCGCCTGGCCTCGCGCGATCGCCTTCGCCGCGGGTCTGTCCGTGACGAGGGATACCGCGTCGATCGCCGGGAGCCGCCGCTCCTCTTCGCGCGTCCGGTGGACCTCCGGGCGCCACATCGCGTACACCGCGCCCTCGACGGCGGCTTGGACGGTGCGCTCTTCGTCGGGTCCCTGCGGCAGGAAGATCGCGACCTTCTTCACGTTGGCGCGCCAGAGCGCCTTGATGCCCGACGCCGCGAAGTTCCGCGTCCGCTCGGTGTCGAGCTCGGCTCGCTTGCCGATGCCGACGACGACCACGAGCGGCTCGCCGTGGTGCACGCTCACCCCGTACAGACGCGCCGCGCCGTTCTCCATCTTCGCGACGCGGTCGATGGCCGTCTTCACGCCGCGCGGGAGCGCCTTCGGGGCGCCACCGTCGCTCGACAGCGGCACGATCACCGCGTCGACGTCGCCGAGGCTCGCGGAGCGAACAGCGCGGAACTTCATTGCCCATCCTCCTCGTGGCTGGTGACAGCACGCACGCGCACGCGAGCGGCATCCGGCTCCATCACGAGGACGCGATCGTCCCCCTGCCGACGCGTCACGCCGCGATCGTCGAGGAATTGTAGGAGCGGCAGCACGTGCTTGCGGCTCGACGCGGTCAGATCGCGCGCGCGCGACACCGTGATCGTGCGAGCGCTCGCGAGCTCGTCGATCACGGCATCCGCGAAGCGGACGACCGTGTCGGGCAGGAACACGGCATCGGTCCCGATGCGCACGAGATCGCCACGCTCCGCGAGCGCCGCGATGAGCTCGCGATCGAGACCGAAATCGGCGCCGAGCTGCGCAGGAGTCGGCGGGTGCGCGGGATCGCGCGCGAGCGCGGCGCGCGCGCGCCGCCACGCAGCCTCCTGCTCGGATGTGGGGCGCGGCTCGTGCTCGGGGAGCGCGAGCATCGCGCCTCGCTCCGCGATGCGCCCTTCAGTGGCGAGACGCGCGACGAATGCCGCGAAGCGCTTCTGCGGAAGGCCGACCGCGGTGCGCACCTCTTCGCGCGGAGCGCCGGCGCGTAGCGGTGTGCGGCGATGCGCCTGTGCGCAGATACGCAGCGCGTGCATCGCGAGGGTCTCGAACGCGGTGCGCGCGACGAGCGCGTCCGCGAGCGGGACGGCATCGCCGGCCGTGACGAGCGCGTCGACGGCCTCGTCACGCTCGCCCGGCGAGATGCCGCTGCGCTCGCCGGCCTCGGCGGCGGTCCGCGGCACGTCGAGCGATGCGAGAAGACGCGACGCCACGGACGGCGCGGTCTGGCGTTCCAGCGTCGCGACGGCATCGGCGCGCCTGCGCACGCGCAGTGCCCCTGCGTCCGCGATCGCGCCGCCACCGAGTGTCTCGGATGGCGAGGGACGCCGGACGACGAGCCGGTCGCCGACGACCGCCGCGATCGGCGCGCGCAGACGCAGCTGGACCCAGCCCTCGCTGCCGGGGCCGATGCTGCCGCCTTCGAGCACGGTCGCTCGCGCCATCACCTCGACGGTGCCGATGTGCACCTTCACCTCCTCACCGTGCGCGAGCGCGTCGCTCGCGTCGCCAAGGACGCCGAGCCGCAGCGCGATCTCCGTCACCGGCGCGAGCGTCCCGGGATGCGCGAGCACCATGCCGCGCTCGGCCGACTCGCGCTCGACACCGGTGAGATTCACCGCGACGCGACTTCCCGGACGCGCGACGTCGATCGCGCGCCGATGCGTCTGCAGGCCGCGGATGCGTCCGCGCGTGCCCGGCGGTACGAGCTCGACCTCATCCCCCACGCGCAGCTCGCCGTCGAGCAGCGTGCCGGTGACGACGGTGCCGAATCCGGTCATGGTGAACGCGCGGTCGACGGGCAGGCGCGGCCGGCCGATGTCACGACGCGCGGGCGTCTCGCCCAGCACGCGCTCGAGCGTCGCGATGAGCTCGGCGAGCCCGGTGCGCCCGGTCGCCGACACCTCGACGAGCGGCGCGTCGGCGAGCGGGGTCCGCTGGAGCGCGGCGCGGACGTCGTTCCGTGCGAGCTCGGCCCATTCGTCGTCGACGAGGTCGCGCTTCGTGAGCGCGATGAGGCCGCGCTCGATGCCGAGGAGCCGCAGGATGGCGAGGTGCTCGCGCGTCTGCGGCATGACGCCCTCGTCGGCCGCGACGACGAGCATCACGGCGTCGATGCCGCCGACGCCGGCGAGCATGTTCCGGATGAAGTCCTGGTGACCCGGGACGTCGACGAAGCCAACGTCCGCGCCCGACGGCGTGGTGAGCCACGCGAACCCCAGGTCGATCGTCATCCCCCGCTCGCGCTCTTCTCGGAGACGGTCGGGGTCGATGCCGGTGAGCGCGCGGATGAGGGTCGACTTCCCGTGATCGACATGCCCGGCCGTCCCGACGACGCGCGTGTCGGTCATGACTGCGGGACGCAGCTCCCGAAGAGCACCGGGACGACGAAGAACGCGACGAGGAGGAGCGCCGCCACCCAGACGCCGAGGAAGACCGCGGTCGCGCGCGGCGGGAGCGGCGGCTCCTCCTTACTCAGCGCTTCACCGCGATGCATTCGATCTCGACGCGCGCGCCCCGCGGCAGACCGGTCACCGGGACCGTCGAGCGCGCGGGACGGTGTGCGCCGAACCGCTCGCCGTACGCCTCGTTCATCGCCGCGAACTCCGCGAGATCCGTGAGGAACACCGTCGTCTTCGTCACGCGATCGAGCCCCGAGCCCGACGCCTCAAGGACGGCCGCGAGGTTGTCGAGGACGCGGCGCGTCTGCTCCTTGATGTCGCCGCTCACGATCTCCCCGGTCTTCGGATCGAGCCCGACCTGCCCGGCGCAGAAGACGAGGTCGCCGGTCACGATCGCCTGGCTGTACGGCCCGAGCGCCTTCGGCGCCTTGTCCGTCGTGGTGATGCGCAGCTCCTGACCCATGGCTCACCTCCCCAACGTGCTGACGACGGTCGTCGCGAGAAGCTCATCATCCTCCGGCAGGACGCTCCGCAGGTCGAGCGCGACGCGATCGTCCACGACGCGCGCGACGATCGCTGGGCGTGCTGCACGGAGCCGTGCGGCGACGGCGGTCGCCGCACCGGCATCCGCCGCGAGCGCGACCGCGCGCGACGGCTGCGTCTCCTCGGGCAGCGAGCCGCCGCCGATCGTCGACTCGGTCTCGATGACCTCGCAGGCGATCTGCGCGGCGCGGATCAGTGCGGCGATCGCGCGAGCGCGCTGCTCGAGCGCGCGAGCGCTCGCGCCGATCATGCGCCACACGGGGAGCTCGTCTTCGGCGCGGCCATCCCGGTAGAGCTCGAGCGTCGCGACGAGTCCCGCGATCGTGATCTTGTCGGGACGGAGCGCGCGCATGAGCGGGTGCGAGCGCAGCGCGGCGATGCGCTCCCCGCGGCCGACGGCGATGCCGGCCTGCGGCCCGCCGAGCAGCTTGTCGCCGCTGAACGTCACGACGTCCGCGCCGGCCGCGACAGCCTCGGCCACGGTCTCCTCCCGCGCGATGCCGTGGCGCGACGTGTCGACGAGCGTCCCGCTGCCGAGGTCGTGGACGAACGCGATCCCGTGCTCGTGCGCGACCGCGGCGAGAGCGCGATCGTCCGGTCGCGCGACGAACCCGGTCATCTTGAAGTTGCTCGCGTGGACGCGGAGGATCGCCGCCGAGCGTTCGCCGATCGCCGCGGCGTAGTCCTTCGCGTACGTGCGGTTCGTCGTCCCGACCTCGACGAGCTTCGCTCCGGAGCGACGGAGCACGTCCGGGATGCGGAAGCCGCCGCCGATCTCGACGAGCTCGCCACGCGCGACGATCACCTCGCGGCGCGCCGCGATCGCTGCGAGCGCGAGCAGCACCGCGGCGGCGTTGTTGTTCACGACGACCGCGTCCTCCGCGCCGGTCAGCTCCCGCAGCAGGGCGACGGCGTGACCGTGTCGCTCGCCGCGTTTTCCCGCGGCCAGGTCGTACTCGACGCTCACGCCACCAGCCGCCTCGGTCATCGCCGCGATCACCGACGGCGCGAGGGGCGCGCGGCCCAGGTTCGTCTGGAGCACCACACCCGTCGCGTTCAGGACCCGACGGAGGGTGCGTGTGTCCCTCGACGCAAGACGCTCGCGCGCGGCGCGCGCGACGGCGGCCGCGTCGACGGTCACGTCGCCACGCTCGCGGCGGTCGGCAAGCACCTCGCGTACCGCTGCGACGAACCGCGTTCGCGGGACATCGAGCGTGCCGGCCGCCCGCAGCACGGCATCGACCGACGGAAGGCGGCGGCGCGCGTCGGTCGTCATCGCGCGAGCACCGCGAGGGCCCGCGGGCGCATCCGCACGCGCAGGACGGCGGCGCGCGATGCTTCGCCGTCCGCCTCCATCGGCAGCGGCTCGTCGAGCTCGACGTCGAGCGCGGGCGCGCGGAACGCGAAGACGGTCTTGCCGTCGACGTGCGTGCCGCGGTAGAGCTTCGCGAGCGCGACGAGCGACTGCCATCTGCCGAGGTCGCCGCCGACGATGATCTCGAACATCCCGTCGTCGATGCGCGCGTCGGGCGCGACGTGCATCCCGCTCCCGAAGTGCGTTCCGTTCGCCGCGACGACGATGAGATGCTTCCCCGAGCGCTCCGTGTCGCCGAACCGGATGCGCATCTCACGCGGGCGGTACGTCGCGATGGAGACGAGCGCGCCGACGAAGTACCCGAGCGTCGGGCCCACGACGCGCGTGCTCGCGATGACGCGCTCGGCCACGTGGCCGTCGATGCCGACGCCCGCCGCGTTGAGGAAGATGCGGCCGTTCACCTCGCCGACGTCGATCCGCCGCTCGCGCGCGCGTCCGAGGAACTCCACGATCTTCGAACGGCGGCGCGGATATCCGAGGACGCGCGCGAGGTCGTTGCCCGATCCGATCGGATAGAGCCCCAGGGCGACGTCGGTACCGACGAGCCCGTTCGCGACCTCGTTCGCCGTCCCATCGCCGCCGACCGCGATGACGCGGCCGTAGCCTTCCTCGACCGCCATGCTCGCGAGGCGCGCGGCCTCACCAGGCGCGGGCGTCAGCTCGATATCCGCGCGCAGACCGGCTCGCGCGAGCTCGGCGGCGATACGCGGGGCGACGCGCTTTCCCGCGCCCTTCCCCGCGACGGGATTGACGATGGCGAGAGCGCGGTCGCGCGTCATGCGCCCGGCGCGAGCGCCTTGCGGATCGCTTCCTGCTCCTCGTCCGACAACGGGTACTTCGAGCGGCCCGACTGCACCGGCTTCGCGAAGACACGCGTGTCCGTCCGGCTGTGCAGGCTCGACACGACGGCGCCGTTCCCGAGCGGGTCGAGGAGCGCGATCGCGAAGGACTGGTCGCCGCCCGTGTCGTTGAAGGGGTTGTAGCGAACGACGGCGATCTTCTGGATGGTGTGGTTCGTGACCTCCTCGAGGTCGTGCTGGAGCTGGTTGAGCGCGTCGACACGGCTTCCGAGGTTCTCGACCCGTTGGACCTGTCGCTCGAGCATCTCGTCCAGGCTCATCGACTCGCCGCTCGGCAGGACGCGCCGCAGCCGCCCCCGCAGGCGCGCCTCGGATCGCTGCAGCAATGCCACCCAGGCCGCGAGGGAAAGCACCGCGAGCACGAGCACGACGACGAGGATCGAGAGCGTGCGTTGGTCGAGGGTCATGCGCGGACGATATACGGAACGCTATGCTTGAGGCTCCGATGGCGAAGCGACACCGCACCCGAACACGCACGCGGCGCCCGGTCGAGACGACCCGTCGCGCTCCCGCGCCCCACGCCGAGCGCGAGACGACGGCAGCGGCGGTCGCCCCGGCACGCCGCGACGCGCACCGTCCCGCGCGCACGGTCCGCGGCGGCTACTCGCGCGCGCTCGGCGAGCCGTCCGCGACCCTCGAGCGAGCGGCCGTCATGGAGCGCGGCTTCGTGGTGAAGGATTTCCGTCGCGTCGGGCTCGTCGTCGCCATCTCGCTCGTGCTCCTCGTCGTGAGCGGCATTGTGGAGAGCACGATCCTCCGCTAGCCCTTCCGGCGTTCCTCCGCGAGTGCCTCCTCCGTCGTCGCCCTGATGAACATCCGCGCCGTGAGCGTGCCGACCACGGTCGCGACGGCGATCGCCGCGAGGATGACGAGAGACCATCCGATCACGATCATCTGACCCTCTTGGGAGACGCGTGAGCGCGGCCGGACGCATCACGCCCGGCCGCGCCCCGCTCGCTCACTTGACGACGAAGGTGATGCGCTGGCCCATGTCGCGGTGGACGAACGTCGAACCATCGGCGTTCTTGCTCACCATGAAGCACGCCATCACGTACGTGCCCGGCGTGAGCGCGATCGTCTTCGTCGCGGTCTTGCCCGGCTCGAGGTCCTCGGCGATCGGCTGCGCGATGTCGAGGTCGATGTCCTCGCCGGCCTTCAGTCCCTCGGCGATCTGGGCGCTCACGTCGCCGATCGGGTACACGACGAAGTCGTGGTTGATCTTCATGTTGTTCGTGACGTTCACGGTCACCTGGCCCGCCGTCGCGACGAGGTGGTCGGGGATGAGCACCCACGAGCCGTACGCCCCGTCCTTCATGGCCACGTTGAGGCTGCTCGCCGCCGTCGCGATCGACGCCGCGGGACCGCCCGCACCGATGACGGCGAGCGTGGCGGTCTGGCCCTTGTCGAAGTGCACGACGGTGGATCCGTCCGCGTTCTTCATCTGCTCGAAGCACGCGAGCTCGTAGAAGCCGGGCTTGAGCGAGACGATGAAGTCCTTGCTGCCGCCGGGCGCGACCGAGTCGCTCGAGCCGGCGCTGTCCTGAAGGAACTTGTCCTCGTCGGCGTCCTCACCGGCGCGTCGCGCAGCGAGGAGCTTGGTGACGTCCTGCACCGGGTAGACCCAGAGCTCGTGGTCCATCTTCGGGTCGGTGTTCTTGAAGGTGATCTTGACATCGCCAGCGGGCACCGCGATCTGGTCCGCCTTCAGCAGCAGGCTCGAGCCGCTCGCGCTCGCCTGGACGTTGAGCGCCACGGCGGCGGGCGACGGCGATGTCGGCGTCGTCGTGGCCGTCGTCGTGCCGACCGTCGCCTTCGCGACGGCCGCCGTCGCGGCGGGCTGCTCGGCGGTCGCGCCGCCGCACGCGCTGACCGAGAGGCCGAATGCGATGGCCGTCGCCGTGGCGAGGCGCGCGGCCCTGCGCCACGGGTGCGAGATGGTGCGATCCATGCGTGGGTTCCTTCCTCCGCCTGTCGGCGGCGCTGTGTGCGTCACTTCTTGATCACGACCGACTGCAGGTACGCCTCGATGTCCGCGAGCTGCGCGTCCGTGAGCGCGTCAGGCGAGAAGCGCGGCATGCCGGCCGGCCCTTCACGAACGCGCTGCGCGAGCGTCGAGAGCTTCGTGCCGGCGATGGGCGGCCCGACCGGAGCGCCACGGCCGGCGAGGCCGTGACACGTCGCGCACCCCTCTGACACGTAGAGCGCCTCGCCGTGCGCGATCGCGTCTGCGCCCTCCGCGGACGCGGGGCTCACGCCGGCGAAGTCCTGGCTCTCGCCGACGACGATCTGCTGCGTGCGCTCGTAGCGCGGGTCGTAGCCCGGGGCGAGGTTGCCGTGCGTGTACGGGCTACGAGCGCCGATCGCGAGGATCGCGATGGCGGCCGTGACGACGAGCCCGAGCACGAGGAAGCTGATCGGCAGGTAGAGCGGCATCGGCCGCGTCACATCGCCGAAGGTGGGCCGGCGCGCGCCGGCGCTCGCGCTCATGCGGTCACCTCGGCGTCTCGCGCGATCCGCGTGACGAGATAGCCGACGAACACGTAAAGGGACCAGATCGTTCCGAGGACGGCGGCGATCGGCCAGCCGCTCGCCCATGGCCAGAGCGCGCTGATGAACTGGAGGATCGGATTCGGGCCTCCGAGCATCACGGTCGTCGCGCTCGGGGACTCGTTGAGAGCGGGGACGCGAACACCCGCATCCTGCACGTACAGCTGGCGATCGCCCGTGATCACGAGCGGCAGCGTGACCTTCGCCGGCGCGTATCGGTCGTCACCCGCGAACACGGCGCTCACCTCGAGCGCTCCCGTCGTGCGCACGTCGAAGCTGACGTCCGCCGTACCCGTCGTGTCGGTGACGCCCTCCCCGAGGACGACGTCGCTCGTCGCCTCGAGGAACGAGAGCGCCGAGGTGAAGACGATGTGGGCGCCGGGGATCGGACGCCCGGCGGCATCCGTGAGGACGGCCTGCGCTTCGATCGTCTCGCCGAGCGCGGCCTCGTTCGGGACCGCGGCCGCGAGCTTCGTCGCCGCACGGTCGTCGGCGGCGGCGTTCGACCCGAGCGCGAAGCCGACGATGCTGCCCGCGATCACGAGGAGCGACAGGAGCCGCGCGCCGACCGCGACGGGACGCGGAGCCGGCATGCGCCGCGGAGGCTCGGGGATCGGCTCGGGTCCGCGGTGCTCGATCACCTCCCACACCGAGATGACCGGGAAGAGCTTCGCGAAGATCGAGATGATGAGCATGAAGAGCGCGAACGCGCCGCCGAGGATCGACCACTCCACCCAGGTCGCGCTGTACGACGAGGGCGCGTACGGCATCGTCGGCACGCGGAGCCCCGCGACGACGATGAGGTACCGCTCGATGTACATGCCGACGAGCGCGAGCGCCGCGGCCGCGACGATGCCGGGGATGGTGCGCGTGCGTGGATCCAGGATGAGGATCCCCGGGAGGGCGATGCACGCGAGGATGTACGTCCAGAAGAGGACGGCGAACGGTCCGGTCATGAGCTGCTCGAAGTGGAAGGCCATTCCCGACTCGAGCTTGTAGCCGTGGACCGCGTACTCCTGGAGATTGAAGTAGGTCATGATCAGCGTGAAGGCCGCGAGGAGGAATCCGAGCGCCTTGAACTGCGTGATCGTGATGAACTCCTCGAGGTGGAGCAGGCGGCGCAGCACCGCCATGAGCAGGATGATCGCGGCGATGCCGGAGTAGATCGCCCCCGCGACGAAGAACGGGCCGAACACGGTCGTGTTGAACGCGACGCGAAGCGTCATCGCGAAGATCCACGAGACGACGGTGTGCACCGAGACCGCGACCGGGATGATCACGATCATCATCACGGTCATCGCGCGTTCGAGCGCGCGACGTTGCGCCGGCGTCCCGCGGTACCCGACGGCGCCGAGCGTGAAGAGCGTTCGGCGGAAGCGTGACGCGCTCGCTCCGAGACGGTCGCGCGCGAGCGCGAAGTCCGGGATGAGCGGCAGGAGCAGATAGAGCGTCGAGCCGGTGAGGTAGGTGCTGATGGCGAGGATGTCCCACACGAGCGGGGACTGCCAGCGGCCGTAGATGAAGATGTTCAGGAGTCGATCGGGCCGGCCCAGGTCGATGATCGGGAAGAGCGCACCGACGCACAGCGCGACGACGGTGATGAGCTCGGCCATCCGTGTGATGGAGAGCTGCCACCGCGCCTTCGTCGCGCGGAGGATCGCCGAGAGCAGCGTGCCGGCGTGGCTGATCCCGATGAAGAAGACGAAGCTCGCGATGTACACGCCCCATGAGATGCGGTCGCGGACGCCGGCCACGATGAGGCCGTTCGCGACCTGCGTCGCGTACGCGTAGACGCCCCAGGCGATGACGGCGAGGAGGAACGCGACCCAGAGCCAGTAGCGACGACCGGTCGATGCGAGCGGCGCGAGCGCGCGTGACTCGAGGCGGGCGCGCCAGTCGGCGGGGACGTCGTGTCTCAGCGCTTCCATGAGGCTGCCCCCTTGATGACGGATTGCCAGGGCCACTCCGTCGCCTTGCGGCCCGCGGTCGACGCGAGACGGCCGACCGCCTCGCCGTGGCCGGGGATGTAGTGGACGCGCGGCTCGGTGCCGAGGTCCTCCTTCTGCCGGTACGCCGAGTTCTCGGCGAGGAAGCGCGACAGCTTCACCACCTGCCGGCCGTTCGTCGCGACGTCCTCTTCGAGATCGCCGTAGTAGATGGCGTCGTTCGGACAGCCCTGCGCGCAATACGGGAGGCGACCGGCACGCGCCATGTCCGGGCAGAAGTCGCACTTCATCACCGTGCCGCGGATCGCGGGATCTTGGTGCTCGGGCGAGTACTCGAGGAACATCGTCTCGGGCGGCTGCGGCGGGTCGCCCCAGTTGAAGAACCGCCGGTCGTACGGGCACGCCTCCATGCAGATGCGGCAGCCGATGCATCGCTGCTGATCGATGAGGACCGTGCCCTCAGGCGTCGCGAACGTCGCGCCGACGGGGCAGACGTTGACGCATGGCGCGTTCTGGCACTGCTGGCACGGGGTCGGGATGAACTGCGTGCCCTTCGTGCCGAGCGGAGCCTCGTACACCTGGATCCACTCCATCGGCGCCGGTGCGAAGTGACCCTGGATGCACGCCTCGGTGCACTGCGGCGGCTTCCCCACCGACTGGCAGCCATCGCACCGCCGAAGGTCGATCACCATCGCCCACCGCCGGAGGCGGCGGCTTGCCGGCGGCGCGCTCGACGCGTCGCTCTCACCGTGGAACGGGAGCGCGACGGCGGCGGCGCTCGCGGCCCCGGCCCCGAGCGCGAGACGGCCCAGGAATCTGCGGCGCGAGGTCCGATCGGCCACCGGCGCCTCCTTGCTCGTGTTGCGCGGACCATCGCGTGTCGGCGCCCTCGCCCACAGTGGCCCGGGATACCGCTCATCCGGGTCGTTCGTGAGGAGCGAGCCGCGCGCGCGGGGAGCCCGCGCCGGCCATCACAAGGGGGCGGACGACGCTCCGTTCGGGTAGGAGCGGATGTCGTTGGACCCCCTACAGAGTGCCCTTCGGCCACACCATGTCGCGCGCCCTGGGGGTACGGTCACGCCCAGAATGGATGCCACGAAGCTCCGTTGGGTCGCCGTCATCGTGCCGGTCCTCGCCATCGGCGTGCTCGACCTCGCGACCGACCACGAGTGGAGCGACCTCGTGACGGCGCCCGTGAACACGCTCGCGGTCCCGGTCATCGGCCTCGCGGTCGCCGTCCTGTTCGCGCGCGTCGCCTTCGGGCGCATCGACGCGCTCGGGCGCGCCGTGCGCGATCGGAACGCCACGCTCGAGCGCCGCAACGCGTCGCTCGAAGCGCTCCGACGCATCAGCGCGGCCGTCGCGACCGACGGGCAGATCGACGAGATCTTCACCGCGGTGTGCGCGAGCGCCCGTGACCTCGTGCGTGCCGACGGGGCCGCCATCGTCCTTCGCTCGCCTGATCGCGCCGAGCGCGTCGTCGCGAGCGTCGGCGAGCTGTCGGA
>DATDNP010000038.1:0-7192 GCA_036518215.1 Candidatus Limnocylindria bacterium
ACGGACGGCGTCTCCGCCGTCGACGCTCCCGAGAAGACGCGCGGCATCGACCTCGCGATCGATCGCGCCCTTCGCTACCTCGACACGGGCGTGCCGGACATGGTCTGGTGCGAGTTCCCGACGAGCGACCGTGGGCCGACCGAGCGCTTCGCGAACGAGGTGCGCGCGCGCTTCCCCGACGCGAAGCTCGCATTCAACTGGTCGTCGTCGTTCAAGTGGTTCAACGACGCCGATCCCATCAGCTTCGGCGAGCTCGGCGACCTCGGCTACAAGTTCCTCTTCATCACGCTCGCGGCGCAGCACGCGTACGGATACGGCTTCGCGAAGCTGCTCCAGGGCCTCCGCGCCGAGGAGCAGCAGGCGTACATCGAGCTCCAGAAGGACGAGTGGCAGGTCGGCGACGACATCCCGACCCGCAGCCACCACCACTTCACCGGCGTTCCGTACCACCAGCTCATGGGCTCGGTCATGGGCGCCTCGCGTCTCGGCTCGCAGTTCGACGAAAAGCTCGGCGAGAAGGCCGTCTAGGAGGATCCATGGAGAACGAGCAGAACGACGACATCGATCTCCTCACATTCGAGGAGGGGCTCACCGGTCATCCGCTCCAGGGTGAGGTGTACGTCTGCGTGAACGGCGTGAACGAGGGTCTGCATCCAGGCGGAGCGCGGGAATGAACACCGAGAACGACGAGATGACCGACCTCGAGACCGCCAACGAGGAGCCCGACTGGCTCGCCGAGCAGGTGCACCTCCTCGACATCGAAGAGGGCTTCGCCCGCTAGGCCGGACGCCGCTCCTTCACCGGCCGGAGGAGGAGAGCGCCGACGGCGTAGAAGAGGATCGTGACGAGGTACGCGACGCGCGGGCCCGCCGCGACGTCGACGGTCGTCACGGCGTCGAGCGCGAACCCGGTGATCCAGAGCGCGATCGGACCCGACGCGCCACCCGCGAGATTCGAGATTCCCATGTACCGGCCGCTCTCCGCTTTGGGGATGAGATCGGTCATGAGCGCCCAGTCCACGGCGAGGAACGCGCCGGCGCCGACCCCGACGACCGCGGCGAACAGCACCGCGACGAGCGGCGTCGGGGCCAGCGCGACACCGAGCATCCCGGCGGCGCCGATGAGCGCGGACGCGTAGATGAGCGGCTTCCGTCCGAGACGATCCGAGAGACGACCCGCTGGGTAGGTCGTCAAGAGCGTCGCGATCGCGACGGGGATCGTCGCCACGTTGCTCCAGAATCCGGTCTCCTCGTCCGATAGGCCGTGTGAGCGGGTCAGATAGAAGAAGATGAGCCGCGTGAGGATGAACGGACCCATGAGCAGGAACAGCCGCGATGCGATGAGCCAGCAGTAGCTGCGCTCGCGCAGGATGTCGAGCCCCCACGTCGACAGCGCGACACGCAACCACGAGCGACCGCCGCGCGAACGCGCGGCGCGCCCTTCATCGACGGTCACGAGCGTGACGACCGCGGTCGCGAGCTCGAGGACACCGACGCCGAGCGTCGCCACGACCCAGTTCCCGGTGAAGAGGCCGACCGTCGCGATGAGCACACCGACGACGCGGCCCAGCACGATCATGATCCCCATGAGCGCGCTCGCGAGGCCGACCTGCTTCGGCGGCACGAGGTCGGGCACGTAGCCCTGGAACGGACCCTGCGCGAAGTTCGACGAGAACTGCAGCAGCGCGAAGAACGCGATGAGGCTCACGAACGTGTCCGAGAACGCGATACCCGCGAGGAAGACGACGTCGAGGGTCGCCCCTATGAAGATGTATGGCTTGCGCCGGCCCCAGCGCGAGATGGTGTGATCGGAGAGCGCGCCCGCGACGGGCTGCACCAGGATCGCGACGACCATGCCGATCGCGGTGATGAGAGCGCTCGCGCTGCCCACGTGTTCGGTGCCCACGAGCGCTTCGGTCCGCGGTTGGAGGATGTACTCGACGCCGCCGATGAGCACGTTGATGCCGAGCCAGTACAGGGACAGCTGGATGAGCTGCCACTGCGGCAGCTGCCGCGTGGGTCGCTGCGAGAGCGCGACGTCGGGTGTGGTGGCGGCCACGGCGCTCATAGGATGTCCGTCAGCCAGCGGCAGTGCTTGCGGACGCCTTCGGGCTCGACCCACGGCGTCGCGAGCGCCGCGAGGCGGTCCTGCAGCTCCGCGGCGAATGCGACCGTCGCGGCCTTCGTCGGCGTGACGCAGGGCGCGGTGCACGCGGCTCCGACGCACGCGACGAGCTCGCGACGCAGGTACAGCTCAGCCGTGCCGCGCAGCCACACCGGGACGACCGGGACGTTGGCTTTCATCGCGAGGTAACCCGCGCCGCGCTGGAAGGTGGCGAGCTGCGCTTCGGCGTGCGAGACGCGGCCTTCCGCGAAGATCCCCACGACGGCGCCCTGCGCGAGGAGGTCGAGCACGATGTCGATCGCGCCGCGCTCGCTGCTGCCGTCGCGCTGCACGGCGACGACGCCGCCGAGCCAGCGCAGGACGAGCCGCTTCCACCAGGTCTGGCTGATGCCCTTCAGGTCGCCGATGAAATACAGGCGAGGCTCCGCCGGCAGCAGCGCGATGAGGAGGAATGCGTCCGCCCAGCCCTGATGGTTCGCGACGAGCAGGTACGGTCCGGTGGCGGGAAGTTGTCCTTCCAATCGGGATCGGAAGAGCAGGGCGAACACCGCCCGCACGAAGCCGCGCGCGAATCGCGCAGAGGGGCCGCTGCGGGCCGCGCCGGTCCGCGCGAACGTCGCGAGCTGCGTCTGCCGCCGTTCCATGCCAGGAGCATCGCGACGACCTCCGCCGCGCGACGTGTCGGCCGACACGTTTCCGACAGCGACTCGGACACGTGTCCGCCTGATCCCGTGCTACTGCGGCTCCTGCTCCTCGAGCGGCGAGGAGGAGTTGAGCTTTGGGACCTCGGCGATGAGACGACGCGGCGTGATCATGCCGGTCAGGCGCTCGACTGCCTCGACGTGCATCGCGACGCGTCCCTGGTGCGGGAACGGATCGCGATGGCGCTCGAGCCCGTCGGTCCGCGCGCGCTGTCGCGTCATGAGCGTTTCGTAGGTGGCGTGGCCAGCGAGCTCGATGGCCTCGCCGGTCGTGAGATCGACAACGAGGAGCGTGACGCGTCCATTCGCCCGGATGTTCCCGGCGGTCTTCAACATCCCATCGCCCACGTACTCCGGCCACGTGAGGAGCGCTGCGCCCGTGTCGAGCGAGAGGAACCCGGGCGGGCCACCCCGATGCGAGACATCGGGCGAGCCATCAGGACTCACCGACGCGAGGAACGCGGTCTCGGCGCGCGCGAGGACGGCACTGACGCCCACGTCGTTCACCGGCACGGCCTCGCGACGGACGGGGCCGACGTGCGTCGCGTCCTCGAGCGCGACGGACGGGGCGATGTACTTGCGGCAGTTGGTGAATGCCTCGTTCGCATCGAGCACGGCGTCCTGCTCGCCGATGTTCAGCTCTCCATTGAGCCGCGCGCGCCGCCGCTGCGCGAGCGAGATCGCGAGCGCGCCGATCCGCACCGAGTCCCCCGGCATGGCCACTGGCAGGCTCGCCCGCAGCGCGACGGAGCCGGGACCGACGATGTCGAGGAGCGGTGGCCGCCCGGAGAGCGCCGTGAAACGAAGGTGGCCCTGCACGGGGGTCGCGAGAATGACGAGGTCTGCGACCGCCATGAACTCGGTGATGGGCCCGACCCAATGCGCGAGCTTGTCCGCCACCGGGCGCGTGTTGGCCTCGGTCTGCACCTCGATCTGGCCGGCGTGATAGACGATCGGCACCTCAGCCTTCCGGCGTCTCCTCCGCGTCGTCGTCCCAGCCTTCGGCGTTCTCGAGGTCCCCGACGTAGCTCTCCGGATCGAGGCCGAGCTGTTCGATCACCGCGACGAGGCCGTTCCGCTGCTCGGGCGGCGTCGTGCGGATCCAGCCGCGGACCACGTCATCTACCTCGACGACGTCGCCGCCGCGCTCCTGTGCGATGCCCTCGGCCTCGTCGTGCGCCGCCGCCGACGCGAGCTCGCGCACGGTCGCGGGGACCATGTTCGCGAGCGTTCTGAGAAGACCGTCCGCCGCTTGAGACCACTCCATATGAGTGGTCAGCCTATCGCGTCGATGCCCGTCGTGAAGCGGCCGATGATGAGCTTCTGGATCTGCGTCGTGCCCTCGTAGAGGCGGTTCACGCGCGCGTCGCGCCACAGGCGCTCCACGGGGAACTCGTCGCTGAAGCCGTAGCCGCCGTGGATCTGGATCGCGTTGTCGGTCGCGCGCTGCGCGATCTCCCCCGCGTAGAGCTTCGCGATGCTCGTCTCGCGCGTGCTCGGTACGCCCTTGTTCTTCAGGTGGCCCGCGCGCCACACGAGGAGACGTGCCGCCTCGGTCTCGACGACCATGTCCGCGATCATCTCCTGCACGAGCTGATGGCTCGCGATCGGCTTCCCGAACGTCTTCCGCTGGAGCGCGTACGCCACCGATGCGTCGATCGCGGCCTGCGCCTGTCCGACCGCACCGGCGGCGACCGAGTACCGGCCCGAATCGAGCGCGCTCATCGCGATCTTGAATCCCTCGCCGATCTCACCGAGACGCATGCTGTCGGGCACGCGCACGTTCTCGAGGATGAGCTCGCTCGAGTCGGATGACCGCAGCCCGAGCTTGTGATGGAGACCGGCGCTCCCATACGGGCTCTTCTCGCGGTCGAGGAGGAACGCGGTGATCCCATTGTGGCCCTTCGCCGGGTCCGCATTCGCGAACACGAGCGCGAGCTTCGACACGGAGCCGTTGGAGATCCACATCTTGCGGCCGTTGATGATCCAGTCATTGCCGTCGCGCTTCGCCGTCGATTGCAGCTTCGTCGCGTCGCTGCCGACGGCAGGCTCGGTGAGCCCGAAGCATCCGATGATCTCGCCACTGCAGAGCCGCG
The DNA here is from genome assembly GCA_036518215.1 of Candidatus Limnocylindria bacterium. Taxonomy (GTDB): domain Bacteria; phylum Chloroflexota; class Limnocylindria; order P2-11E; family P2-11E; genus CF-39. The sequence continues at coordinate 4,922 of DATDNP010000038.1, forward strand.
GCAGCCACGCGCGCTTCTGCGCCTCGGTTCCCCACTTCAGGATGGTCAGCTCGACGAGCGAGATCTGGACGGAGAGCGTCGTGCGGACGGACGAGTCCGCGCGCCCGATCTCCTCGGTGATGATCGCGTGGCTGATCATGTCGGCCCCGATGCCGCCGTACTCCTCGGGGACCGGCGCTCCGAGGAGGCCGATCGGCGCCATCTTCTTCAGGACGTCCCACGGGAAGATCTCCCCACGGTCGCGCTCGCGCGCACCTGGCGCGATCTCCTTGTCGGCGAACTCGTGCGCGAGCTTGCGGATCTGCTCCTGTTCGGGGGAGAGGTCGAAATCCATGCTCGGAGCCTAGCAATTCGAAGGTGTCAGGGTCTTGTCAGGCCGAGGGCTCCACGACCACCGCGGTGCCGTACGCGAGGACCTCGGTCACGCTCTGCATGAGCTCCGTGGACTCATAGCGCACGGCGATCACCGCGTTCGCACCGCGCTCGTTCGCGTGCCGGACCATGAGGTCGTATGCCTCCTGACGCGACTCCTCACAGAGCTCGGTGAACATCGTGATGTTGCCGCCTCCGAGGGTCTGGAGCATGCCGCCGACGGTCCCGGCGAGGCTGCGCGAACGGACCGTGATCCCGCGCACGAGACCGAGGTACTTGGTGATGCGATACCCGACGAGGTCGTTGCTGGTCGTGATGAGCTCATGTGTGACTTCGGCCATGTCTTCCTCCTTGCGTCCCACACTACGCGCGGAGGATGTGGCTAGGTCGTACTGAGAGCGCGCTGAAGGGAGTCGGCGGTCGCGTTCCCACCGCTCACCCAGCACACGACCGTCTTGCCGACGAGACGCTCGCGGATCTTGCGCACCGCCGCGATCGGCGCGGCACCCGCGCCCTCGGCGACGAGGTGGCCCTCCACGAGGAGCAGGCGCATCGCGCGGTACAGATCCTCGTCCGAGACGAGCACGAAGTCGTCGAGGAGGTCGCGCAGGATCGCCTGCGGGAGCGAGAACGAGGTGCGCGTCGCAAGACCATCCGCGAACGTGTTGATGCGTTCGGTCTCGCGCGGCTCCTTCTCGCGCCACGTGAGATACGCGGCGGGCGCGCCGTCCGACTGGACGCCGATCACCTCGATCTTCGGGTTGAGCGTCTTCGCGACGATGCATGCGGCCGACGCGCCGCTGCCGCCGCCGATCGGGACGATGAGCACGTCCGCGTTCGGGAGCTCCGTGAGCACCTCGAGCGTCGCCGTCCCGACCCCGGCGAGGAGGTACGGCTCGTTGCCGGAATGGACGTAGCGCATGCCGTCGGCCTTCGCCCGGCGCTCGCATTCGAGGCGCGCGTCGTCGAAGTCCTTGCCGTGTTCCACGATCGTCGCGCCGCTCGCGCGCATCGCTGCGAGCTTGAGCGGATTCGCGTCGTGCGGGACGAAGATCGTCACCGGTACGCCGAAGACCTTGCCCGCGTAGGCGATGGACTGGCCGTGGTTGCCCGTCGACGCGCTGTACACACCGGCCTTCGCGGTCGGGTCGCGGCCGACGAGGTTGAGCCCGCCGCGCACCTTGAACGCCGCGGTCGGCAGGACGTTCTCGCACTTGAGCCACACCGGCACCCCGAGCGCCTCGCTCACGGCGGAACGCTGCACGAGCGGTGTCGGCCGCAGATACGGCTCGAGGAAGCGCCGCGCGGCGAGGACGTCCGCGAACGTCGGTCGTTCGTTGCTCACCGTCGCAGCCTATCCGCTTCTAGCCGCCGATCTGGTCCGGGTGCAGTCCGTTCGTCAGCTGCCAGAACTCGGTCTCGCCGATCCCGGCCGTGCTCACGAGATACGGCACGCCCGGATTCGGCCAGCCCGGCCACACGCCGGTCTCGACCCAGATGATGAAGCGGTCGCTCGTCGGATTCGTGCCGTCGGCGACCTGATAGAGCGACGACGCGTCGCCGTGGAACTTCGGATGGCTCTGCACCGTGTTCGCGGTCGGGAGCGGCGGGTTCGCCGCTGCGAGCGTGAGCGTGAACGTCTTCGCGCCCGTCGGCTCGCGGTACGTCGCCGTGAACGACGTCGTGCTCTCGATCTTCACGTCGGCGAGCCACGTGTCGGGAACGGTCGTCGGGATGAGCAGCGGCCGCGTCCCTTTGATCGACGCGCGCAGGAGATCGGCCGCGGCGTTCGGACTGAGCCGTGTCGCGGTCGTTGCCGTCGGTGCTGCGGACGCGGTCGGCGTCGTCGAGGGCGTCGGCGACGGTGCGGCCGACGGAGTGCCGCAGGCGCTCGTGACG
>DATDNP010000039.1:0-14419 GCA_036518215.1 Candidatus Limnocylindria bacterium
TACCCGCGACGCTCGTCCAGTCGGAGCTTGCCGCCACCCTCCTCCTTGCCGGCGCCGCGATGGTCCTCGCGATCGGCGAATGCGTGCACACGGTCGTGCTCGGGCCGCTGGTCGCGGATATGGCTCCAGCGCATCTGCTCGGCCGGTACCTATCTCTCTACACGCTGACCTTCGCCGCGTCCCTCGCCCTTGGCCCGGCGATCGGCGGCGTGCTCCTCCAGACCTCGCCTGATGCCGTGTGGTGGGGCGGCGCGCTTGCCGTACTGCTGGCCGGGGCAGTCCTCGTTGGACTGGGCGATCGCATCCCCGACCCGCTCCGCGAAGCCCAATCAGCTCGTGCGTCGGCGCCCGGGGCACGGTGACCGTCGCGAGAGACGCACGATCGTTCAAGCCAGCGGTTCGGTCGAACTACTACGGTCCGATCGACGAGACAGCGTCCACTGCGCGTGGACAGAACGGGTGACTCACGTGAGCGGGTCTGATCTATCGAACACGTACGACGCGGTGATGGCCGACGTCATCGCAGTCGCCGTCGGCTGTTCACAAGAAGACTGGACGACGAACTGCCCAAGCGAACAGCGCTCTGTCGGAGTCATGTTCGATCACATCGCACAGGTCAACGCGGACGTCGTGCGTTGGATCAATGAATTCTTGGGCGGCCGCCGCGTCGAGTTGACCCGCGAGGCCCTCACCCAGCGCAACGCAGACCATGCCCAGAGGGCTGCGGTGCGGCCGCGAGAGGAGACTCTTGCCGACCTCAAGACGAGCTCGGCGCGCACCTCAGAGTTTCTGCGCTCGCTCACCGACGAGCAGCTCACTGTGATGCAGGAATGGGGCTTTGCAGGCACGCAGAACGTCGGCTGGGTGGCGGGAGTAGGGCTCAGCCATCCAGCGGCGCACCTCAAGAACATCAAAGACGCGTTGGGCCGTTCGCTCCCGTGACCCGCCGTGAGTACACGCTCGTCGACGTCTTCACCGACCGGAAGTTCGGCGGCAATCAGCTTGCGGTGTTCCGTGACGCCAGACGCATCAGCGACGAATTGATGCAGGCCGCCGCGAAAGAGCTCAATCTCGCTGAGACGACGTTCGTCGTCCCAGCCGAGCATGGCGGCGATCACAAGATCCGGATCTTCAGTCCTGCGCGGGAGCTTCCGTTCGCGGGCCACCCCACGGTCGGTACGGCGTTCGTGCTCGCGGAGGGGCGCGATGCGACGCTCCGGCTCGAGGAGCAGGTCGGGACGCTCGAGGTCACCATGCGCGACGGCTTCACCGAGATGGAGCAGCCGCTCCCCAGGTTCGAGCCAGTCGCAGACCGCGATTCCGTCGCTGCGAGCATCTCGCTGGATGCCGCTGATCTCGAGCCGGCGCTGCCGATCGAGATCGGGTCGAGCGGCGTCCGGTTCATGTTCGTCGCCGTGAAGACCCTCGATGCGGTCAGGCGGGCCTCGCCGCGCGGGCTCGCCGAGGCCGCGTACATCTTTACGGCACAGACCTTCGAGCCGGGTTCCACCGTGCACGGGCGGATGTACGCGCCCTGGCAGGGCATCGCCGAGGATCCGGCGACCGGCTCCGCGAACGGCCCGCTCGGGGCGTACCTCGTGCGGCACGGCCTCTCGGACGGCAAGCGCATCGTCTCCGAGCAAGGCTTCGAGATGGGCCGTCGATCACTCTTGTACGTCCGCGTGGGGAGCGATCGCGATCGGATCACGAGTGTCCACGTCGGTGGGCGCTGCGCGATCGCCGGCGGAGGGTGGCTCGACCTGTGAAGGTCCTCGCGATCTGCTGGGGAGGGAGGATTCGAACCTCCGATTGGCTGATCCATAGTCACGTCATCGTTCTTGCGTTCCAATGCGCGAGTTTCTTCGAGAATTGATGGTTCGAGCGGAGAGCGGGGCCAAAGTCACTTCGAGAATCAGATCGTCACTTTCGCCACTTTGGTGCGCCCGCGTCTGCGAATGACGCACGTGGTCTTCTTTCAGCTGACCCATGCAACGTTGTGTTGATCGATGGTTCCGACGCGGCGGGCAGCTCGCGCGAACGAAGGTCAGCGCCCCAGGACGATGTCGATCCCGGATAGGACGAGAGACAGCAGACGGGGCGAGAGGTGGCCAACTCGGCGGGTGAGTGCGGTGCGATCCACGGTCACGATCTGCGAAACGTTGGCGACCGAGTCGCGATCCAGTCCCGAGCTCGCGGCGCGAAGGAGGACGTTGCCGGGAGCGTCGGCCCACCGCAGGTTGCTCGTGATCGCCACGCAGACGACCGTCCCGATCGCACTCTCGTTGAATGCGTCGGCCTGCACGACGACGACCGGCCGGCGGAATCCGGGCGCCGATCCGCGGGGTGGCGGCAGCTCAGCCCAGCAGATGTCGCCCTGCGCGACTACCAGTCGACGCGCTCCAAGATGCGTCGTGCCGCAGCGGCGACGAACGCATCGCGTTCGGGCTCGATCTCGGAGAGCACCTTATCGAGCTTCGTCTTCACCTGATGCGGCTCGTGTCTCGCGACGTACTCGCGTACTGCGTCGCTGTATAGCCGGCTCCGCGGCTTCTTCAGCCGCTTCGCCAGGCGCTCGGCGTCGTTGAACACGTCATCAGGCAGCGATACCGCCGTCTTCATACCTTGAGTATAACTGTGGTGCCGTCGAGCAATACGACGACTTAAAACTGACGGACATGTAGAGGAGCGCGCTCGTCGGGATCTGAGGCGTGGACGCGCAGGCATCAGGCGCGTGAGCTCGAAGTGCGCTCCACGACAGAGACGTGGTGTGATGGACCATCGTTAGGTCCGGGCCCATACATGGCTAGTGCGAGCCTCTCCGACGATTGATCTCTTGCCCCTCGGCTTTGTACTCGGGGTACTCGGAACCGAGTTGGGAGCCCTGATTGCGGTAGTGCGGTGGAATCAAGTGAAACCGTGAACCTGTGCTTGCCACTCCCATCCAAGGTCGGGAGAAGTTGACTGCCTCGTCGGGGGTCGGAATCGTTTCGCCGATTACTCCGGTGCGACCGTCGATCCGATCGACGGATCGTTCTAGATTGCGGGCCAGGTGCCAATCGATCCGCCACCGTGGGGCGATCGCGGTCGTTCACGTTCCGGCGCAATAGATCAGCGCCCGCGCGGCTGAAGCTTCTAGCTGGCATGAGATCGGACGCCGACGGGCCGACATGATGGTCGCCTGCTCGTCGCGACTGTCCGGTTGCCTGCGCGCACGCCTATCGGCAATTGTCCTGACTCGACGCAGCGCAGCCTGACCGGGCAGTCTTCGCGCGACCGGTCAAACAACTAGGCCGCTGTCAGTCAGACGATCGTCTGTCGGTGGCCGCCAAGCCGTCGGCTCTGACGGCGCGACAGCGTCTTGGACGCCTTTGTGAGGAAAAACTGCATGCACAGACTTGCGCTTGGCGCATTCAGCCGGCGCGCGATCATGGCGATGCTTCTGACCGCGCTCGCGCTTCCGATCTTCGCGGGCTTCGCGAACGCCGAAGGGTCGTGGAGTTCCTATCTGTCGCAGGTCTATCCGCCGTTCCAGTCGCGGACTTGGTACGACGACCACCTCGACGCCACGTCGACCTCCGTCTACTTCGGCAACTGCAGCGACGGCGGCTACGCCGGCAGTAACGTCAGCGCCGCGGTGCGCTTGTACCGTGAGGTGCCCTTCTGGCCGGCCGAGGATCGCGGCATGACTCGGCTCTACTGCTACATCGGCGCGACCGGCTACTACGGAGAGCAGCCGACGGCCGGTAACTTCCACTGGACCGTGGAGGATGTCGACGGCGGGTATCACGTTCTCAACGCGTCTTCGGTCCAGACCGACTACTAGTCGCGAGCCTGTTTTAGCGGTGACCAGGGTCAGGGACCGTGACAGGCCTCTGACCCTGTCCCACCAAGGCTGCAATGGGAGGGAAGACATGACGTTGACGTTTGACGCGGTCACGTTCGCATACGGCTGGCTCAAGCCTCCGGTCTTGCAGGCCTTCGACTGGAGCGTGCCCGAGGGCCGAACGGTCTTGCTCGGCCCTAATGGCGCAGGCAAGTCGACGCTGCTGTCGCTTGGTGCGGATGCGCTACGCCCGCGTCGCGGCCGGGTGCGATACGGCGCGACGTCGAGCCCGAACGAGCGTCGCCGCAAGGTCGGCTGGATGCCGCAGCATGTCCGGCCGTTCCCGGGGTTGACGGTTCGCGAGCAGGTTGCCTACGCGGGATGGCTCAAGGGTCTTGCCCAAAGCACAGCGTGGACCGAAGCTGCCGGCGCACTCGAGCTCGTCGGACTGGGCGACCTTCAGGATCGACGCGCCTCGACCTTGTCCGGCGGCCAACTGCGTCGCCTCGGCATTGCTCAAACCCTCGTTCATCAGGCGGAAGTACTCCTACTCGATGAACCGACCGCCGGACTGGACCCGGCGCAGCGCGCTCGATTCCGGACAGTGCTTACGTCATTGCCTCAGTCCAGTCGGATCGTTGTCTCAACGCACCAGGTCGATGATCTCTCGGACGTGTATCACCACGTGGTGGTTCTCTGCGAGGGAACGATCAGGTTCCAGGGCGCCGTCGACGCCTTCTTGGCGATAGCCAGTGCCGGTGACCGCAGAGCGGAGCGCGCTTACGCCGCCGTCATGGACGTCGTGGCATGAGCCTGGTGCGTTGGCGTCCAGGACATCTCATTTTCCTCGCACCGCCGCTCGCCGTTCTCGCGTCTCTGATCGGCCTTTCCGACATCCCAATTCGCGTTCCGGAACGTTATGTACTTGGCTTAAGTGCCGAAGCGCTCAGCGCGGTCTTTCTGGTCGCCCCGGTGAGCGCGGCGCTGGCGGCGTGGGAAGGTGGCCGCTTCCGTCGGGCTCGCTGGCACACATGGCCACACGCGCGTCCGATGTTCATTGTCGCGGTCCGTGCGCTGAGCCCGGTAATGGCCGTCGCGCTACTCGCGCTCGGGGCAGCGCTGGCCGTGAGATTCGTTCGCTCCGATGTCGTTGCCTTTCCGGATCTGCTTCTCCTGGCAAAGACCGCGGCCATCGTTGTCTCGCACGTCCTGTTCGGCTTTGCGATCGGACTCAATCTGCCAACAACCATCGCCGCCCCGGCCGTGCTCATCGTCGATTACGCCTGGATGGTCCTGCCCGTGTCGCTGCAGCCGATCTGGCTCCGACACCTGAACGGCACCTGGATTTCCTGTTGTGCGGTCTACGTCGACGTCGCCCCACAAGCGTGGGCGGCTGCTGTGCTCGTGGCCGTGGCGATCGCGTTGGCAGGGCTAGCCCTGATGACCTTTCGCTCGACGGTTGTCCGACTGAGCAGCGTGGTTGCGCCTCTCGCCGTCGCGGGCCTCATCGCGAGCGCGCTCGTGTCAAGTCTCGGTCCCGACCCGGTGCAGCCGCGCTCCAGCGCGGCACTCGTCTGTGCTGATTCACAGCCGCGTGTCTGCGTCTGGCCCGAGCATGGCGATCGCCTGGCGACGGTCGCACCGTTGATCGTGCGGGCCGTATCCGCTTGGCACGCCGCAGGCTTCCCGACGGCAGCCGAGTACACGGAACAGCGTGACGTCACCGCAGCCGACGCCGTGCCCTTTGGCTTCGCGCCCCGCTCACGTGATGTGGACGTCGTCGCGGGTCTCACAGGTAAGTTCGTTCCCCTTATCCGGTGCAACCCCGGAGGGGCGCCGCTCCACGACCCACGCGACTACGCGCGTGCGTGGTTGCTCGGCGTCGCGTCGCTAGATCTGCGGCAGGCTGGCTATCCCGCTGACGTGGCAGCGCAAGTCGATGCCATCCGTCAACAGTCGATGCCGCTGCAGCGCGGCTGGTTCGACCAGCGCGTCAACTGTCAGGCGGCGATCGGCCAGGACGCTCCGTGAGGCTTTGGCTCAAGGCTCGAGGGACTCGTTCGATCGCCGTGTGCATCGGAGTCGCGGCGGTCGGCGTCGCGGTCGCACGGGATGTCGCCGTGCCGCTACCAAACCTAGTCGGCGGGGCCTTCGTTCCTGTGCCTTTGGTCTTTGTCCCACCACTGGTCGTCGCTCTCGTTCTAGCCCGAAACCTTCCCGGAAGTGATCTGACGATCGAGCTCGTTTCGACACGCCATCTGACCTTGCGCGACGCGGTCTACGTGCTCGCGGTGTGTTCGGTCCTGGTGGTGCTGGCCTCAGTCGGCGCGCTCCTGTCAGGCCAGGAGCTCATCGGCGCCGGACGCAACAGCATCGGCTACATCGGTTTGATGCTGATTGGTCGCGTGGTGCTGGGAAGCGGCGCTGCCGCGGCCTTGCCATCGACCTATGTCGTGCTGGCCTCGCTCATCCGATCGGCGACGGGCTGGAGCCAAGTATGGGGATGGGCCTTCGCGCCGCACGACAGCGTGCTCTCTTGGGCATGCGCCGTCTTGCTCATGCTGATTGGAAGCTCGATCGGCACCCGGGCCCGAGTCTGATGCAGCGCCGCGATTGAGCGCTGAGCGCGGGAGACCCATTGCTCGGCACGCGCGAACACGCGTGGGCGTCTTACCTCTTGTGGGACAGCGCGGATCGTCTCGCGCGTGAGATCCGGTGCCATTTCGTCACGACGGACGCTCGGTTAGTGACTCCAAACTTCGCGTACAAACTGCTGATGTGCGTGCGCAGCGTCCCGTGGGAAATGCCGAGGCGAAAGCCAATCTCTTTGTCCGTGCATCCCCGGACGATGAGGGCGAGCACGTCGCGTTCCCGAGACGTCAGGTCCGGTGTCGTCCCGCCCTTATCCATGGGATCAGCCGATAATAGCGACACGAATCGATACTTGACACACCTTCTAGCGTGTCAGGCGCCGGCTAAGCCGCGCAGGGGAGGACTTCCATGGACATGAAGGTCGAGCGTGCCAGCGACTGGAGTTGACCCTGTTCCGTGTGCAGTTGGGACCCAGGACGACGTAGCCATTTAGTAATGAACTCGGTCTTAGCGGCGAGGAGAGTGAGACCTTCTACAGCAGAATCAGCTCGCCAAACTGAGCACGACGCATGGGTCACCTGATTACCGATTAGGTCCCATACCTCGTCGTCAAGAGGGAATGCCCTCCGGTACGACGAAGTCGTGACCTCCGCGCCACACGCCCCAGACGATGGCGAGCGCCTTCTTCATGCAGTGGCCGAGCGCGTTCATCTTCGACTTGCCCTGGGCGCGCTTGCGTCGGTAGTGCTCGCGGATGACTGGGTTGTGCAGCGTGCCGACCAGCGCCATGCGATAGAGCGCCGCACGCAGATACGCGTCGCCGGTCTTGGCCATGTGCCAGCTGGTCTCGGGGTCCGCGCCCTTCTTGCCGGAGCTGCGCTCGGCGGCGTGCACGCCGGCGAAGGCGACGACCTGGTCGAAGTCATCGAAGCGGAAGATGTCGCCGATCTCGGCGACCAGCGCCGCGGCCGTCGCGGCGCCGACGCCGGGGATGGTGCGTAGCCGCCGGACGACCTCTCTGTCGGTGAGCGTCGCAAGCTGCGCCTCCGCGCGCGCGATTTGGTGCTCGAGCGACTCGTACTGCTCGATGAGGATCTCCATCTCGAAGCCGACCTGGCGGTCGAGCTCCGGTGGGGCGACGCTCGTGCGGGCCGCGGCGTGGATCTCGGCCGCCTTCCGTGGGCCGAGGACGTGGCCACCCCGGGTGCGCGTCTTCGCGAGCGTCGCGGTTCGCTTCGCCGCTGCGGCACGCGCCGTGGGGACCCGCTTCAGCAGGGCGATCGCCGTCGCGCAGGAGGGAATCCTCGAAGGCGTCCTGCAGCTCGGGGAAGCCGATCGCGACCAGGCGCTGGATGCGCTGGCAGACCCGCGCCTGCTCCTGCACGAGCGTCATCGCGAAGCGCGCAGCCTCGCGCAGCTCCTGCCCGCCGAGCGGATCGCGGGTCCGGGGTCGGTCGACCATCGCCAGTGCGGCGAGGGTACGCGCGTCCGCGGGATCACTTTTGGCCCGCTGCAGCCGGCGCCGCGCGAAGTACTTCGACGCCACCGGGCTCACGACCGCGACGGGCACACCCGCACGTGCGAGATGGCTGGCGATGCCGAACCAATAGTGACCGCTTGACTCCATGACCACGCGCTCGATGTGCTCGCCCGCCAGGAGCCGATCGAGCTCGTCGAAGCCAGCGCGTCGCGACGGGATGCGCAGGACGTGCCGCTCCGCCTCGGTCTGGCCCTCCCGACACAGTGCGACCGCGTGCTGCCGCGAGCCGATGTCGATGCCAAGGGTCGCCATGCGAGGACCTCCTCTTCGACCTCGGGGTCCTCGCTCACTTCACCGCGCGATCGCTGATGACCTCGATCATCGGACCAGGCCGACGGGTCCCCATCACCGCACACAGGCGAAGCGCGAGGGCCGGAGACTAGTCGCAGCGGACGAGCCGCATAGCCTTAATCCCGGACGCCCCGCTCAGGTCGTCCCAGAGTTTGACGACCCTCCCGAGCTATATCAGCCTTGTTCGCGCTTCCGATGAGGATCGAACTGCCCGAGTTTGTTCGAATCTGCTGGGGAGGGAGGATTCGAACCTCCGATTGGCTGATCCAGAGTCAGCAGATCGGCCTCACGAGCATCTCCACGCGATTCCCTAGCGATCTCGATGATCTTTACCGCGCGAATATCGGCGGACAGGCCCACTAACAACCTAAATCAGTCAATTGGCCGAGGACGGCCGAACCGTGCGGAAGCCTCTCGTCGCGTCCTGACTCTGTATGGATCGGTCACCGCTTCTGGTCGTGTCGGAATGCTGTAGACGTCGTCCTCCGTGCGCCGCCGGCGGTGGACGAGGGCCCAGGCTGCTGGCCCAATGATGATCGCGACGTGGAATGGTCGATTGGCATCGGTCGGTGATGACCTAATCGCCTACGGCTTTGTGGAATAGAAGGGCTCGCAGTCGTTGCGAGCACTGGCGAGCGGCGTACTGTCGCGCGGATTCGCAACGAAGCAGTGGCGGATTGCAGCAGGTCGTTGGTCGTCGGGTACACGCAGTTGCAGCGCGAAAACACGACCGTCAGGCGTCGCAATAGTTGTTACTTCGAGAAACTCAGGCGTCAGGCCGACCGACTCGAGGTCGTGGTCCGCCAAGTCGCGCCAGTTGTCCGGTAACGAGCCATCTTGCGCGGCCGCCCAGGGCTCGAGACCGGGCGTCTCCTTGTAGTACATCTCCTTGGCCGGCTCTGGACACTGGGCGAGTCCACCGCACTCGCTGTCTGTCGTCACGGTACATGCCGCGAGCACGAACAAGACTGCTGCCGCGAGACTGGCTGTGATACCTAATGGTGAACTCGCCCGAGCGTCCATCGGCTGCTACCTCGACGCCTCCACGGTGGCGATCAGGCCCTGCAGTGTTCCGTGATGCACTTCATTGCTGACCGAATCACCAGTGACGTAGTAGCGTCCCTGAATGCCGCCAACAACCACCGTCTCGCCGGTCGGCGCCGTACTCAGGAACAGCACCACGCGATCGCCAGTCGAGATACTGGCCTCGTCCGCATTTCGTTCGATGACACCGCTCGCGCTTCCGCCGGACGTCGTGACGGTCAGTGAGCTAGCCGGAGAGCCCTTCAGAACGCGGATTACGTCGACCTTGGAGTCAGTGAAGACCGAGGGGACACCGTGCCGAACTCCGGCGACACGAGTCGCCTGGCCGCGGACATCTGCGAGCACGATGGTGTCCGCTTCGCGCGCGAGATCGAGATCGCTCATCGGCACGAGGACCATGCTCGAGTTCACGAAGGTCGTCGTGCGAAGAACAGTAATGACGCCGAACCCCGTAAAGAGCGCGGTGAGAGAAAGAGCCATCAGCAACTCCAGCGCGAGGCGGCGACGCGACACATTACCCAACATGGACTCACCCCTCACTGCCCATAAATCGCGATGATGCCGTTACGATCATCCGTCGCGAGGGATCCTTTGTATGTACATCCCGCGAGCGTCGCGTACATCTCCGCACTCGAATCACCGGAGTGCCCGAGACCAAGGGCATGCCCGAGCTCGTGCAGCGAAGTCGACCTGAGGTCGTACCAGGACACGTGCGGACTGTTCGAGTCACAGTAGGTCGTTCCCGGATTCCAGCCGTAGTAGGTGTTCCAGGTAATGTTTGCGGCGATCATGCAGTTGATGAGCGGGTAGTAGGTGTAATTCGTGTTCGCGAGCCACGTCGATCCAGCGTTCGTTGCGAAGCCCCAGACATCAGCGCTGACGTTGTCTGAGTAATTGCTGTAATAGAACTTCGTCGTAACACCGCTCCACGTAGACGCCGCGTTCAGCGGCGTCGAGTGGTCGAGGTTGTACGGCTCAGCGCCGTCTGCAGTCTGCAGCGAGAGGCTCGCGTGCCCGTTACACCAACCTTGGCCCTCGAGCACGTACGCATTTGCGATTGCCGACTGAAACACGAGTAGCAGCAATGACGCGAGAAGCGCGGGAATGAGCAGACGAATCAGCAGATGCGAGTATCGGTACGTCACTTGCCAACTCCAAACGATGAGCATTCGCGAGGACGCGATCTGCCTCCAATCCGCCCCCATGTGCCACCCACCATTGGCGCTCGTGTTTCCTCATTGTTCAGTGGAACTATTGCTTGACTGTTCCCACCCGCTGAGAATTTGGCACACTTTAACAAGCGCCTGTTGGCTCGGCTGTACACGCCTGGCACAGGCCGCCGTGGCGTGGCACCAGCCGCTGGGTCTCGGTTCACGCGTCGCAGCCGTCGGTCGACGAGGCGCATGTACGAGCTAAGGAAATGCACTCACTGCCTGCGTCGCCGCTTCGACGCAACGCACCTTCAAGAAGAACGGGACATAGGTGATGTCGACGCTATCGCCGAGCGACCGCGGTGTCAGCCAACCTGCGAATCAGCCGACCCTTGGGCGACGCAAATTGCGGCTCGGGTCCCGTAAGACGGGCCGCGACTACCAGGATCGGGGCTCAACTGAATCGGTGTTAGCCGCCGTTCCGCTCGTCGCACATGCCGGAATTCTTGAAATCACTGGGAATCTGCTGGGGAGGGAGGATTCGAACCTCCGATTGGCTGATCCAGAGTCAGCTGCCTTACCGCTTGGCCACTCCCCAATGAGTGAGACCTCGATTATCCCATCTACGCCGTTCGCAGTGCGAGCACGCTCGCGATCAATTGTGGGACGAACACGAACGGCACGAAGAAAGGCGCCGCTCCGAAGCTGACGAACACGGTCATCTCGACGACAAGCGCCAACAGCATCACGAGCGTTCCGGGTCCGGTCGTCGCAGACGTCGCGCGCATGCGCGCGCCGAGGTAGCCAAGTCCCGGCGCGAGCGACCACACCAGCACGGCGAAGAAGGGCAGCGGGAAGATCGGCTGCCGTTGCCACAGGGCTTGAACGCCGCACGTGGTGACAGTCGACGAGGACGGAGCTGGCGTCTGGCCCGGTGGCACCGCAAAAACTTCCGTCGAGCCCATGCAGTAACCATGGATGGGCGCGAACAGGAACAGCGCGCCGAGCACGATCCCGATCGCGGCAGCGACGAACATCGCACGCTCGCCGATCGTGCGCCGTCTCACGCGCGAAACGTACGCGCCACGGCACGGAACGCAAGGTCATGGCACCCTATGCGTGATGCCGACGCTCCCGCGCCCCCGTGACGACCTCGAGCGGTTCCAGGCGTACCGCACCCAGCAGCAGAAGGCCGACGTGCGGCTCCAGGCGAACGAGTGGGCCGAGCCGAACCCCGCGGGGAAGTGGCTCACACCGGACGAGCTCGACGCCGTCCTCCTCAATCGCTATCCGGGCGCGGCCATCGAGCTGCGCGAGACGCTCGCGAGCCGATACGGCGTCACGCCCGACCAGCTCGTCATCGGCAACGGCAGCAACGAGGTCCTTCTCAACACGTTCCTCGTCTTCGGCGGCCACGGCCGCAGCACGTTGCTCTTCCAGCCGACGTACTCGATGCACGGCCGCCTCACGACGATCGCCGGCGGCACCGTCGTCGACGAGCTCGTCGGTCTTCCGTACGACCTCACCAAGCAGCGCGCCCTCGAGACGGTCGAGCGCGTGCGGCCGAACATCACCGTCTTCACGACCCCGAACAACCCGACGGGCAACGAGATCCCGCACGACGCGATCCTCGCGGTCGCCGAGGCGTTCCCCGAGATGCTCGTCCTCGTCGACGAGGCGTACAGCGACTTCGCGGGTCGGACGATCCTGCCGGCGCTGCCCAAGCACCCGAACATGGTCATCAGCAAGACGTTCTCGAAGGTCATGGCGGCGGCCGGACTGCGCGTCGGCATCCTCATCACGCATCCCGAGGTCGCCGACATCTTTCGTGCGGTGCAGCTCCCGTACAACGTGAGCGCGCTCACGCACGCGGTCGCGGCGAAGATCGCGAAGGACGAGGCCGTCATTCCGACGCGCGTCGCGCACTGCGCGGTCGAGCGCGCCAAGGTCACACGCGCGCTCAAGGCGATCGACGGCGTCGAGGTGTATCCGTCGACGACGAACTTCATCCTCTTCCGCCTGAAGGGTTCGACGCCGGCGGAGATCCACGCGCGCTTCCTCGACGAGGGCGTGCTCATCCGCGACATCTCGATGTGGCCGGGCTGCGCCGGCTGCCTGCGCGTCTCGATCGGGACACCGCCGGAGAACGACCGCTTCATCAAGGCGCTCGCGCACGCGTTCCCTGCGCCGGCGCGCGCTTAACCCACGGACCGCCCGACCCTCCTCGTCGACACCTCGAGCCTGGCGTATCGCGCGTACCACGCGATGCCGCCGGTCAAGTCCCCGGACGGGACGCTCGTGAACGCCGTCGTCGGCTTCCTCAACTTCATGGCGCGGCTCTTCACCGACCGCAAGCCCGCGCGTTGCGTCGCGGCGTTCGAGTTCGGGAGCGATTGGCGTCCGAACTTCCGGGTGAACCTGCTCCCCGAATACAAGAGCCACCGCGTCGCGGCCGAGGGCTCGCCGCCCGACGAGGTCGAGCCGCAGCTGCTCATCATCGCGGAGGTCCTGCGCGCGCTTCGCATCCCCATCGCGAACGCCGAGGAGTGCGAGGCCGAGGACGTCATCGCCACCCTTGCGACGCGCTTCGAGGGTCCGGTCGAGGTCGTGAGCGGGGACCGCGACCTCTTCATCCTCGTGCGCGATCCGCGCATCGTCGTGCTCCATACCGTGAAGGGCGTGAGCGAGCTCGCGCACGTCGATCAGGCGTGGATCCACGCGAAGTACGGCATCCCGGGCGACCGCTACCTCGACTACGCGATCCTGCGCGGCGATCCCTCGGACGGACTGCCGGGCGTTCGCGGCATCGGCGAGAAGACCGCCGCGCTCCTCCTCGCGAAGTACGGGTCGCTCGACGCGGTCCTCGCGGCGCCCGACCTCTCCGCGACAGTCCGCGCGAAGCTGAACGCGGGACGCAGCTACATCGAGGCGGCCCGGAGGGTCGTCGCTCCTGTGCTCGACTGCTCTGTCGGCGATGTCGACGCCGCGCTGCCGCGCGGCACGCCGTCGCCGCGAGTGAAGGAGCTCGCCGAGCGCTACGGCATCGTCGCGAGCGCGGCGCGCGTCGTCGAGGCGCTCGCCGCGCTCGGCTAGGCCGAAGGTCACCGCGAGCGTCGGGGCGGTCCGCACGCCGCTCGCTCGCTGCGCCGGATGGGGCACGGGCGCGCGGTGCGCGAGCGTGTCGGGAATGGAGTACATGTTCCTCATCGCCGGTGTGGTCATCGGGGTCGTCTTCGGGGTCATCGTCGTCGGAATGACGGCGATCGGCTCGTACGACCGCGGCTACGACGACGCGGTCATGCACCGTCCCATCCACAGCTGACGCCGGCTCGCGCACCATTGCGCGCGGGCGGATGATTAGCGGCCGTGATCGTCTATCCGGCCATCGACATCCTCGGCGGGAAGGTCGTGCGCATGACGCGCGGCGACTTCTCGACCGTCGAGCAGGTCGCGCCGTCGCCGCTCGAGGCGGCGCGGAAGCTCGTGCACGGCGGCGCGGAATGGATCCACGTCGTGGACATCGACGGCGCGCGCACGGGCACGCCGCAGAACCTCGACGCGATCCGCCAGATCGCGAATCGCTTCACCGTGAAGATCCAGGCGGGTGGCGGCATCCGCGATTTCGACACGGCTGAGCGCTTCGCCGAGGCGGGCGCGTCGCGCATCGTCGTCGGGACGGCGGCGGTCGAGGATCCCGAGCTCATCGGTCGGCTCGTGGACCGCCACGCCGACGGCATGGCCGTCGCCGTCGACGCGCGCGACGGGATGGTCACGACCGCCGGCTGGACGGAAACGTCGAACGTGAAGGCGGTCGATCTCATGCACCAGCTCGCGGTTAACGGCGTGCCGATCGTCATCTACACGAACGTCTCGGTCGACGGCACGCTCAAGGGGCCTGATCTCGTGAACCTCGAGGCCGTCGCGCGGGCGTTCGGCGGCGACGTCATCTACTCGGGCGGCATCGGATCGCTGCGCGAC
>DATDNP010000040.1:0-4850 GCA_036518215.1 Candidatus Limnocylindria bacterium
CGCGCCGACGCGTCGTCGACACGCTGGAGCGGTGGGACGACCTCATCGCCCTCGCTGCGGTACGCGTTCACGCCGACGACGATCTGCTCGCCCGCCTCGACCGCCCGCTGCTGCCGGTACGCCGACTCCTCGATCTCGCGCATCTGGTACGCGCTCTCGATGCCCGCCAGCGCGCCGCCCATCCGGTCGATCTTCGCGAGCTCCTCGTGCACACGCGCCTCGATCTCGGCGGTGAGCGTCTCGACCGCGTATGCGCCGCCGAGCGGATCGATCGTGTCGGCGGTCCCCGACTCCTCGGCGATGATCTGCTGGGTGCGCAGTGCGATGCGCGCCGATTCCTCGGTCGGGAGCGCGAGCGCCTCGTCGTACGCGTTCGTGTGCAGCGACTGCGTGCCGCCGAGGACGGCCGCGAGCGCCTCGATCGCGGTGCGCACGATGTTGTTGAGCGGCTGCTGGGCCGTGAGCGTGGAGCCCATGGTCTGCGTGTGGAAGCGAAGCGCCTGCGCCGCGGGATCGCTCACGCCGTAGCGGTCGCGAACGACCCTGGACCAGATCCGGCGCGCGGCGCGGAACTTCGCCACCTCTTCGACGAACGTCGCGTTCGCCGCGAAGAAGAACGAGAGCTGGGGCGCGAACGATGCGACGTCGAGGCCGCGCGCGCGGGCCGCATCGACGTACGCGATCGCGTCGGCGAACGTGAACGCGAGCTCCTGGACGGCGTTCGCTCCGGCCTCACGGATGTGGTAGCCGCTGATCGAGATCGGGTTCCAGCGCGGCATCCGCTCCGCGCAGTAGGCGATGAGGTCGGTCGCGAGGCGCATCGATGGACGCGGCGGGTAGATGTACGTCCCGCGCGCGATGTACTCCTTGAGGATGTCGTTCTGCGTCGTGCCACCGAGCTTCGACGCGTCGGCGCCCTGCGCTTCGCCGACCGCGACGTAGAGCGCGAGGAGGATCGGCGCCGTCGCGTTGATCGTCATCGAGGTCGTGACGTCGGCGAGCGGGATCCCGTCGAAGAGCGTGCGCATGTCGTCGAGCGACGCGATCGAGACGCCCACCTTCCCCACCTCGCCCGCGACGCGCGGGTCGTCGGGGTCGTAGCCCATCTGCGTCGGCAGATCGAAGGCGACGGAGAGCCCGGTCTGGCCATGCTTCAGCAGAGATCGGAAGCGCGCGTTCGTGTCCGTCGCGGACCCGAAGCCCGCGTACTGCCGCATCGTCCAGGGCCGGCCGCGGTACATCGTCGGCTGGATGCCGCGCACAAACGGCGGCTCGCCGGGAACGCCGGCCGATGCCGCCGCCTCACGCGCGCGCTCGTCGTCGGTGTAGACGGCCGCGAGCGGCGTGCCGTACGTCGTCGTGAACCGCTCCTTGCGCTCGCGGCGCGGGCCCTTCGACGCCATACGGCGATGGTATGCGCCGAGCTCAGCCCCCGGGTTTGGTCACCATGAGCACGATGATCGTGACGAGCGCCAGGGTGATGAACGGGCCGATCCTCTGTGAGCGCTTGGCCATCGCCATGAACTCGGGCGTCGGCGGACCCGACTTCGCGAGCGCGATCATCCGCTCCGTGAGCGGCGTCTGGACGAAGATCGCGGCGTAGAAGGCCGCGCCGTAGATGACAAGGGCCGTCCAGAGCCAGCGATGGCTGAAGAAGTCGGCCGCGAATCCGGCGACGAATATGAGCGCGAGCCCCGTGAGGGGCTGCGTGATCGCCGCGACCGGGATCACCAGACGCTTCTCGATCGCGACGATCGATTCCATGATCGCGACGCCGCCGTTCGGTCCGGCCTTACCCGCCATGGGCCCGAGCACCGCGAACGCGAACGTAGGCCCGAAGCCGATGATCGCGCCGCCGACGTGGATGAGCAGCAGGAGCGTGATGAGCAGGCCTGTATCCATGACACCGTCCCGTCGTCCCTAATGTGAGAACGACGCTAGGTGTCAAGCGAGCGCTCTGTCAAAGCGTCAGTGCGCGCGCAGGACGAGCGTGCCCTCGAGCGTGCCGAGCCGATCCCGCGAGAGCGGCATCGGCTTCGTCTGCCCGGCGGACCAGAGCGGTGTCTGATCGGACCAGTGCAAGGAGTAGGGCTGGCCGCTCTCGCCCGTCGGGATCACGGACACGGACGCGTCGATGTCGCCGAGGTCCGCGATCTGTCGCTCCGAGGCATGCGTATCGATCGCGAACGGCGTCGTGAGCGGGAAGCTGCCGTTGTTCGGCGACGAGCCGTCGCCCGCGCGCTTCACCGGTCCGATCGAGAGCAGGAGATCGAGGGGCTTCACCGCGGCGAGCGGGTGCGCGAACGTCACCGTGTGGAGATCTCCCCACCGCCACGTCGTCATGTCCGGCCCGAGCCGTGACGCGAGATCCTTGGCCGCTGCATCAAGCGCGGCGCCCGCGATCGCGTCGCGTCCGCTCACCGTCGGTTCGCCGATCTCGCTCCACCACGCGCTCGACGTGTCGGACACGAGCTTGTAGAGCGCGTCGTAGGGTCGCGCCTGCTCCTCGTATTCCTGGTACAGCGCGCTGCCGAGCTTGTCCTCGAAGACGAGCCGCGCGAGCTGCCAGACCCAGTCCTCGTAGATCGCGGCGCCCGTCGAGTCCGCGGCGAGCGCGCCATTCCACGCGCGGGCGACGTCGAGCGCCTGGCGGCCCGCGGCCGTCGTCGGCCGCGCGGCGACGAGCGAGGAGCGGAAGCGATCGACCGGGAGCGAGGTGTAGTCGTTCTGCAGGCGTGACATCGCGGCGACGTCCGCGCCGCGCAGCTGCTCAAGTTGTCCGCGGAGGTACGTGTACCGGAAGGGCACGTACCACTCGCCGTTCCATCCGGCATCCGACGGGGACGCCATCGGACGCTGGTTCGCGTTCACGATGAGCCCGTCGGCGGGATCGAGCGCGGAGAAATTCGCGCTCGCGGGCAGGAGACCGCGCCAGTCGTACTCGCCGGTCCAGCCCGGCACGGGCATCTTCCCGTCGCCCGGACGGTCGGGCAGACGCCCCATGAGGAGGAGGCCGATGTGCCCCTCGGTGTCGGCGTAGCAGACGTTGAGCGCCGCGCCCGCGAAGTCCGCGGCCGCGGCCTTGAAGTCATCCCACGAATGCGCGCGGTCCATGCCGAGGATCGCGTCGATCGTCTTCGTCTGATCGAGCGCGGTCCAGCGGAGCGCGAGCTGCGCCTTCTCGCCGGGAACGATGCCGCTGATGATCGGGCCATGGCGTGTGATCGCCACGTCGACGACGACCGGGTCCGTCCGGCCCTTCACCGTGATGGATTCGCGCACGAACGTGGCCGTCTCGAACGAGCCCTTGTATTCGAACCGGCGTGGGTCGCTCGGGTCGGCGTGCTCGACGAATAGGTCCTGCGTGTCCGCGTACGCGTACGTGAAGCTCCACGCGACGTGGTCGTTGTGTCCGATCGCGATCCCGGGAGCGCCGGGGATCGAGAAGCCGATGAGGTTCACGCCGCCGCTCTGCATCGCGATCTCGTACCAGATGGATGGCTCCCGCACGGGAAGATGCGGGTCTCCGGCGAGGAGCGGCTTCCCGCTCTTCGTGCGCGAGCCGGAGAGCACCCAGCAGTTCGAGCCGAGCCCCTCGCCCGCGCCCGGGAGGAAGGCGTCGAGCGCGTCGCTCGTCCGCGCGTCCGGCGAAAGATCCGCGGCGACCGCCGCCCACGCGCGCTCGTCGACCGAGGTGAGCACCGTCGTCGGGTCTGGCATGAGGGTCTGGAGCGCGGCCGTGCCGAGCCGCTCGGCGATGTCGGCGCGCAGGATCTCCTGCTCGTAGTTCCCGGCGGCGTCATGGAGCTGCAGCTTCGCGATCGCGAGCGAATCCACGGGCGACCATGGCTCCGGCTTGTACCCGAGGATGAGGAACTCGACGGGCAGGGCGTCGCCGTGCTGTTCGAGGAACTTGTTCACGCCGTCGGCGTACGCCTGGAGGTCAAGGGTCGCGTGCGGCGATGCGACGGCGAGGTCGGCCTTCGCGGCGCGCGCGAGGCCGATCGTCCGCAGCTCGGTGTCGCTCTCGAGCGCCGGGTCGCCGAAGATCTCCGCGAGGCGACCCTCGGCCGCGCGCCGGTACACGTCCATCTGCCACAGCCGGTCCTGCGCGGTCACGTATCCCTGGAGGAAGACCATGTCGTGGTCGTCGGCCGCAAAGATGTGCGGGACGCCATACCGATCGCGCAGCACCTCGGCCCGGTCGTGGAGTCCGAGGAGCCGCTGGTCGCCGTCGATCGTCGGGAGCGGCCGGAGGAACACGAAGCCCCACGCCGTGACGATCGTGCCGACGAGCACGATGACGACGGCGGCCGCGATGAGAAGGCGCGGATGCCGCCTCACGCGTCCTCCGTGAGCACGAGGAGCACCGCACCGCCCTCGACCTTCGCCCCGGCCTGCGCCGCGAGCTTCGTGATCGTGCCGGCCGCCGGCGCGCGGATCTCGTTCTCCATCTTCATCGCTTCGAGCGTGAGGAGCGGCGCGTCGGCGTCCACGGTGTCGCCCTCGCGCACGTGCACGGTCTTGAGCAGCCCGGGCATCGGGGCGCGGACCTCGTGCCGGCCGGCCGATCGCTGGCGCGTGCCGCGCGCGGCGGCGAGGCTGCGCTCGTCGATCGCGCTCGCCTCGATCTCGATCCCGTCCACCTGCAGGCGGAGCGGCGCGCGCGTGAGCAGCGTGACCTCGTGCTGCTCGCCGTCGACGCGGACACGCCACTGCAGCCCGCGCACGGTCTCGTCGACCTCAGCGGCGACGGCGGAGCCGTCGACGAGGAACCGCTGCGACGCGTCGACGTCGACGCGCATCGTTCGATCGGCGACGCGCACCTCGTATCTCACCGGAGCGCGTCC
>DATDNP010000041.1:0-11807 GCA_036518215.1 Candidatus Limnocylindria bacterium
AGGGACGAGCCCGCTTGCGGGCTCGGACCGACGAAGACGAAGTACGCGGGGTTAACCCTCGAGTCTGTTCAGCTCCTCGGCGATCTCTTCCTCGTCCGGCACCTCGCGCAGCTGATGCACGTCGATGTACCGGACGATCCCCTGCGCGTCGACGACGATGATCGCGCGCTCGGGACGTCCGATCTCCTCATTGAAGACACCGTACGCGCGAGTGACCGCACCGTGCGGCCAGAAGTCCGAGCAGAGCGGGTACTTCACGCCGCCGAGCTGCTCCGCCCACACCTTGAGCGAGTACACCGTGTCGCACGAGATGCCCACGACCTGGGCAGTGCCACCCGCGAACCGCTCCTGGAGCGTGTTCAGCGCGGGTGCCTCGCTGTTTCAGGTGTTCGTGAACGCGAACGCGAAGAACGCGAGCACGACGCGCCGGCCGCGGTGCGCGGACAGCGTGATCTCGCGACCGTCGTGCGATCGGAGGGAGAAGTCGGGAGCCGCATCGCCGACCTTGAGCGTCACGGTCTCGGTCGCGAGCTTGTTCCGACCCTTCGGCGCCGCCACGCTCGTAGACTAGCCGAGCGATGAGCATCGACCAGCGGCGCAGGATCGACGTCGACCGGCATGCGTTCCTCGACTACGAGGTCGCGTGTCCCTTCTGCGCGGCGAAGGTCGGCCCCCGCTTCGTGACGCGCGAGCATCTCGACGTGCCGCCGAACCCCGCGTACGCGGCGAGCGTGCGTTGCCCGAAATGCCACGAGATCTTCGAGGTGCGCTTCACCGACAGCCGGCCGTAGGCGCTAGTTCGCGACTGTGATCACGAGGAAGACGCCGTCGTCCTCCATCCACGCGGTCCCGTCGACGACCGGCCGGAGCGCGATGCGGTAGACGCCCGGCATCGCGGGCGCGATCACCTGGAAGCTGAATGTGCCGACCGCACCGGGTGCGACGAGCGTCTCGGTCTGCGCGGCGACGCGGTTCGCGGAGAGCCACCCCACCCCGAGCGACGACCACGTGGTGACGTCGCCAACCACGCCAAGGTTCGCCTGCTGCCCGAGGACGCCCTTCGTCCAGCTCTTCGTGCCCGTGTTCGTGAACTGGATGAAGAGCGACGCGGGCGCGCCCGGCTTCAGCGTCGGATACGGCGACTGCGCGAGCCAGTGGCTGTGATAGCCGCTATCCGAGATCACGTCGAGATAGACGCCCTGATCGTCCAGCCACGTCGTGCCGTCGATGACGGGTCGCAGCGGCAGGCGGTACCGCCCCTGCGCCATCGGCGCGCGGACCGTGAACGTGAACGTGGCGACCGCCCCGGGCGCGACGCTGGGCTCGGTCTGCGCCGCGACGCGATTCGACGACAGCCAGTTCACGCCCATGCCGAGCGTGCCGAACGTCGAGTCGTCGCCGTTGATCCCGAGGTTCGCCTGGGCTCCCGCGACGCCCTTCTGCCACGTCGCCGTGCCGGTGTTCTTGAAATGCAGCGTGACCTGCGTCGTCGCGCCGGGCGCGAGCGTCGGGAACGCCGACTCGTCGACCCACGTCGAGTGATACGTGTACGCGGCGGCCGCGAGACCGTTCGCGGACGTGGTGAAGTTCCACTCGTTGGTCGTGGCGACGCCGTTCACGGTCACGTCGAACCGGACGTGATACGTCGTCCCGTTCTGGAGCGGCTGCTGCGGGATGACGACCTGATAGTCGCGCTCGAACTGCTGGGGCGCGTAGTAGAGCGGAAGGCTCGCGCCGTTCGGCGCCGTTACCGCGGCGCCGCGCATGTCGACCGTCTGACCGGATGAGTACACGAGCATGATCGGGTAGCCGACGGGCATCGTCGCGCCCGATGGCAGCGGGTTCGGCGATTCATGACCGTTCCATGAGCTCGGGATGCCGGTCTGCCCATTTGCCGGCGAGCGGACGAAGTCGACGGGGTGCTGCGAGAAGTCGTACACGATGTCGCCGACCGTCGACGCCGTGCCGATGTCGGAGTGACCCCATCCGATGAGCGTCGCGTTCGGATGCATGAGACCGAGACGGTGGTACGGCGCATCCCAGAGCTGACGCACACCAGAGAGTCCGCCGCCGAATGACGTTGCGACCTCGCTCACGAACGTCGCGGAGAGCCCGGCGGCGAGCACGCGATCCCGCGGCGCGTATCCCGTGTAGTACGGCAGACCGGCGGTCTCGTAGTGGCCGAGCACACCATTCGCGCTGTCATAGTTCGCGTGGTTCTGCGCCGCGGCGACCAGGCGAGGGTCCGACGGGACGGTCGGCGCGCCAACCGCGTAGCGAAGCTCGTTCGTCAGCTGGAGCATGTCGGCCCCGCTCACGGTGTCTGCGTACGCGGGCGTCGGCGTTCCGAGCGCGACGGGCGCAGCGACGCCGACCGCGAACACGAGTGCCTGCAGGCCAGACAGGGCGGCATGCTGTCCACGCATCGCCACAGGGAACGCAGGTAACGGAGGTGGGTGACGGAATCGTCCGGGAGAGGCTGGTACTAGGACTCGGTTCAGGCGCCGCCCGCCCGCGGCGCCATCACCAAAGCGACGGAAGAGTTACTTCTTCTTCTTCGCTGCTTTCTTCGCCTTCTTCTTGGCCGGCATTTCTAGGTCACCTCCCTTCCCACGTGATCGAGACGCGCTGTGTCAGAAGAGGCGTCGCTGCCTACCCGCAAGGCGCGACACCTGGCTCGACCGAGCGAGCCACTCTTCGAACTCCTTGCGCGGGATGCGCCACACGCGACCGACGCGGACCGCGGGGATGCGCGTCGGGTCGGGGTCATCGACCGCGCCAAGGCGGCGCAGGATCGTCGTGGGGTGGACGCGGAGCCGGCGCGCGACCTCGTCCGTCGTGAGGAATTCCTCATCTTGTTCGTGGTCGAGGCGAGGCTGAGGCATTGCCATGCGGCTCCTGCTGAGGTCGCTTCTATGAGCGTCACCTGCTGCGGCTCATTCTCCCTGCATTGGCTGCGATGTCAAGCCCCCGTCTCCCGGCGGAGGATGGCGATCGCCTCGGCGAGAAGGGCGCGGTGCTCGGGTGTGTTCAGCCACCGGCTCGCGCCAGACGGGTGCGGGAACGGGATGAGCACGCGGTCACCGTCGCGACGGCTCTTCCCCACGGCGTCATGGAGCGCGACCTTGCCCCAGAAGCGCTCGATGGCGAGCTGCCCGACGAGAAGGACGACGCGCGGACGCATCAGCGCGAGCTCACGCGAGAGCCATGGGGCGCAGTTCGCGATCTCGGGCGGGCTCGGCTTCCGGTCACCCGCCCCGCTCTTCGCCTTTCCGGGGAAGCACTTCGTGATGGAGGTGCGATACGGAAGGTGTTCGTCGTCGATCCCTGCGCGCGCGAGCCAACGCGTGATCTCCGCACCTGCGCGACCGGAGAACGGGACACCGGTCGTCAGCTCGACCGCGCCGGGTGCCTGACCGATGATCATCACGCGATCGTCTGCCTTCCCGGCGACGATGGGGAACGCGCGCGGGATGAAGCCCGCGTCCGCGCATCGCGTGCACGACCGGATGTCGCGGTGAAGACGCGAGAGGGCGCGCTCCGACGCGCTTCGGACCACGTCCCTACCGTAGACTCGTGATGAACGACGGGGTGTAGCGCAGCCTGGTAGCGCAACAGTCTGGGGGACTGTAGGTCCCGGGTTCAAATCCCGGCACCCCGACACGGATCAACGCTTCGGCGCACCCTCCGACGGCAACCCGAAGTACTCGCGCGTGATCTCGTAGAGCTTCTCGCGATCCTCTCTGAGCGCGGGACGCAGCGCGTAGTGATTGATGACGCGGACCTGTTGCTGCAGCCATTCGGCCCAGCAGACGGCGCACACGCTCCCCGCGATCTCGTCCCCGAGCGCGCCGGGCAGCACTTTGCCCGCGCCGTCACGCGTCTGGCCGCACCGGACGCACGTGACGGGCTCAGCCACTGCTGATCCTGCCGATCCGGTCGAGCGGGAAGTAACGGAAGGCGGCGCGCCCGACGACGTCGGCCACCGGGACCGGTCCGAACTCTCGGCTGTCGCGCGAGTGCCCGACGTGATCGCCTTCGACGACGCAGCCGTCACGCGTCACCTCTGCGACGCGCTTCAGCAGTAGACGCGAGCGGTCGCGTGGGTCGCGCAGGAGCACGACCTCGCCGCGACGCGGCGCCGGACGCGGCGGGAGGATGAGGAGCCAGTCCCCCTCCCGCAGCGCCGGCTCCATGCTGTGGCCGCTCACGGCCACGCGCCATGGCCGCACTTACTTCTTCGTCGCGTAGAACATGTCGCTGATCTCCTTGACCGCCGCCTGGAGATCCGCGGCCGCCTGGGCATCGACGTTCTGCTTGTTCTTCGACGCGAGCTTCAATGCTTTCCAGAACGTGTCGTGCAGCTTCGGGAACTTCTCGACGTGCTCCGGCTTGAAGTAGTCGGACCACAGCACCTGGAGCTCCTTCTTGCAGATCTCCGCGTGCTGCTCCTTCACCATGACCATCCGCACGAAGTTGCCGCGGGTCGTGAAGTCCGTCGCGCTCTTGTCGAGCGCGCCGATCTTCTCGACCATCTTCGCGACCGTGTCCGCCGCGATCTTCGCCGGCGTCGGATCGTAGATCCCGCACGGGATGTCGCAGTGCGCGTACGCGACCGTCGTCGGCTTGAGCAGTCGTCCAAGCATGCTCGTCACTCCTTAGGAACATCCGAGAGAGCTGCCCGGCAGGCACGCGCGCCGGGCGCATCCCCACTTTAGCCCCGGGACGCGACCGATGGTCGGAGGCTGCGATGACGCCGCGTCAGGGCGGCGTCGTGTTCGCGTCGTCGAGCGTGACCTCGAGCTGCTGCGAGCCCTGGATATCCACCGTCATGACGCGCTCGATATACCCGCCGACGAACGTCGGGAACACTTCGACCGTGAAGCGTCCCGGCCGCACCGCCACGTTGAAGCGGCCCGCGGCATCGGTGTCGGTCGATGCGGCCGCGTAGAGCTCGCCGTCGAGAAAGTTGATGGTCGCGCCCGCGACGGGGATCCCGCGCGCGTCCTTCACGGTCCCGCTCACCGGTACGCCCTGCGGGACGGTGAGGTCGAGCGTCACGTCGCCGTTCACGGCCACTTCGTCCGCCGTGTTCCAGGTCCGCTTGCCGTTCCAGTAGCCCGCGATGAGACCGCTGCCCGCGGGCGGGTAGACGCTGATGATGTACGTCTCGGGCCGCGTCGTGATGACATAGCGGCCGTTCCCATCGCTCTCGCGGCAGATGCGTCCGGTCGTGAAGGCGGTGTCGATGCAGACGAGGGCGCCCGTCACGGCGTCTCCGGAGGGCGTCCGCACGAAGCCGCTCACCTGCGGGCCCGTCGTGAGATCGACGTCGACGGTGCGGTCGGCGGAGAGGCGTAGCTCGCTCGAGTCGACGCCCGTGAGCGCGCCTGCGTACCACTGGGGCACCGCGCGGATGTTCCCGGGCGGCACCGTCCACACGTAGTACGTCCCCGGCTCGCGCAGCGCCGCGTAGCGCCCGTTCTTGTCCGTGCGCTCGCAGTCCCACGGCAGCGGCGCGGCGAGGGTCCGGATGCAGACCTGCGCATCCTCGACGACCTTCCCCTGGAAGGTGACGATCCCGCTCAGGACGAATCCGCGCACGAGCGTCACGTCGACGTTCGGCACGTCGTTCGTACGCGCGTCGAGCACGTCCGCCTCCTCGAGGAAGACCCGGCCACGAGCCCATTGCCCGACGAGCCGCCCGCCCGGCGGTCCCGACACCTGCACGCGATAGATGCCGGCCCTCGCGTCGATCGCGTATGTCCCATCGGCGGCGGTGCGCGCGCAGACGTCGGGGTCGTCGCTCGCCGGTCGGGCACACGCCTCGGCGCCCGCGACGTTCGCGCCCGATTCGTCGCGGATCCTGCCCGAGATGCGGTGGAGCGGCGTGAGCTCGACCCAGAGCGAGCCATCGCCCTGTCGGAGATCGGCGACGCGGCTCGCCACGTCCCAGCGCTGCTCGGGCGGACCACTCACCCGGACGAAGTACGTGCCGGGCGCGGCGTGCACCGAAACCGCGCCGTCGGCCGCGGCGTTCGCGCAGATGTCCGCACCGAGCGCCGTGGCCGCGCACACGCGCGCCCCGCTGACCGGCTTCCCGCCGACCGAGCTCGTGACGAGGACGCGGAGCGTGCTCTCCCCGGCGGCGGCCGACGCCGTGGGCGTGACCGTCGGCTGCGGCGTCGCGGCGCTACACGCGACGACCGCCGCGGCGAGGCATTTCACGAAAAGCGAACGGAATCTGCGCATCACCTGAAGGGTCTCACGTGCATAACGGGCAGCACACGCAAGGAGAACGGAGCGATGGCCGGCGACGATGATCTGGTGGGCATCGGCATCGCGCTCGTGATCGTGGCGGCGGTCATGTGGTTCGCGTTCGACGGTGACATCGACGCGGCGAGCGCCGCATGGCGGCTGCAGCAGATGGCAGCGACGGTCTGGTCGGCGGTCCAGTCCGCGGCCGCGGCATTCGGGATCTAGGTCAACCCCGGCGCGCGGCGGCGGCCGACGCGATGAGCCGCGAGATCTCGGCGAGCGGTCCGGCGACCTCTTCGCCGCGTTCGCGCTGCATCAGATCGTGCATCGCGTCGCGGATCGATCTGCCCTCGGAGAGCACGCGATGCGTCTGCTCGGTGATGGGCATCGACACGCCCTTCGCGGCGGCCGCGCGGTACGTCGCCTCCGTGGTGGTGATGCCCTCCGCGATCTGGCCGCCCAGCCGCGTCCGCACGTCGGCCAGCGCGACGCCGCGCGCGAGCAGCTCCCCCACCGTCCGGTTCCGCGAGTGCTTGCTCGCGCAGGTGACGATGAGATCTCCGACGCCGGCGAGCCCCGCGACGGTGAGCGGGTTCGCGCCGCACGCGAACCCGTAGCGCGCGATCTCCGCAAGGCCGCGCGTCATGAAGCCGGCCTTCGCGTTGTCGCCATACGCCATGCCGTCGATGGCGCCGGCGCCGAGCGCGATGATGTTCTTCAGCGCTCCGCACAGCTCGACGCCGACCACGTCCGCATCGGTGTACGCGCGGAACATCGGCGTCCCGACGATGTCCTGGAAGTGCTTCGCCGTCTCGGCGCTCGAGGATGCGACGACCGTCGCTGCGGGATGGCCGGATGCGATCTCCCTCGAGATGTTCGGACCCGACAGGACGGCCACACGGTCGGCTCCCACCGCCGCCGCCCACAGCTCGCTCATGCGTAGCCCGTCGTCGGCAAGGCCCTTCGTCGCGGAAAGGATGCGGTGGCGTGAGCGCAGGAGCGGCGCGACGCGATCGCGCAGCGCAGCGACGCCGACGCTCGGTGCCGCGACGATGATGTCGTCGGCGCGCCCGACGGCCTCGGCGAGGTCAGCCGTCACGACGACCTCGTCCGGGACACGGATGCCCGGCAGGTAGCGCACGTTCTCGCGCTCCGCGGCGATCCGCGTCGCCTGCTCCGCATCGCGGGTCCAGAGCATCACGTCGCGCCGGCCGTCGCGCGCGAGGATCGTCGCGAGCGTCGTGCCCCACGAGCCCGCCTGGAGGACCGCGACGGTCATCGGGCTACGCGCCGAGCCGTGGCTCGACGCCCCGCGCGATCCGCTGGATGTTCGGGACGTGCCGGACGTACACGATCGCGCCGGCGATGAGGATGAACGCGAGCGTCGCCCAGTGGAACGAGAGCCATCCCGTCGCGCTGAAGAGCAGATACCCGACGAGCGCGCCGACGACGGAGGCGAGCGAGCCGACGGACACCATGCGCGTGAGCGCGAGCGCGAGCGCGAAGAACGCGACGGCGCTCGCCCATGCCGGCGTCGCGACCATGAGGAGCGCGCCGAAGCCCGTGGCGACCCCGCGTCCGCCGCGCCCTCTGAGCAGGACGGGCCAGCAGTGGCCGGCGACGGCACCCACCGCGGCGGCGGCCTCTCCGAGCGGCTGGTAGTCGCCGAGCTGGTCGACGAGCAGATGCGCGACCCACACCGCGACGATCCCCTTGCTGATGTCGAGCACTGCGACGAGGAGTCCCGCGCCCCGCCCGAGCGTGCGGAACGTGTTCGTCGCTCCCGTCGATCCGGACCCGACCGTCCGCAGGTCGACGTTCCGGTACAGCTTGCCGACGAGATAGCCCGTGGAGATCGACCCGATGCCGTAGCCGATCGCGCCGACGAGCGCGACCGCGAAGAGCGCGAGCGCGTTCACTCCTTCGCCGCCTTGAACTCGAGCTTGATCGGCGTGCCGCGGAACGCGAAGCGTTCGCGGATCTTGTTCTCCAGATACCGCTGATACGTGAAGTGCACGCCCTCGGGCGGATCGACGAAGAAGACGAACGTCGGGGCCTTGCCGCGCGCCTGCGTCACGTGCGTGAAGCGGACCTCACGACCGCGATGCGCGGCCGGCGGGTGTGCGGCGACGGCTTCGACGAGCATCGCGTGGAGCTCCGATGTGGGGATGCGCTTCGTCCGCTCGTCGACGACGGCGACCGCGTCGAGCAGCGTCGCGTGGACGTTCCGTCCCGTCTTCGCCGAGACGAAGTGGTGCGGCATCCACGGCACGAAGTGGAATTCGCGCGCGACCTCCGCCTCGACGCTCTCGGTCATCTCGGGCCCACGGTCTACCACGTCCCACTTGTTCACCGCCAGCACGAGACCGACCGACGCCTCGAGCGCGTATCCCGCGATGTGCACGTCCTGCGCGGTCACACCCTCGGTCGCATCGGTGAGCAGGATGGCGACGTCGCTGCGCTCGAGCGCCTGCGCGGTGCGGAGCAGCGCGTACTTCTCGATGCCCTCCTCGATCCGCCCGCGCCGCCGGATCCCGGCGGTGTCGACGAGGACGACGCGTCGTCCGTCGAGCTCCATCGTCGTGTCGACGGTGTCGCGGGTCGTGCCTGCCTCCTCGCTCACGACCGCGCGCTCCGACCCCACGAGCGCGTTCAGGAAGCTCGACTTCCCGACGTTCGGACGGCCGACGATGGCGATGCGCGCGCCGGCGGCCGCTTCCTCGGGCGCCTCGGGCGGCAGCTGCCGGACGATCGCGTCGAGGAGGTCGCCGGTGCCGAGGCCCTGGATCGCCGAGACGGCGATGACCTCGCCAAGCCCGAGCTCGTAGAACTCCGCGGCTTGCGCTTCGCCGCGCCACGAGTCGGCCTTGTTCGCGACGAGGAGCACCGGCTTGCGACTGCGCCGCAGCATGTCGGCGACGTCGTGCTCGACCGGGAGGATCCCGGACTGCGCGTCGACGATGAACAGGACGAGGTCGGCCTCTGCGATCGCGGCCTCGGCCTGGCGCCGCACCGCGGCCTCCATCTCTCCGGCGCGCGGATCCTCGAGCCCGCCGGTGTCGATGAGCGAGAACTCGCGTCCGCGCCACTCCGTCGTCGCGTAGATGCGGTCACGCGTCGTGCCGGGGATGTCCTCGACGATGGCGATGCGCTCGCCGACGAGCCGGTTGAAGAGCGTGGACTTGCCCACGTTGGGCCGCCCGACGATCGCGACGACGGCCCGGGCCATCGCGGTCTAGACCGCGACCGGGTCCGTGCTGGAGAGGGCTTCGAGCCGCTCCTTGACCTCGAGCAGCGTGTCCATCGGCGTGGACGTCCCGCCGATGAGGCCGACGCGCTCTTGGCCGTGCACCCATTCGGGCCGGACCTCTGCGGCGGATTCGATGTGATGCGCGTCGCGACCCTGGATCCGCGCGAGGTTCACCAGCTCCCGCGTGTTCGCCGAGTTCTTCCCACCGACGACGATGATGGTCCGCACCTGCTGCGCCAGCTCTCCCGCCGCATCCTGTCGCTTGATCGTGACCGGGCACACGGTGTTGTAGACCTTCATCTCCTGCGCGATGGTCGCGACGTGGGCGACGAGGGCGGTGAACGCCCACGGCGGCTGCGTCGACTGCGAGACGACGCCCGCGCGCTTCATCTTCGGAAGCTTCTTCCAGTCGTCCTCCGTCTCGACGATCACATGATCCGGGCCAGCGAACGCCTTCAGCCCGATGACCTCGGGGTGATCTGGCGTGCCGAGGAGGATGACGCGGTATCCCTCGTCGGCGAGCTGCTTCGTGAAGCGCTGAGCGCGGAGCACGAGCGAGCACGTCGCGTCGATGCACTCGAGCCCGCGGTCCTCGATCTTCTGGCGGACCTCGGGCGGCACGCCGTGCGCGCGGATGACCACGACGCCGCGCTCGGCCTCGGCCGGATCCTTGATGACCTTCACGCCGAGCGCACCGAGCCGCTCGCTGATCTTCGGGTTATGCACGACCTGCCCGAGGTTGTGGACAGGCTTTCCGGTCTCGGCGGCGGCCTCCGTGAGCTCGACGGCCTTCTTCACCCCGAAGCAGAACCCGTTCTCGCGCGCGAGGAGCACTTCCATCAGGTCGATTGTCTCATGCGTACATGCCGCGCATCGCCTCCGGAAGCTGCGCGGCGATGCGTCGCATGACCGCGTCCGCGACCGCCTGATGGTCCTTGCGCTCCTCCGGCGGGAGATCCGACACCCTGAATGGCGGGCCGAACGAGATCTCGACCTCCCGCCGGCGGATGAGACGGAAACGTGCGGTCGGCGTGCCGGTGATGCCGCACGGGACGATGAGCGCGTTCGTGCGTTCCGCGAGCAGTCCGATGCCCGGCCGGCCTCGGAGAAGACGGCCGTCCTCGCTTCGATGGCCTTCGGGGAAGACGCCGAGCGGTAGGCCCTTCTCGAGCACGCGGAGGCCCGTCACCATCGCGCGCCGATCGCTCTCGCCTCTGCGCACGGCGATCGATCCGATGCCGCGAAGCAGGAAGCCGACGACGAACCAGCGGAACACCTCCACCTTCGCCATCCAGCGGATCGGGATCGCGAGCGCAAGGGAGACGACGGGCGGGTCCTTCCAGTTGATGTGGTTCGACGCGACGATGTACGGGCCGCTCGTGGGGATGTGCTCGCGTCCATGGACCCCGATCTCGATGAAGAGCATCACGAACGCGCGGATCGGCGGGAAGAGCAGACGCCACACCCACAGCCGCGACACCGGCGACGTGGGGGCGTCAGCGAAGAGTCGCTCGATCACGCGGCTGTGACGATCGCGAGGACGCGCTCCAGCGCCTGACCGACGGCGAGCCCGTCGGTCTGAACGACGATCGCATCGTCCGCCGCGCGCAATGGCGCGACCTTCCGCTCGCTATCGAGCTGATCGCGACGAAGGATCTCGCTGAGCAGCTCCTGCCGCGGACGCACCTCGCCACGCGAGCGCAGCTCCTCTTCGCGCCGACGCGCACGCTCCGCCGCGGATGCGGTGAGGTAGATCTTCCGCTGAGCGTCGGGAAGCACGACCGTGCCGATGTCGCGTCCGACCATGACGACGCGGCCTCGCTTCGCCAGGGCGCGCTGCTGACCGACCATCGCGTCGCGGACGGCGGGCACGCGCGCCACCTGCGACACGACCCGGTCGACGTCCGCGCCGCGGATCGTCCACGTGACGTCCTCGCCGTCGAGGAGCACCGTGTACGCCCGCCCGTCGCGCACGGTCGGCGGGCCGATCGCGACACGTATCTCGCGCGCGAGCGTCGCGAGATGCTCGGCGTCGTCGGGATCGATGCCGCGTCGCAGCGCCGCGAGCGCGACGGCGCGATACATCGCCCCGGTGTCGAGGAAGAGGTACCCGAGACGCTCGGCGACGAGCGCACCGATGGTGCTCTTCCCCGCTCCGGCGGGCCCGTCGATCGCGATCGTGCGCGGAGTCATCGCGTGACGCGTCTCCTGCCTTGTGGGCCGCGCCTCGGCGTTCGGTCATCGCCGCGCGTCGGCCGCTGCGCCGCAACCCTCTCAACGCCGCGCACCCCGCGCCTCG
>DATDNP010000042.1:0-24281 GCA_036518215.1 Candidatus Limnocylindria bacterium
CTTCCCCGAACGGATGACGGCGATGATCTCGTCCTTGCCCTCGGACAGCTTGCCGATCTCGCGCACGTCGATGCCGAGCGATCGGATGAGCGCCGCCGTGCCGCGCGTCGCGACGAGGTCGTACCCGAGCCAGTGGAAGCCTTCGATGATCGGGATGACCTCCTCCTTGTCCTTGTCGGCGACGGTCACGAGCACCTCGCCGCTCGGCATCGGCGCGAGTCCGGCGGCCACGAGGCTCTTCCAGAGCGCGGGTGCGAAGGAGCGATCCACGCCCATGACCTCGCCCGTGCTCTTCATCTCGGGACCGAGATATGTGTCGACGTCGAGCAGCTTCGCCATCGAGAACACCGGCGCCTTGAGCGCGACGAGCGGCTGGTCGGGCCAGATGCCGTCCTCGCGCTGGTAGCCCTCCGCCTCGAGCGTCGACCCGAGCGAGATGGCGACGGCGAGCTTCACGAGCGGGACGCCCGTCACCTTCGTGAGGAACGGCACGGTGCGGCTCGACCGCGGGTTCACCTCGAGCACCCAGACCCGCCCCTCTTCCACGATGAACTGGATGTTGAGGAGACCATGCACGGGCAGCGAGCGCGCGATCTGCGCGGTCAGCTCGACGATGCGCCGGCGCTCCGCCGGGAGGAGGTTCTGCGCCGGATACACGGCGTACGAATCTCCGGAGTGCACGCCCGCGCGCTCGATGTGCTCCATGATCCCGGCGACGAGCGTGTCCGTGCCGTCGGAGACGGCATCGACCTCGACCTCCTTGCCACGGAGGTACTTGTCGACGAGCACACGGCCGGTGCCCGCCTCGAGCGCCGACTGGAAGTAGCGCTCGAGGTCCTCCGGCCCGTACACGATCTCCATGCCCCGACCGCCGAGCACGTACGACGGGCGCACGAGGACCGGGTACCCGATCTCCGTCGCGATCGCGAGGGCCTCGGAGAGCGAGGCCGCCGTGCCGCCGGGCGGCTGCGGGATGGCGAGGGCGTCGGCGAACTCGTGGAAGCGGCGGCGGTCCTCGGCGAGCGCGATCGCGTCCGCGGACGTTCCCGCGATGCGGCCGCCGATCGCGGCGATGCGGTCGGCGATGTTGAGCGCGGTCTGCCCGCCGAACTGCGTGAGCACCGCGGCGTTCGCACCCTCGTTCTCGAGCACGCTCGCGATGGACTCCTCGTCGAGGGGATCGAAGTAGAGCCGGGCCGACGCGTCGAAATCGGTCGAGACCGTCTCGGGGTTGCTGTTCACCATGATCGGCGCGACACCGCGCTCGCGCAGCGACGACGCGGCCTGCACGCAGCAGCAGTCGAACTCGATGCCCTGTCCGATACGGATCGGTCCGCTGCCGACGATGATCGTCTTGTCGCCCTCGAGCGGCGCGGCCTCGTTCTCCTGCTCGTAGGTCGAATAGAAGTACGGCGTCACGGCCTCGAACTCCGCGGCGCACGTGTCGACCATCTTGTAGACCGGACGGAGGCCCCACTGGGCACGGAGCCGTCGCACGTCCGCGGGGAGCATGCCGGTGAGGGTCGCGATGTCCGAGTCCGCGAAGCCGAGCCGCTTCGCCCGACGCAGCAGGTCGGGCGTCGGCGTCTTGCCCTGGAGCTCGTCTTCGGCGAAGCGGACGATCGCGGCCATCTTGCGGAGGAACCAGCGCTCGATCTTCGTTCGCTCGTGCACCTCGTCGACCGTCGCGCCGCGGCGCAGCGCCGCGAACACGCGCCAGAGACGATCGTCCGTGCCGACCTCCGAGAGGAATCGCTGGACGAACGTCTTCGGGTCCGTGACGTCGACCCACGACGGCGCCTCCCAGAGGAGACCCTGGCCCTTCACCTCGAGCGAGCGGAGCGCCTTCTGGAGCGCCGCCTCGAAGGTGCGGTCGATCGCCATCACCTCTCCGGTGGCCTTCATCTGCGTCCCGAGCGTGCGGTCCGCCGTGGGGAACTTGTCGAACGGCCAGCGCGGGATCTTCACGACGCAGTAGTCGAGCGCCGGCTCGAAGGCCGCGGACGTCTTCTTCGTCACCGCGTTCGGGATCTCCGCGAGACGCTTGCCGATGGCGATCTTCGCCGCGACGCGCGCGATCGGATAGCCCGTCGCCTTCGACGCGAGCGCCGACGAGCGCGACACACGCGGATTCACCTCGATGACGTAGTACGGGACCTGCGCCTCTGGATCCGCGGTCGGCGCGCGGTCGGGGTGGAGCGCGAACTGGACGTTGCAGCCGCCCTCGATCCCGAGCGCGCGGATGATGCGGAGCGCGGCGCTCCGCAGCATCTGGTACTCCTTGTCGGTGAGCGTCTGCGACGGTGCGACGACGATGGAGTCGCCGGTGTGGACGCCCATCGGGTCGATGTTCTCCATGTTGCAGACGGTGATGCACGTGTCTGCGCCGTCGCGCATGACCTCGTACTCGATCTCCTTCCACCCGACGAGCGAGCGCTCCACGAGCACCTGACCGATCGGCGACGCCGAGATGCCGCGCGCGGCGACGCGCGTGAGCTCGGCCCGGTCGTGAGCGAACCCGCCACCGGTGCCGCCGAGCGTGAACGCGGGACGGACGACGAGCGGATAGCCGATGCGATCGGCGAACGCGACGGCCTCGTCGACGGTGTGCACCGAGAGCGATTCCGGCACCGGCTCGCCGATCGAGAGGAGGAGCTGCTTGAACGCCTCGCGGTCCTCCGCCTGCTGGATCGCGGCCAGGGGCGTGCCGAGGAGCTTCACGCCGTGGCGCTCGAGCACGCCGGCCTCTGCGAGCGCGACGGCGAGGTTGAGCCCGGTCTGCCCGCCGAGCGTCGGGAGAAGTCCGTCGGGCCGCTCCTTCGCGATGATCCGGTCGAGCACCTCCACGGTGAGCGGCTCGATGTACGTGACGTCGGCGACGCCGGCGTCGGTCATGATCGTCGCGGGATTCGAGTTCACGAGGACGGTCTCGATGCCCTCCTCGCGGAGCGCGCGGCACGCCTGCGTACCCGCGTAGTCGAACTCCGCCGCCTGTCCGATGACGATCGGGCCCGAGCCGATGATCAGGACCTTCATAGCTCGACCCATCCGCCGCCGCTCATCACCGCGCGTCCGCCGACGTGCAGCGTCGTGATCCTGTCCTTCGTCCCACCGACGCGCGCGTACATGAGAGACGGCCGGCCCATCTCGAATCCCTGCTCGATGACGATGCGCTCGCCCGGATCCGCCATGCCGTGGCACACGAGGTACGCCGCGAGCGGACCGGCCGCGCTTCCCGTCGCGGGATCCTCCGCGACTCCCGCGCCGGGCGCGAACATGCGGCCGTGCACGCGGCTGTCCGGGAGCGCGGTCCTGCGATCGGTGAAGGCATAGAGACCCATCGCGCCGACGTCCGTGAGCAGCGAGTTGAGCGCCGATACGTTCACGCTCAGGTCGGCGATCTCATCCGGGTCGACCGCGACGAAGAGGAACGGGTTCCCCGACGAGACCACCTGCGGCCGCGGCTCGGCCGTGACGCTCGCGATGCCGATCGCGTCGCGCAGATCTTCGAAAAGCTTCTCCGCATCGAGCTCCGGACCGAACGTCGGCGCCGGCTGCTCCATCTCGACGAAGCCGCTCGTCACCGTGACCGTGAGCGTGCCGACGCCCTCCTCGAGGCGCAGGTCCGCGTCCTTGCCGTCGGCGAGGAAGAACGCCGTGCCGATCGTCGGGTGACCGGCGAAGGGCAGCTCGCGCGCGGGCGTGAAGATGCGCAGCTTGTGATCCCCGCCCTGCTCCGGCTTCGCGATGAAGACGGTCTCCGAGAAGTTGAGCTCCCGCGCGACGGCCTGCATGTCGGCGTCCGAGACGCCCCAGCCGTCGTGGAAGACGGCGAGCTGATTCCCGCCGAACCGCCGGTCGGTGAACACGTCGAGCAGCGCGTACTCGTGTCTCATCAGCGGCGCTCCACGGCGGCCTCGACGTCCGCGAGGAAGCCGTCGAACACCGGCTCGTTGTCGCGCGGGCCCGGTGCGCCTTCGGGGTGGTACTGGTACGAGCGGATCGGCAGCGTGCGATGCGCGAGGCCCTCCACCGACCCATCGTTCAGGTTGCGCGCCGAGACGACGAACTCGCTGTCCGATGGGATGGAGGCCTCGTCGACCTGGAACTCGTGGTTCTGGCTCGTGATCACGACGTGCCCGGTGCGCAGGTCCTGCACCGGATGGTTCGCGCCGTGGTGGCCGAACGGCAGACGCGACGTCGTCGCGCCGATCGCGCGGCCGATGAGCTGATGGCCGAGACAGATGCCGAGGATCGGCAGCGGCCGCGACGCGCCGCGCTGCAGCGCCGCGTCGAGCAGGAGCTTCGTGTTCTGCGCGATCTGCGGGATCGCCGCGGGATCACCCGGGCCGTTCGTGATGACGATCCCGTCCGGCGACCACGAGAGGACCTCGCGCGCGCTCGTGGTCGCGGGGAACACGCGCACGGTCGCGCCGCGCCGCACGAGGCAGCGGACCTGGTTCTCCTTCACGCCCGTGTCGATGAGCGCGACCTTCGGGCCGCTCCCGAGCTGGCGGCCCGTGCCGGTCGACTCGACGACGAGCGGGCGCGCGGCGAGCGGCGCGGACGCGCGCGCCTTCGCGATCGCCTCCTGCGCGACGCCGGGGTCGTGCGCGAGGTGCGGCGGCACCTGCAGCAGCGCGCCGCGGAGCGTGCCCTTTGCCCGCAGGCGCCGCACGAGCGCCCGCGTGTCGACGCCGGCGATGCCGGGAACGCCGTACTGGCGGAGGTAATCGTCGAGGTCGAGCGTGTCCTCGCGGCACGTCGCATCGAGCTCGCGCACGACGAGCGCCTCGATCCATGGCCGGCGTGACTCGCTCGCGCGGTCGAACGTCCCGTAGTTCCCGACGAGCGGGTACGTGAGGACGACCATCTGGCCGTTATACGAGGCGTCCGACGCGATCTCCTGGTAGCCGGTCATCGCGGTGTTGAAGACGACCTCGCCCGACGCCATCGACGCGTCGCCGAATGCCTCGCCCCACCACGCGCTGCCGTCCTCGAGGCCGAGCACCGCCGCCCTGCTCATTGGTGCATAACTATACGTTCCTGCTGAATAAAGATGCAATTGGTTGAGACCGGCGGCGTTAGCGCGCTTCGGCATGCGCACCCGCCTCGTAGCGTGTCTCGCCACCGACGACCGCGACCGCGACGCGCCCGCGCAGCTCGCGGCCGAGCAGCGGCGTGTTCTTCCCCAGGGTCGCGAGATCGTCAGCACGCGGCGTCCAGACGGCCTGCTCGTCGATCGCGATCCAGTCGTCCGTTCGTGTCGCGATGCGGAGGATCCGCGCCGGGCCCTCGGTGAGCGCGCGGATCACGGCGTCACGGTCGCACCAGCCGGCGGCCACGCCGCCCAGCACGAGCGGCACGGCGGTCTCGAGCCCGCTGATACCGAACGCGGCCTGGTCGAACTCGACGTCCTTCTTCGTGCTCGCGTGCGGCGCGTGATCGGTCGCGATCGCGTCCACGGTCCCGTCCGCCAGCCCGGCCCAGAGGGCGCGGACGTCGGCGTACGGGCGGAGCGGCGGGTTCATCTTCGTGTTCGCGTCGTACGGTGCCGCGCGTGGCGCGGCGTCGGCATCCTCCCACGCGAACGCCCGGGAGCCGCTCACCCATTCGTCGGTCATCGAGAGGTGATGCGGCGTCACGTCGCACGTGAGCGCGATGCCATCGGCCTTCGCGCGCCGGACCAGCTCGATCGAGCCGGCGGTGGACAGGTGCGTGAGGTGGAGGCGCGCACCGGTGAGCTTCGCGAGCGCGATGTCACGCGCGACCGCCGACTCCTCGGCCGCCGCGGGGATGCCGGGGAGGCCGAGACGCGCCGAGACGACACCCTCGTGCATGACCCCCTTTGCCGAGAGGGCGAGGT
Organism: Candidatus Limnocylindria bacterium; assembly: GCA_036518215.1. Taxonomy (GTDB): domain Bacteria; phylum Chloroflexota; class Limnocylindria; order P2-11E; family P2-11E; genus CF-39. The sequence goes on from DATDNP010000042.1 coordinate 5,867, forward strand.
CCTGCGGATGCTCGATGAGCAGGAGGTCCTTCGCGTGTGCGTACTCGAGCGCGTGCCGGAAGAGCCGCGCGTCGTCGACGGGCGCTCCATCGTCCGAGAACGCGACGGCGCCGGCGGCGGCGAGCTCCACGAGATCGGCGAGCTCCTTCCCCCTCCGCCCGCGCGTGATCGCCGCGATCGGCAGCACACGGGCGGCATGCGCGGCCTCGCCGCGAAGACGCTCCTCGGCGATGAGGCCGGGCGAATCGATCGCGGGCTCGGTGTTCGGCATCGCGCAGATCGTCGTGAAGCCGCCCGCGAGCGCGCTGCGCGCGCCGGTCGCGATCGTCTCCGAATCCTCGAGGCCCGGCTCGCGGAGATGCGCGTGCAGGTCGATGAGTCCGGCGACGACCAGGTACCCCTTGCGCTCGGCGTCACTTCGTTCCATCAGCGTTCCTCCAGCGAGGGCGTCCCCGCGAGCAGATAGAGGAGCGACATCCGGACGGCGACCCCGTTGGTCACCTGCCGTTCGACGAGCGAGCGCGCGCCATGCGCGACCGCGGCGTCGATCTCGACGCCTTCGTTCATCGGTCCCGGATGCATGACCGGAGCGTTCGGCCGCATCCTCGCCACGCGTGTCTCCGACAGACCCCAGACGCGCGTGTACTCGCGGAGCGACGGCAGCAGGCCGCCCTCCTGACGCTCCTTCTGCAGCCGAAGCGCGATGACCGCGTCGGCGCCGTCGAGGGCGCGGTCGAGGTCCGGCTCGTACGACGTGCCCTTCGGCAGCGCCCCGCAGCGCCAGGCGGCCGGCACGAGCGTCGCGGGCCCCGACAGCGTGATCTCCGCGCCGAGCGGCACGAGCGTGTTGATGTCGGAGCGAGCGACGCGGCTGTGAAGGATGTCTCCGACGATGACGACACGCTTCCCGGCGAGATCGCCGAGCGCGCCGCGGAGCGTGTATGCATCGAGCAGCCCCTGCGTCGGATGCGCGTGCCATCCGTCGCCGGCGTTGATCACCGGCGCGTCCGTCCGCTCGGCCACGAAGTACGGCGCGCCCGAGGACGCGTGACGCATGACGACGAGATCGCCGCCGAGCGCCTGCAGCGTGCGCACGGTGTCCCAGAGCGTCTCGCCCTTCTCGACCGACGAGCCGCTCGCGGTGATGTTCGTGACGTCCGCGGAGAGCGCCTTCGCCGCGAGCTCGAACGACACACGCGTGCGCGTCGACGCCTCGGCGAAGAAGAGGATGACGGTCTTCCCGCGCAGCGCCGGCGCCTTGCGGATCGGCCGCTCGAGGATCTCGACCATCGCGGCGGTCGTCGAGAGCACCGCTTCGATCTCGTCGCGCGTCCAGTCATCCGTGTCGAGCACGTGCCGGCGCGACCAGCGCATCGCCTTCCGTTCTTCCATCGCGATCGTCATGCGGTCACCGCCTCTCTCGCGACGAGGGCGACCTCGTCGCGGCCGTCCGTCTCGGCGAGATGGACGCGCACGTCGTCGGTCGGCTTCGTCGGGACGTTCTTCCCCACGAAGTCGGCGCGGATGGGCAGCTCGCGATGCCCGCGGTCGACGAGGACCGCGAGCCGGATAGCGCGCGGCCGGCCGTAGTCGACGAGCGCGTCCATCGCCGCGCGGATCGTGCGCCCGGTGAAGAGGACGTCGTCGACGAGCACGACCGTCTTGCCGTCGACCGAGAAGTCGATCGCCGACTCGCGCACGATCGGGGCGTATCCGATGCGCGTGAGGTCGTCGCGATACAGCGTGATGTCGAGCGATCCGAGCGGCACTTCGGCGCCCTCGTGTGCGCGGATCGCGTCGCGCAGCCGCGCCGCAAGGTGGTCGCCGCGCGAGCGGATGCCGACGATCGCGAGCGACGCGACGTCGTGGTCGCGCTCGACGATCTCGTGGGCGATACGGGAAACGGCACGACGGATGTCGTCCGCGGCGAGCAGGACGGAGTGCGGCTGGGTCATTCGCCACTTCCCTTCCCGGCCTCTCAGGACCGGTCGTTAAAGGTCGTGCGCTACGGTCAGTATATGCGTCTCGTCGCCGCGGTCGCGATCACGGTCGCGCTCGTCGCTCTCGCGGTCCTCGCGTCGCGCTCGGCGCCGTCGAGCGCCGCGAGCGTTCCCGCGGCGTCGGCGCGGCCGTTCGTCACGGCGGACCCGAATGACCGGTCGCGCGCGGACGACGCGGCGTCGTACGCGCGCCTTCCCGCCGGCGACGCCGCCGATCGTCGGCTCGTCGTGGTGCGCGGTCTCGCGCTGCCGATCGCCGGCGTGGCGCTTCCGACCGACCCTGACCTCATGCCCAACGCCCCGCGTGATTACCGCGCGGGATGGCACGAGGGCATCGACTTCCCCGCCGATCCGGGAACGCCCGTCCATGCGGTCGGCGCCGGGACCGTGATCCGCGCAGACCGTGACTTCGTCGACTGGGATACCGCCTCGCTCGACGCCGCTCTCAGCGAGGCCGCGCGGCTCGGATACACCCCCGCCGCAACGCTCGACCGGCTGCGTGGACGCCAGGTATGGATCGACCACGGCAACGGCGTCGTGAGCCGTTACTGCCACCTCGCCTCGGTCGCGGATCTCACGGTCGGAGGTACCGTGAGCGCGGGGACGGTGGTCGGCACCGTCGGCAGCAGCGGCTACCCCGAGGGTGGACCGCATCTCCATCTCGAGATCCGCGTAGGGACGAGCTACCTCGGCGACGGCCTCGTCGGCGACGCGCTCGCCGCCGCGCTCACGCGAGCGTTCGACTAGGACGCGGCCTCGCCTCGCTCGAGGTAGCAGCGCGCACAGAGCGGCTGCTCGCCTTCCCCGAGCACGTGGTACCGGGACCCGCAGCGGACGCAGGTGGGTTCCCGGTCGTCGGGTGCGCGACCCTCGATGAGGCGGTCGCCGAGACGCACCCATTGCTCGACCGTCCGCTCGGTCTCTTCGTCGATCATCGGTTTCGCGACGCCGCAAGTGGCATTCCACGGATTGACCCGTCGTTGAGGTGTGCCCCGGCCGTTACACGTCCGCCGCGACGGGCGGCGGTCCGTTACCGGAGGCCGGTGCGGCGGGCGCGGAGGGCGGCTTCGAGGACGACCTCGACCGCTTCGGACGCGAGCGGGCGAGGAAGCCGCGTGAAGACACCGATCTCGGCCGACTTTTCCTTCTCGGGCGTCTCGTACCACCACGTGAGGTGCGCGAGCTCGCACATGTACACGTACGCGGTCGTCGGCTTCGGGAGCTCGTAGCGGATCGCGCCGAGGAGATCGAGGCGGCTCGCGACGATGCGGGCTGAGTCCCACAGCTCGCGACGTGCGACCTCGAGGATCGTTTCACCTGAACGACGCGTGCTCGTCGGGAAGTGCCAGCCGCCCGCATCGGGTGAGCGGACCCACACGGTGAGGTCGCCGTAGAAGGGGATGACCATCGCGATCTGGGCAGAGGCCGGCGGGAATTCTTTGAAGCTCGAGTCTCGTCGTGAGACGAACGTCAGGTCCGCCATCGTGTGCTCAGTAAGCAGGACGCTGAGCGCCCCGTCAATAGGTCGCGCGGTGGCAAGCTGGTCAAAGCGAGCAGGCGGACGGCAGAGTCTAGTCCGGCTGCGCGGTCATGCGGTGACGGATGCGTCGCGGAGCTGCGCGGCGAGGCGGAACGGGTCGGCGGCGATGACGGACGCGGCGTAGAGCTCCATCGCACCGATGTCGCTCGTCTTGTTCGCTGGGTCGCCGCGGTCGACCAGACGCGCGATCGGCGGAAAGCGCACCCAGTCCTCGCCGTCGGGCGAGAGCGGCGGCAGGTACAGCGCCATGTTGTACGAGACGACGCCCGCGCTACGGAACGCCGCGACGGTCCGCGCGATCGCAGGCGCGAGCGTGCGCTCGTCGGCGCCGGGCCGCCCGATGACCAGCACCTCGCGCTCCTTGATCGGCGCCAGATACGCGAGGACGCGCGCGCTGTCGAGCGTGAGTCCGAGCCCGAGCGCGTCGTGCACGAGCCAGAGGTCGTCGAAGTAGTCGTTCCCCTCGCCCGCGCGGTACGCGAGCGCCTGCCGGCGGAGCAGCTCGACCTTCGGGTAGTGCATCCCCCGCGTGGCCGTCATCTGCATGTGGCCATGCACGATCGAGCCGCCCGCGCGCCACAGGCAGTTCCAGAGCACGAACAGGTACCGCGCCGCGGGATCGTCGGCGAGCGCGGCGCGCCCCCAGCGCGCGCACGTGTCGAGGCGATCGGCGACCGCCGCGGCGCTCGCGGGCGCGAGCGGATCGTGGTCGTCGAATACGAGCACGCCGTGATAGCCGTCGTATTTCGCGACGTTCGACGCCGTCGTGCCGCGCGCACCGCTCACGCGGCCGAACGTGTCCGCCGGCGTACCCGTCTCGGGGTGGCAGAACGGGTCGTTGCGCGAGGTCTCGATCGTCTGGCGCACCTCGTCCCCACCCTTCACCTCCATCGGGCGCATCGCGCGGAGGTCGTTGAAGAGCGAACCCTCGAACGTGACGGTGTTCGTGACGCGCACGATGCGCTGCTCGCGCACCGCGTCGACCGAGCCGAAGAGCTTCGTGATCCATGGATGCATCTCCGCCGGCGCGTCGAGCCGTCCCGTCGTCGTCGACACGGCGAAGATCCGATCCGCGGCGCTCCGCGCCTCGGCGGGGAGGTCGGCGATCGCGTCCTCGAGCTGAACGATGCTCGTCACCGCGCGCGTAGCCGCACCGCCTTCTTGTACAGGTCCACGTATCGCTTCGCCGACGCGTTCCACGAATGGTCCTCGCGCATGACGCGGCCGACGAGCTCGCGCCACCGCGCGCGATCCGCGCGGAAGTCGCGCATCGCACGATCGAGCGCGTCGACGAATGCATCGGGCCGGTACTTCGAGAACGAGTAGCCGTTTCCCTCCCGACCCGCATCGACGTCGCGCACGGTCTCCGCGAGGCCGCCGACGGCGTGCACGACCGGGATCGTCCCGTACCGGAACGAGATGAGCTGGCCGAGACCGCACGGCTCGAAGCGGGACGGCATGAGGAACATGTCGCTGCCCGCGTAGATGCGCTGCGCGAGCGCGGCGTCGAAGCCGAGGGTGAGCCACAGCTTGCCCCGATGGCGTGCGGCGAGCTCTCTCCAGCGCGCCTCGTACGAGGCGTCGCCGGTGCCGAGCACGACGATCTGTGCCCCCGCCTCGAGAAGATGCGGCGCTGCCGCGGTGAGCAGGTCGATGCCCTTCTGCTCGACGAGACGTCCGACGACACCGAAGAGCGGCGCCGATGCGTCGACGCCGAGCGCGCCTTCGACCTGCAGCGCCTCTTTGTCCTTCGCCTTTCCGCGGACGTCCTCGGCCGAGTAGCGCGCGGCGACGTGCCGGTCGGTCTCCGGATCGAACGCCGTCGTGTCGATGCCGTTCACGATCCCGCGCAGCCGATCCTTGCGCGAGCGCAGCAGCGCCTCGAGCCGCTCGCCGAACTGCGGCGTCAGGATCTCCTTCGCGTAGCGCTCGCTCACCGTGCTCACGATGTCGGCGGTGGCGATCGCGCGCGCCATCGGGTTGCACTCGTTCCGATCCTCGATCGGGAGGCGCGCACGGGGAAGGCCGACGAGCGCGAGCACGTCGGCGGACGTCCGACCCTGATACGCGAGGTTGTGGATCGTGAAGACGGTCGCCGTCTTCGCGAGCGCGCGTGCGCGCGCGACGAGCGGCACGAGCAGCGCCGCATGCCAGTCGTGCGCGTGCACGATGTCGGGCTTCGACTCCATCACGTCCTCGAACACGGCGCGGCAGAAGAACGCGTAGCGCTTGTTGTCGTCCTTTGCGCCGTACACGCGATCGCGCGCGATGTGCTTCGCGCTCGCGACGAACACCACGCGTACTCCGTCGCGCTCGATGCTCGGGTACGACACCCGCACCTTCGACTTCCCGTACGGGACCGATCGAGTGGGCCCGCCCGCCGGGATCGCGAACTTCGCGCGATCGATCGTTCCGTGGAGCGGGAGATACAGCGTGACCTCGTGACCGAGCGCCGCGAGCGCCTGCGGCAGCGAGCCCGCGACGTCCGCGAGACCGCCGACCTTCGCGTACGGGGCGGCCTCTGCCGCGGCAAAAGCGATGTGCACGGGCTTCGGATGTTAACGGCCTGTAAGGAGTCGTCGCGCGGCCTGCTTGGCCGTATGCACGGCGAATCCAGGTCGTTAGACCTGTGGGTAGCAGTGGTGGGAAGGCGAACTCGTCAAGGAGGCACAGAACATGTTCGGGATCACACGCAAGGCCGCGCTCGTAGGCGTCACCGCGGTCCTCTGCACGGGACTCCTCGGAAGCGCCGCGTTCGCGGCGTTCGCTCCGACGTCCGCGCCCTCGTTCTCGATCGACGCCAACACCGGTACGGTCACGATGAGCGACACGAAGGCGGATGCGCTCAAGACGATCCTCGACGGTCTCGTGTCGAAGGGCGTCATCACCCAGGCGCAGGAGGACGCCATCCTCGCGGCGGTCAAGGACGCACGCGGCGATGACACCGTGCTGCGCAGGGTCGTCGCCGGTCTCCTCCAGGAGAGCGCGACGTACCTCGGCTTCAACCAGCAGGAGCTCCGCGCGCGGCTCCCAGGCACGAGCCTCGGCGCCCTCGCGGACAAGACGAACGGCAAGAGCCGTGACGGCCTCATCGCCGACCTGACCACGTTCGCGAACAAGGCCGTCGACAAGCTCCTCGCGGACGGCAAGATCACGCAGGACCAGGCGAACAAGGCGAAGGCGGCGATCCCGGACCGCGTCACGAAGTTCGTCGACCACGTCTGGCCGAAGACGCAGCCGAAGGGACAGCCGCGCGCGAACCCCGGCGCGTTCCTCGGCGACCTCGCCAAGGACGCACGCGACTACCTCGGCCTCTCGCAGCAGGACCTCGCGACCCAGCTCCGTAGCGGCAAGAGCCTCGGTCAGATCGCAGACGCGACCGCCGGCAAGAGCCGTCAGGGCCTCATCGACACGCTCACCAGCGACGCGAACGGCCGGATCGACCAGGCCGTGCAGCAAGGGAAGCTGACCCAGGCGCAGGCCGACCAGCTGAAGACGAAGGTGCAGGGTGCCGTGTCCAAGCTCGTCGACCACAGCCGCACCGCGCCGAAGGCGACGAACTGACCCGTCGTTCTTCCTAGCCGTAATGAGCGACGCCCGGGGGATAGCCCGGGCGTCGCTTTTTTGGTATCCGTTCAGTGGCGAAGTGCGTCTGTGCGGATGTCCGCCGAGCGCACCCTGTAACGACGGAGAGAGGCGGTTCGTTCGAATCGGGTGACCACTCAGGCGGTCAGGGGGAACAGATGGCGAATCCGTTCTCGCAGCCGGTCGCACGGCCGGGTGGCGCTATAGTCGCCGCGCGCCAGCCCGCGATGGAGCTGGCATTGGAGCGAGTCCTGGACAAGCGCTACAAGATCCTGTCGCCCATCGGCGCAGGCGGGTCGTCGCAGGTGTACTTGGCCCAGGACACCGCGCTGAAGCGCGAGGTCGCGATCAAGGTCCTCGACGCCGAGGCCGCCGCGGACCCGCAGACGCGGAAGATGTTCGTGAAGGAAGCGCGCGCGCTCGCGTCGCTCTCCCACCCGAGCATCGTCTCGGTCTACGACGTCGGCGAAGTGGACGGGCTCCCGTACATCGTCATGGAGCACCTCCCGGGTGGGAACCTGAAGCAGCGCATCGAGCGCAATGGACCGCTCGCGCCGATCCAGGCCGTGACGTACACGGTCGACATCGCGAACGGTCTCGCGTTCGCGCACTCGAAGGGGATCATCCACGCCGACCTCAAGCCTTCGAACATCCTCTTCGACCAGAGTGACCACGCGAAGGTCTGCGACTTCGGCATCGCCCGCACGCCGCAGGAGGCCGCCGACACGCCGCAGCTGTTCGCGACCGCGATGTACGTCGCGCCCGAGCGCGTCGAGGGGAAGGCGGCGTCGCCCGCCACGGACGTCTACGGACTCGGTCTCCTGCTCTACGAGATGCTCGTCGGCAAGCCGCCATTCGTGAGCGCGAACGCCGCGGTCCTCCTGCGCGACCACGTCGTGCGCGTGCCGGTGCCGCCGAGCCACCTTCGCCCGAGCCTGGTGAAGGAGCTCGACGCCGTCGTGCTGAAGGCGCTCGCCAAGGAGCCGCGGCTGCGGTACCAGAAGGCCTCGGAGATGGCGCAGTCGCTCGTGTCGATCGAGAACCTCGACAAGGAGCTCGCGACGACGCGCTTCAACACCGCACCGGTGATGACGGAGCCGATCCGTGACTTCGTGCCGAAGGTCGAGCAGAGTCCCGTCGTCGCGATCCTCTCCGAGTACGGCGGACCGATCCGGCAGGTGTTCTTCACCGTCTTCATCGCGCTGCCCGTGCTCGCGCTCGGCCTGCTCGCGAACATGGGCCTCGTCACGATCGCGATCGCGTGCGGCGCCGTCGCCCTCGCCGCGCTCGGCACGACCCTCGGGGTCGGGCTCGCGGTGGCATGGGTCTTCGAGACGCTGCTCCTCTTCCTGTTCGTCCCGGGCCTCGCGGTCCTCTATGCGCTCCTCGGCGTGTGGCTCTGGATCCGCGAAGTGCGTCCCGAGCAGACCGCGCTCGCGATCGCGATGCCCGTCGCGGCTCCGTTCGGTCTCGCGCCGGCGGTCATCCTCACGGGCGCTGCGGTCGAGGGGCTCATGGGGGTCGTCACCGCCGCGTGGGGCGCCTTCATGACGGTCATCGTCGCCATCGCGATGGGCAAGCTCTCGTTCGGCCCATTCATGCAGACCGGCTTCACGCTCGAGCAGATCTCGCTCTTCGATCCGGTGCGTGCCGCTGACACGAAGGCTGCGTTCGTCGCGATGCTCGCGTCGCCGAGCGATCGCTTCGGCCCGCTCGCGACGGTCATGGACCCGAACACGCTCATCGCGCAGGTCGCGGCCCTCGTGTCGCGCATCGCGTCGGCCGACGTCCCCGCGCTCGCGAGCGTCATCGGTTGGACGATCGCCGCGCTCGTCGTGTGGAGCGTGACCCGCGTCCTCCGCACGTTCTTCGACACGCTGCTTCGCCGCTCGGGACGCTGGTTCGCGCTCTACGTGTTCGCGCAGTCGGTCGGTACGGTCGCGGGCGCGAGCATCCTCTTCATGCTCTTCATCACCTGGGGACCGCTCGCAAGCTCGCCGGGACGTCCCGCCGAGGGCGTTCTTCTCGCAGCCGCGTTCGTCGGCGCGGTGCTGTCGACCGCCGCGGGCGTCGTCATCGCCGCGACGCAGCCGCAGGAGACCGCGGAAGAGGCGGCGCCGAGCGTCTCGGCGCGGCGCGTGCCGGTGCGCTGACCGTCGCGACCTCACATCGCCCGCAGGACGCCCTCGGTCAACCCGAGGGCGTTCTCCTTTCTTCCGTCTCGTTGTCACTCGACGAGCAGGACTCGCAAGCCCTGACCGATCACATCCGCGGTGCGAAGGCTCATCGTCGGCGGCGCGGGGCTCGGCGCGCTCGTCGTCGCCGCGGTCGTCCTCTCGGGCGGCAGCGGCGCCGATGCGCGCGTCATCACGCCGTACGTGGTCGTGTTCGACGACGGGGTCGACGTGGATGCGAAGGTCGCTGAGCTCGAGCGAAGCGAGCACTTCCGCGCGGATCACCACTATCGCGCGAGCCTGCACGGGTTCGCGGCCAAGCTCTCGGGAAGACAACGCGACGCGATCGCGCACGACCCGGCGGTCGAGTCGATCCACGACGACGCGCCGGTGCGCCTCCCCACGGCGCGCTCGTCGCGGACCGTCCCGCTCGCGAGCGGCGTGAAGCGCATCGGCGGCGGCACGAAGCCCGCGGACGGCGTCGCGGTCGCGGTGCTCGACACCGGCGTCGATCTCTCCCACCCCGACCTGAACGCGGTCGCCGGCACGAACTGCGTCGGTGGCGCCAACCGTCGCGCGAGTGCCGTCAGCGACGGGCACGGCCACGGCACGCACGTCGCCGGCACGATCGCCGGGCGGAACGGCATCGGGGTCGCGCCGGGGACGACCGTGTACGCGGTGAAGGTGCTCGACGACGGGGGTCGCGGCTCGACGTCGCAGCTCATCTGCGGCATCGACTGGGTCACCGCGAACGCCGCGAAGCTCGGGATCCGCGTCGCGAACCTGAGCCTTGGGATGCCCGGCTCTCCGGACACGAGCTGCGGTCGCACGAGCAAGGACGTGCTGCACAAGGCGATCTGCGCGGCGGCGCGCGCCGGTGTCGTCTTCGTCGTTGCCGCGGGGAACGACGCGGCGGACATCGCCGGCGACGTCCCATCCGGCTATCCCGAAGTGCTCGCCGTCACGGCCGTCGCGGACTCGGACGGCGCCGACGGGGGCCGCGGTGCCGCGACGTCATGCGGGCAGCGCGAGCGCGACGACACCGCCGCGAGCTTCTCGAACTACGCGACGAGCGCGGATGGCGACGCGCATCTCGTCGCCGCGCCCGGCGTCTGTATCCGCTCGTCGTGGCCGGGCGGCGGCTATCGCACGATCTCGGGCACGAGCATGGCCGCGCCGCACGTCGCGGGCACCGTCGCGCTCTGCATCGCGAGCGGAAGGTGCGCGGGCACGCCGGCGGCCATCATCCAGCGGATACGCGCCGACGCCGACGCGCACGGCTCGCGCTTCGCCGGCGACGACCACGCGCCGCACGACGGCCGCCTCTACGGCGATCTCGTGTGGGCCGGAGGGTACTGACGAAGACCGGCGTCAGGCCGCTTTGGCGAGACGGCCCTCGAGGAACCGCAGCACGCGCTCCTCGTCATCGCTGAGGTCGGGACCGTCGAGCGCGCGCGCCGCACGTTCGTGCAGCGTGCGCGCGAGGTCGCCGTCGAGATACGCGTCGACGATCGCCGGGTGGATGTAGCACTTGCGGCACACCGTGCGGGTATTGCCCAGACGGGCGGCGACTCGTTCGACGGCCTCGGTGACGTGCTTCTTCGCGATCCGCTCGTTCTCCACGTGCTCGAACGCGGCGAGCGCCTGCGCCGCGAGCACCGTCCCGGCCCAGGTCCGGAAGTCCTTCGCGGTGAAGTCCTCGCCGGCGATCTCCCGCAGGTACGCGTTCACGTCGTCGGAGTCGACGCCGCGCACGTCGCCGTCGTCGTCGAGGTACCGGAAGAGGTCCTGACCCGGGAGCTCCTGAAGCTGCTTGATGACGCGCGCGACGCGACGGTCGCGCACGTCCACGTCGTGCTCCTTGCCGCTCTTCCCGCGGAAGCGAAACCGCACGCGCGACCCGTCGACGTCGACGTGTCGCTCGCGCAGCGTCGTGAGCCCGTAGCTCTGGTTCTCCTTCGCGTACTCCTCGTTGCCGACGCGGATGAGCGTCGTCTCGAGAAGGCGGACCACGGTCGCGAGGACCTTCTCGCGCGTCAGCTTCGGGGAGCCGAGATCGGCGTCCACGCGCGCGCGGATCTTCGGGAGCGCCTTCGCGAAATCGAGCATCCGCTCGTACTTGGTCTCGTCGCGTATCTCGCGGAACCGCTCGTGATAGCGGTACTGCTTGCGGCCCTTCGCGTCGCGCCCCGTCGCCTGGAGGTGTCCGCGCGGATCGGGCGAGATCCACACCTCCGTCCACGCCGGTGGGATCGCGAGCTTGCGGATCCGCCGCAGGTCGGTCTCGTCGGCGATCGGCTCGCCGTCCGGACCGACGTACCGGAAGCCCCGGCCGGAGCGATGCCGGCGGATCCCGCGCCGCTCGTCCGTCGCATAGCGAAGCCCGGCCTCTTTGGCCGCTTCGACGACCTCTGGCGCAGGGATCGACATCGGGGGTCGCAGAACGCACAGGTCGTGCCAGACTGCCGCGCGTGAGAGGGACGACGTGAGCGCGAGGACCACGCTGCATCCGGTGCGTCATCGGGCCTGACGCCGAATTCCGCGCACGCGTCCTCGCGCTCGTCCGCACGGTGCCGCGAGGACGCGTCGCGAGCTACGGCCTCGTCGCGCTCCTCGCGGGCCGGCCGAACGCGGCGCGGGCGGTCGGCAATGTCATGCTCGCGTGCGACGACCCGTCGGTCCCGTGTCATCGCATCGTGCACGCCGACGGTCGGCCGGGGTTCGCGTGTCAGCGCGCGCGCCTGCTCCGTGAGGGCGTGCGCTTCCGCGGAGAACGGGCGGACGTCGCGCGCTTCCTCTGGGCGCCGCGCCTGCCGCGGGTACGCTCCGCCTCTTTCTCTTCCTCGACTTCGTTGACGCCGACGCGGAGGACGCGGAAGGTCTCGCCGGCGCGATAGCCCTTCGACTTTCCGGCGCGCTTCGCCCAGTCGCGGATCATGTCGTCGGCGCCGGGCCAGAGCTGCGAGGTGTGCGCGAGCAGCGCCTTCACCTTGATCTCGAGCGTGTCGCCGATGTCGACCACGGTCCCGTCGCCGCCGAACGAGCCGAGCAGCAGGAGCTTCGGTTTGTGCGGCTCGAGCCGCTCCTTCTTCCAGAGCTCGGGGAACATCTGCCGTGTCGACGCGTCAGGGTTGATCGAGCGCAGCGTCGCCTCGCCGGCCGCGATGTGGTCGGGGTGGTTCACGTAGTCGCCCGCGTATCGCGTGCTCGGGTCCTGCGCGAAGAGGACGTCGGGCTTCGCGATGCGGATCTGCCGCGCGATGTCGCGCCGCACCTCGAGCGTCGGATACAGGTAGCCGTCCTCGTACCCGAGGAAGACGCAGTGCTTCACGCCGAGGATCTTCGCCGCCGCGCGCTGCTCCGCGTATCGCGTCTCGCGCAGCTTCCTGCGCGTCATCTTCGGATCGTCGGAGCCCGACGCGCCATTCGTGACCATGCAGTACGTGACCTCGACGCCGCCGCGCGCGAGCTTCGCGACCGTGCCGGCCCACCCGAACTCGGCATCGTCCGGGTGCGCGTACACGGCCATCGCACGCTTCACCTCGACGCCCTGGAACTTCATGCCCGTAGGATGCCCGATTCAGCGAGCCAGCGACCGAGAGTCCGAGCCCGGTACAATTCCTCCGACGCGGGTGTGGCGTAGTGGTAGCGCGCGACCTTCCCAAGGTTGCAGCACGGGTCCGATTCCCGTCACCCGCTCAGAGCCCTGCGGATCACCGACGTCAGTTGTGTCCTAGCCTCTGCTCGTGCGCTCCCATCTCCGTGAAGTCTTCGAGATCCTGCAGGTCATCGTCCTCGCGGCAGTCATCAGCGTCCTGCTCAACGCGTTCGTCATCCAGGTCACCGAGGTCCTTCAGATCTCCATGCAGTCGACGCTGCACCAGGGCGACCGCGTCCTCGTGAGCAAGCTCGACTATCGCTTCGGCAGGCCGTCGCGCTGCGACATCATCGTCTTCCACCCGCCCATCGAAGGCGTGACCATCGCGTACGTGAAGCGCGTCATCGCGATCTCCGGCGACCGCGTCGAGCTGCGCGACGGCGGCGTGTACGTGAACGGCGCGCCGAGCGCGTGCACGGAGGGGCCGCACGGGACGACGCTGCCCGAGCCGGGTGACATCCACTTCCCGCTCACCGTCCCCGAGGGCGCGGTCTTCGCGCTCGGCGACAACCGCGAGGAGTCGACCGATTCGCGCGCCTTCGGGCACGTGACCGACGACCGCATCATCGGCAAGGTGATCCTGCGGTTCTGGCCGCTCACGAACGCGCGCTTCTTCAGCTGGTGAGCGCGCCCGGCTCGCGGCGAGCGCTGCCTAGAAGAGACGGCTCGCGAAGCGGCACGCGCCATCGGCGAGCCATACCGCGATCACGTTGCGCCGGACGAGGTAGAGGCCCGCGAGCGCGATCGCGCCGAGGAACGTGAGCTCGAACTGCAGTCCGACGTACCAGTACTCCGGGTTCGTCATCTCGTGGAACATGTAGAGCGATCCGACGGCGAGCGGTGTCACCCACACGCCGAGCCAGCGCGAGAGGCGCTCGGTGAGGAACCCGAAGTAGAAGAGGTTCTCGACGGTCGATGCGGGGTTGAACAGCATCCGGTCGAGCGCCGCCGTCACGGCCGCCCCGGCCGAGGGATCGTCCGTCCCGTTCTGTAGCGCCGTGAGTACGAGGCTGACGGCGGCGAGCACGCCGATCGCCGCGAGATCGCGCCGCCAGCCACGCGATCGGAGGCCGAGCCCGCTCAGGTCGTAGCGCGCGTGGAGGCACACGATGACGACGAGCACGACGACGCCCGCCGCCCGCGCGGCAGGCCAGAGCGCGAGCGCCGTGAGCGCGAAGGCGAGCGCGAGCCACAGATCCGGATCGCGGAGCGCCTTGCGGTCGACGACGAGCGCGATCGGGACGACGAGGAACATCACTCCGTAGATGAGGGTGGCGATGAGCTGCCGCTTCGGGACGGACGTGCTCCACCAGCGCACGTCATCGCCGAGGAGGAACGGGATCGTGCCGTTGATGAGCGCGAAGATGACGAGAAAGGCCGCCCACACCGCGAGCGCCTGACGCGCGCCGAGCCACGCGTCGTCGCGAACACCTGTCCGCGGCGCACGGACCGCCGGAAGCCTGCGTGTGGCGATCGAGATGTGACGAGCCTGCTCGACATGTCAGCGATGGCGGAGGGCCATTCGACGTGCGACGGTGCCAGGACCGGCATTGTGCGCGTCAGGCAATGGTCGATGTGATGAGAGCCCGCTCAGAGCCGCGCAAAGACTGAGCCTCCGCTGTGACGCTAGTCCTCGCGCGGCAGCCACAGGTACGTCATCGCCGCCGCGATCACGTTCGTCGCCACCGCGACGCCGAGCGCGACCTCGATCGACACGGGCACGATCGCGCCGCCGAGCGCGGAGCCGATGGGGAACCCCGCGAAGTTGAGCGCCATCGACACGGCGAACGCACGGCCCATCCAGGCTGGATCCGTGCGCCGCTGCCGCACCGTGAAGAGCGCGACGTCGAAGGGACCGGTGGCGACGCCGACGGCGAGCATGCCGAGCGCCACGACGATCGGGCTCGCCGCGCCGGCGAGCACGATGACGAAGGCGATCGCCATCCCGAACATCGATCCCGCGAGGAACAGCGTCTCGCGCCCGAGCGACGAGATCCGCCCGACGAGCATCACCGAGACGAACCCCGCGATGCCGTTCAGCGCGAACAGCAGACCGACGAACTCGGGCCCGCCGTGGAATCGCGCGAGCACGAGCACCGGGAGCGCGATGAAGAACAGGCCCGACGAGATGTTGCTCGTCGAGACGCAGAGCGCGAGCACGCGCAGCGTGCGGTGCCGCGCCACGTACACGAGGCCCTGCCACGCCTCGGCGAGCAGCCGGCGCCCCTCGGTGCGGTCGCCCGGGTCGGGCAGGCCCGCTGCCGCGATCGCGGCGGACACGAAGATCGCGGCGATGAGCCCGAGCGCTGCCGAAGGCCCGAAGCTCGCGACGAGCGCACCCGCGGCGGCCGGACCGAAGATGCTCGCGATGACGTACCCATTGCTGTCGATCGCGTTCGCGCGCTCCCAGAGACGAGCGGGCACGATGAGCGGGAAGAGCGTCCGCACTCCCGTGTTCGACATCGGGCTCGTGATCGACGAGACCGTCACGATGACGAGCAGGAGCGGCACGGGGAGCGCGTCGGCGATCGCGAGCAGCGCGATAAGTCCGAGCGTGAGCGCGCTCACGGTGTAGTCGAGGACGACGAGACGCGTGCGGCCGTGGCGGTCGAGGAGCGCGCCCGCGATGGGAGCCGCGATGAGCCCTGGCGTCACGGCGAAGAACGTCACGAGCCCGGCGACCTCCGCCGAGCGGTAGCGCTGCAACGCGAGCAGCACGAGGACGAGCGCGACCATCTGCTGCGCGGTCCGCGCGAGCATCATGCTCGTCACGAGGCGCGGGAACCCATCGATGGCGAAGAGCGCGCGGTAGCTCGGCGGATGCACCGTGTCCATCGGAAGCCCCGAGGCTAGCGCACGGCGTCGCCGCGACACCGCCTCCCGCGCTACGCTCGCCGCGTGTTCGACCGTGCGCGCGGTCGCGACTGGCGGCCGCCGCAGGAGTGGCGCCGCGTCACCGTCATCGAGTCACATGCGGCCGGCGAGCCGCTTCGCGTCGTGCTCGACGGCATCGAGCCGATCCCCGGCGACACGATCGTCGCCAAGCGCACGTACGCGCGCGAGCATCTCGACGGCGTACGGCGCGGCCTCATGTTCGAGCCGCGTGGTCACGCCGACATGTACGGCGCGATCGTCACCGAGCCCGTGACGAAGGACGGCGACCTCGGCGTGCTGTTCATGCACAACGAGGGCTGGAGCACGATGTGCGGTCACGGCATCATCGCGCTCACGACGGTCGCGCTCGAGACCGGGATGCTCTCTCCGCGCGACGTCGTCCGGATCGATGCGCCCGCGGGTCGCATCACCTCGCGGCCGAAGCACGCGGGCGAGCGGGTCGCGAGCGTCGCCTTCGAGAACGTGCCGTCGTTCGTCATCGCCCTCGACGACGCCGTCGAGGTCCCGGGGCTCGGGCAGATCCGGTACGACCTCGCGTTCGGCGGCGCCTTCTACGCGTACGTCGACGTGGCGCAGGTCGGCCTCGAGATGAGGCCGAAGGACTATCGGGAGCTCATCGACCTCGGATGGCGCATCAAGCGCGCCGTCATGGCGTCGCGTCCGATCCCGCACCCCTTCGAGACGGAGCTCTCGTTCCTGTACGGGACGATCTTCACCGGACCCGCGCTCGATCCCGGAGGCGATTCACGGAATGTCTGCATCTTCGCGGACGGCGAGGTGGACCGTTCCCCGACGGGGACCGGTGTCTCGGGGCGCGTGGCGATCGAGCACGCGCGGGGACGCCTCACGCGCGGCCAGCCGTTCGTCGTCGAGAGCATCATCGGCACGCGCTTCACCGGACGCGTCGTGCGCGAGACCACATTCGGGCCGCACCCGGCCGTGATCCCCGAAGTCGAAGGAAGCGCTTGGATCTCGGGCCGGAGCGAGCTGTGGTTCGATCCGCGCGATCCGCTGCGCGAAGGATTCATTCTTCGCTAGACCGCCAGACGCGGCGCGAGCGGCGGGTCCGGCGCGCACCTGCTCCTCGCGGCTGGCTACGCGCGCCCCCTGTCAGTGGCGCGTGTGATGTACGGGCGCGCTGGGCGCAGATGCTCGTCGCAGCTGCGCGCCTACGCCCGCCGCTCGCGCACGTGTGCTAGACGAAGAACGGCGTCATCGATCGACGCTCTACGAGCGCTCGCATCTCGTCGTCGCTTGGTCTGTCGCCGCCGCGGCTCGCGGCGTCGAGCACTTTGGGCAGCAGGCCGAGGTCGCCGACGGTGTTGAGGAAGAGACCCGGACGCGCGAGGACCCACCACACGGCGAGATCGATGTCCTCCTGCGCGCTGAGCGGCTCGTACCACGTCGTCGGGATCGCGGGACGGTCGCCATGCCACGGGCCGAGCGTGATCGCCTTGATCGTCTGCATCGCGACGCCGCGCTTCTCGCACGTGGCGATGAGCGCCTCAGCGTCGGCGGCGTACGCCTCACCCGACATCTGCGTGAAGTTGTAGGGGAACAGCACGCTGTCGAACGGGAAGCGGTCCAGGCTGCGCTGGTGCTGGCGCGGCGCATTCACCCCGTGTCCGGTGACGCCGATGAAGCGCACGATCCCAGCATCGCGCGCCTCGATCGCGGCGCGCAGTGCCCCGTCGTGCGAGAACGCGATCTCCCACTCCTCCTCGGGCACAAGGTTGTGCAGCTGGATGAGATCGATGCGGTCGGTCCCGAGACGCTCGAGGGAGCGCCGGATCTCGTCCCGCGCTCCGTCGTAGGTGCGCTGCCCCGTCTTCGTCGCGAGAAAGAAGCGGTCGCGTCCGATGCGCGCGAGCCACGGCGCGATGCGTAGCTCGGCATCGCCGTAGCTCGCGGCGACGTCGATGTGATCGATCCCGTATCCGAGGATGAGCTCGAGCGCGACGTCCGCGGCGTCCTGCGTGACGCGAGAAAGTGCCGCCGCGCCGAAGATGGTGCGCGCCCCGGTGTGACCGGTGCGCCCGAAGGGCGCTCGCGGGATCACGCCGGTCAGTATGCGGTCCAGCCGCCGTCGGCCACGAGGACCTCTCCATTCACGAAGCTCGCCTCGCCCGACGCCACGAACGTGATCACCGCCGCGAGCTCGCACGGCTCCGCCATTCGGACCGCAGCGGTGAGCGACTTCTGCAGCGCGGCATACCCGCGAGCGCTCGGCTCGCCACCGATGCTGATCCCCGTGTTCACGCCACCCGGTGCGACAGCGACGGCGCGGACCCCGTCCGCGGCATACGTCGCGGCGATGTTCTTCGTGAGCCCGATGAGACCGTGCTTGCTCGCGGTGTACGCGGCACCAGCGCGCCCGCCGAAGAGACCGCCGATCGATGAGACGTTCACGATCACGCCCTTCGACGCGATGAGATGCGGCAGGGCGGCACGGCAGAGGAGCATCGGCGCGGTGAGGTTGACGGCGATCACCTTGTTCCAGAGCTCGTCCGTGAGCTCACCCGCCGGCAGGAAGCGATCCATGATCCCAGCGTTGTTCACGAGG
>DATDNP010000043.1:0-16175 GCA_036518215.1 Candidatus Limnocylindria bacterium
TTTCCACCCGGATCGGTGTTCGTGTAGCCATTCGTCGCGATCTCGGTGGCGCTGTAGCCGCCGAGCGGAAGGTTCGCGATCGACGCGACGCCACTCGCGTCCGTCGTGATGGTCTGGCTCACCGCGCCGTCGGTGCTCTTCTCGAGGAAGCTGAAGCCGGCGAGCGTCGCCTCACCCGAGTCACGAACGCCGTTCGCGTTCGCGTCGAGGTACTTCGTGATGGTGAGCTGCGTCGCCGTCGTTGGCGGGATGATCGGGGCCTGCACGTTGCCGAACCTGACGACAGTGGTCTGTCGGTCAACGATCGTCGCCCCCTGGATCACGGCCGTGGTGGCCGTCCACCCGACCTGCGGGATCTCGACGATGCTGTAGGTGCCAGGAGTCAGCGTCGCGGCCGCGAGCCCACTGGCGTTCGTCGTGATCGTGAGCTGCGTCGTGCCACCGAGCTTGACCTGGAAGCCCACGCCCGAAAGCGTCGGCTCGCCGTTGTCCTGCGCGCCGTTGCGGTTGAAGTCGTTGAACTTGATGACGTTGAGCGTTCCCACCTGCGGCTCAGGCGTGTACAGCTGTGTGTAGTGGTTGCGGAAGGTGAAGCTGAGTCTGTCGTTCTTGCCGACCACAACACCTGTCATCGTGCTGCCAGAGCGCGTGCCGATGTCTCCTATGACGGACGTGACGGACCAGCCGGTCTGGCCGCCTAAGACTTCGGAGATCGTGTACGTGCCGACGGGCACGTCGACGCTCGTGTTCCCTTGGGCGTCGGTCGCGGCGCTCGTCGCTACGATCGTCGACCCGTCCATGATCTGGAACATCCAGCCGCTGAGGCCGGCGTCGGTGTCGGCTACATCGCCGTCGCCGTCGGTGTCGTTGAGCTTGGTGATGTCGAGGGTCCCGGTCCCCCCGGGCGGCGGGTTCTCACCGCAGCTGACCTTGAAGACTTTGGACTTCGCGTTGCCTGACGTCTCATCGCTGCTGTAGTCGAACTCGAGCTTGTAGTGGCCGTTCAGCAGCGTGATCGACTCGGATTCCCAGTCGCCGCTTGTCCTGGTCGTGGTCCAGGAGCCTTCCCTCACGGGGTCAGGCTTCACAGGTCCGCTCCAGTCGTTGTAGATCTTCCACCATCCGCTCGAACTCAAGTCGAAGTTCGTTCCGTGGATGTGGAACGCGCCGCAGATCTTCGGATCGTGACTGCGGAGAACGTCTGTTTCGCTAGGGTTGTTGTGGATCTTCACGTCGCCGTGGAAGGCACCCGCGGCCGCGGGCGTCGCGAGGCCCATGCTCGCGAGCGCGAGCAGGAGCGCAGTGATCAGGACAACGATCGGGCGTAGTCGTGTTCGCATGAGGCTCTCTCCCTTTCCGGCAGGTGCGGACCACGCGTGTGTGCGACCTGCGTACTTCTTCACCTGCTCTCGACGCTATGAGCGCGGATGACGCGCGGACATTCGTAGGAGTCGGTAGGTAGGTGGTCAGGTAGTGAGATTCGGTATGGCCGCTACGAACCGAACGCGCTGAGCACGGCGGGCACGACCGGACCGAGGATCACGACGAAGAGCGCGGGGAAGATGAGGAGCGCCATGGGGAAGAGCATCTTCACGGGCGCGAGGCGCGCGGCTTCCTCGGCCTTCTGGCGTCGGTCGCGTCGCAGCTCCGCGGCCTGCTCGCGAAGGACGTTCGCGATGGGGACGCCGAGGACGTCCGCCTGCAAGATCGTCGTCGTGAGGTGCGTCATCTCGGGCAGGTCGACGCGCTTCGCGAGCGCGTGCAGCGCCTCTCGCCGTCCGCTGCCGACCCGCACCTCGGCGAGGTAGCGCCGGAATTCGTCGCTGAGCGGCGTGTCCCAGCGCTGCACGACCTGCGCGATCGCGCCGTCGAGCGTGAGACCGGCGGCGGTCGAGAGCGCGAGAAGATCGAGCGCGCCGGGGAGCGCCTTCGTCATCGCGCGCTTCCGCGCGCGGAGCCGCGTGCTCACGAGGAGCGCGGGGATGACGTAGCCGAGCGCGAGGCCGAGGAGCGCGGCGATGACGACGACGAGCAGCTCGCGCCGGATGAAGAGCATCGCGATCGTCGCCGCGATCCCAAGCAGGACCGCGAGCGCGAGACGGAGCGCGATGAACTCCTGCGCGTCGAGCCCGAGCGGCTCGCCGGCGCGGACGAGCCAGTCCTGCGTGCGCTGGACCCAGCCCGTCGGCAGGAGCGGGCGGATCGGTCGCACGGCGCGGCGCGCCGACGCGAGGACAGCGCTGGAGACCTGGCGCGATGCGCCGCCCGAGAGCGCGGGCCCGCTCGTCCGCACGTGCTCGTCGAGCCGCCGCTTGCGCTCAGCGGCGCTCCGCTCGCGCGCGCGCACCCACAGCCACAGGACGAACGAGCCGGACGTCGCCGCGCCGAGGAGCGCGACGCCGAAGGCTGGATCGAGCGCGTTCTGCTGTGCCGGGATGATCGGCGCGACTGCCTGCGTCGGCGCGGGTGTCACGGTCGCCGTCGCGCCGGGCGCCGCGGGCATCGCGAGCGCGAGCTCGGTGCGTCCGAGGACCGCGCCGGCTCGGCGCAGCTCGACGATGACGGTCGCGCGCGCGCCGCGCTGCGCCTTCGCCGCGTACGTGATCGCGACGTCGCTGCGCAGCTGCTCGGCGAGCCCGTCGTACACCGCCGCAAGCTCTGCTGACGTCGGCGCGACGAGCGCGCGCCCGCCCTGCGACGCGCTCGCGATGCTTTGGAGCACCGCGACGTCGACGCTCTCACCCAGACCGATGAGGAAGATCGGAAGCGTCGCGGCGGCGACGTGCTGGCGGAGCGCGTCGAGCGCGATGCTGCTCGAGTTGTCGATGCCGTCGGTGAGGAGCACGACGGCGCGACGCGATGAAGCAGGCGCGCTCTGCGCGATCGCGAGCGCCGCGTCGAGCGCGTCGTACAGCGCGGTGTTGCCGACGGCGCCGACGCCGTCGATCGCGGCGTGGAGCGCGCCGTGGTCCGGTGTGAGGCCCTGCGCGACCGTGGCGCTCGTGCCGAACGTGATGACCGCGGCCGTGTCCGCCGGCGTGAGCGTGTCGATGAAGGCGCCGGCCGCGGCCTTCGTGCTCGGGAGCGCGGCGGCCATGCTGCCCGAGGTGTCGATGACGAAGACGACGCTCACCGGCGCGACCTCGGACGCAAGCCGGACGTCGGCGGTGACGGGCTTTCGGTCCTCGGTCACGAACACCTCGCTCGCGGCGAGGCCCTTCACCGGTCGTCCGTTCGCGTCGGTGATCGACGCGACGAGCCCGACCTGCGGATAGCTCCCGAGATCGGTCTTCGTGATCGTGATGCGATATGGATCCGCGGCGAACGCGACGGGCGCGCCCGCGAGGAGCGTCACGAGGAGCGTGAGCCAGAGTGGCCCGAAGCGCCTAGACATCGATCGCCGCCATCCGCCGCATCGCGTACGACCCCGCGACGACCATGAGCGCCGCGACGATGAGCGCGATGCGGAGATAGTCGACCGTGAAGAACAGGTCGAAGCTCTCGCGGTCGGTGAGCGCTCGTCCGATCGCGACGAGCACGGGGAGCGCCGCGAGCACGTACGCCGAGAGGCGCTGCGCCGCCGTGAGCGTGCGGATCTCGCCCTGCAGCCGCACGCGCTCGCGCAGCGTCTCGGCGATGCGTTCAAGGATGCCCGAGAGCGCGCCGCCGATCTGGTGATGAACGTTCACCGACGCGACGAGGAGCGTCACGTCGTCCGACGGGAACCGCTGCGAGAGCCGGTCGAGCGCGTCCTCCTGGGACGCGCCGAGGCCGATCTCGCGGACGACGAGCGACATCGCCGAGCGCGTCGGCTCCTCGGACTCCTGCCCGACGTGTTCGAGCGCCTGGAGGAACGTGTTGCCGCCGCGGACCATGCTTGCGAGGAGCGAGACGGTGTTCGGGAGCTGCTGGACGAATGTCGCGCGGCGACGGCCGCGCTGCCACCGGAGCCACACGAACGGCGCCATCGCGCCGACGATCGCGCCCATGAGCCCGATGAAGAGGTCCGACGAGATGAACCAGGCTACCCCGCCGAGCGAGAGCGTCGTGAGCGCAGCCGCGATGAGCACGTCGCCGGGCGTCACCTTCGCGTCGGCCTGCGCGATCGCGTCGCGCAGCCACCCGAACGCACCGCTCGAGCGGACCGCCGGGAGCTGCACGCCGAGGCTGCGGCGCTGACCGCCGCGGTCGATCGCGAGGTCGGAGATCGCGCTCACGTCGGCGAGGCGGCGGCGCATAAGACGATCGCGCTCGAACGCGGGGAGCCAGAGGCCGAGCGCGAACGCGACGACCGCGGCCGCGCCGAGGATGGCGATGAGCTCGGCGCTCGCGATCATCGCGCGGCTCCCGCGGCGCGCGGCTCCTGGTAGCCGAACCACACCGGCTGGAGCTCGATGCCGCGGCCGATGAGACGCGGCGCGAAGCCGGGCCGGATGCCAGTCGGACGGAGCGACCCGCGCACCCGCTCGGCATCGACGCCCTCGCTCGTCCACGCGAACAGGTCCTGCATCGTGATGACGTCGCCTTCGAGCGCGCGGATCTCGCTGATCTGCGTCACCTTGCGGGTGCCGTCCTGCATGCGCTCGATGTAGACGACGAGATTGATGGCGGCCGCGACCTGCTCGCGGATCGCACGCAGCGGGAGGTCCGCGCCGGAAAGCAGCACCATCGTCTCGATGCGCGAGAGCGAGTCGCGCGGGCCGTTCGAGTGCACCGTCGTGAGCGAGCCGTCGTGGCCGGTGTTCATCGCCTGGAGCATGTCGAGCGCTTCCGCGCCGCGGCACTCGCCGATGACGATGCGGTCCGGCCGCATGCGGAGCGCGTTGCGGAAGAGGTCGCGGATGGTGACCTCGCCGCGTCCCTCGGCGTTCGCAGGCCGGTACTCGAGACGCACGATGTGCGTCTGGTGGAGCTGGAGCTCCGCCGCGTCCTCGATCGTGACGATGCGCTCGCGCGGCGAGATGTAGCTCGAGAGCGTGTTGAGGAGTGTCGTCTTCCCGGAGCCGGTGCCGCCGGCGATGATGATGTTGAGCCGGCCGAGCACGCACGCCGCGAGGAAGTCGAGCGCCTCGCGGGTGAGCGTCCCCATCGACACGAGCTCCTCGGGCCCGAACGGCACGCGGCGGAACTTCCGGACCGTGAGCGTCGGACCGGTGAGCGAAAGCGGCGGGATGATCGCGTTCACGCGGCTGCCGTCGGGGAGGCGTGCGTCGACCATCGGGCTCGTCTCGTCGCAGCGGCGTCCGAGCGGCGCGACGATGCGCTGGATGACGCGGATGACGTGGTCGGCGTCGTTGAACTTCACGTCGGTCCGGTAGAGCTGGCCCTCGCGCTCGATCCACACCTGGTCGGGTCCGTTCACCATGACCTCGCTCACCGTGTCGTCGTCGAGGAGATCCTGGATCGGGCCGTAGCCGAGGATCTCCGCGAGCACGGCCTCCTGAATGCGGACGCGGTCAGTTCGGTTGATGCTCACGCCTTCCTCGGTGAGGAGCGCGTTGATGCGCTCGCCGACGAGCGCGCGGATCGCGTCCGGCGTCGTCTCCTCGAGCGAGCGGCCGAGGATCGCCGCGAAGCGCGCGTGCAGACGCGTGACGAGCGCCATCTCCTCGGCGTCGTGCAGCTTCGCGACTCCGGTGAGCTCGGCCGGCCAGGCGTCGTTCAGCGCCTCGCGCATGAGCGGCGCGGGCGCGGGGGGTGTGGTGACGAGCGGGTGGAGCATTCCTTCCTCCTACGCCGGCGCGAGCGCGGTCTCGCGCTCGGCCGTTCGCGTCCCCTCGAGCGCGCGCCAGACCGCGGCCACAAGGTCGCGGAATGGCTGCTGGACGCGCGTGCGGATGCGCGGGTCGACCACCGGGATGCCGCGGTTGATCGCATCGACGACGGCGAGGCCGTCGCTCGGGATCGCGACCGAGATGGGGTGGGCGAGGGATCGCTCGATCTCGCCGCCGGACGGGCCGCCTCGCGTCGGCAGGCGGTTCGCCACCACGATCGCCTCCTCGAGATCGAGGTTGAGATCGCGCGCCGAGAGGACGCGGCTCATGCTCTTGAGCGCGGGGACTTCGGGCTTCGTGACGAGGATGACGGCGTCGGCCGAGCGCAGCACGCGCGTCGTGAGGTCGTCGAGGCTCGTCCAGAGGTCGCAGACGATGAGGTCGAAGTGGTCACGGAGCGCAGCGAGCGTGCGCTCCACTTTCGCGGGGTCGATCGACGCGACCGAGGCGAGATCGGTCGGCGCCGGGAGGACGCGCACCCCGCTCGCGTGCCGCACGAAGGTGTCGTTCACGAGCGCGCTGTCGAGCTCGGCGTGCCCAACGAGGTCGACGATGCTGTTCGGGGACCTGAGGTCGAGCATGACGGCGAGGTCGCCGAACTGCAGGTCGAGGTCGATGAGCGCGACGGACGTGTGCGGGCGTGCCGCGGATAGGACCGCGAGGTTCACGGCGATCGTCGAGCAGCCGGCGCCGCCCTTCGGGCTGTACACGGCGACGATGCGCCCGTGCGACCGCGGCCCGCGGCCGAGGAGCTGCGCGCTCTCGAACGACTCGCGGATGACGGCGCAGAGATCGCCGGCGTTGTACGGCTTGAGCAGGAACCCGCGCGCGCCCGCGGCGACGGCGTGCGACACGGTCGCGGGCGTCCCGCCCGTGACGATGACGCACGCGGCCGGCCAGCGCTGGAGGAGAAGGCGCACGCCGACCGCCGGCGTTCCGCCGGCCGTCGCGCTGTCGAGCACGATGACGTCGGGCGTCGCGCTCGAGTCGAGGATCGCCTCGAGCGAGGGATGCGTGGCGCCGATCGCGAAGCCCGCCTCCTGGCACGGTTGCGCGAGCGACCCGGCGACGCGCGGGTCGGAGTCGACGATGTGGATCCGGTACCGCTCGTTCATGGCTTGATCTCGTATTCCTGCATGAGGTAGTCGAGGTCGACCGTCGCGGTCGTCGCTTCGGCGTTCTCGTCGTGCGAGCGGACGGCGACGTCGACCGTGGTCTGCGCGTCGCGCAGGTACTTGAGGACGAGCGCGACCTGGTGATCGACGACGAACACGAGCGCGCGCGCGCGGTTCGGCTGCTCCTTCGTCGGCGCGATGACCTCGACGACCTTCAGGTTCTGTACGGTCGTCTGCGTGAGCCGCGCGTTCTCGCCGGTGCCCTTCATGACCGTCGCGAGCAGGTCGACGGTGTCGCCGACGCTCACGAGGCCCGCGCCGGTGAGGGGATCGTTCGTCGGGAACGCGACGAGGACCTTCCCGCTCTCGATGACGAGTGACGTCACCTCGGGGGCGCCCGCGGCCGAGAGCACGTCGCGCACGATCGGCTGGCTCGCGGCGATCTGCACCGACGTCGTCTTGCCGGCCGCGTCGAGGACCGTCGTGAACGAGCCCGGCGGCACGAGGTCCGCGGGGTACGACTTCACCGTGAGCATGTCCGCGGTGAGCACCGTCCGCGGCGGCAGCTGCACGCGCGCGATGACGACGTTGATCGCGGGCTTCGCGGCGCTCGTCGACGGGAGGTTCGGCGTCGAGGCGACCTGATAGAGCGCGACGCCGGTGAGACCCGCAAGGAGGACGCCCGCCAGGAGGAAGATCCAGGCCTTTGATGCACGCATGTCGTTACTCCGTTCTGCGGGCGTTCATCGCACCGCGTCCGCCGTCGCGCGCGACGTGAACGTCGCGCCCGACCCGCCGGGGAAGAAATGACCGATGAAGGTGACCCCGGACCACGTGGAGCTCACCTCGACCGCGATGGGGATGATCTGCGGCTTCGGTGACGACTCGGGGATCCCGTCGGTCGGCCACGAAACCCAGGCGGTTCCGTCGTTCATCTTGGCGTTCACGTCGACGAGCGATGCGTCGAACGAGGTGATGCGGCCGCGGACCATGTCCCCGATCGCCGTCTCCGTCGCGCCGGGATGCAGCGCCGCCCAGTGCGCGCCCTCGGCCCCCGCGTTGCGGACGGTGACGTACGCGTTGAGGGCGCGGCCCGCCTCGAGGATGCCGATCATGAGCAGGAGGAGCACAGGGGCCACGATCGCGAACTCGACGAGCGCGCTGCCTCCGTCACGTCGATGCAGCCTCATTGCGCGACCACCGGGTACGTCGCCGAGGCGCGCAGCTCCATCGGGCTCTGTGCGCCGAAGCCGCCAAGGATCCGCGCGTAGAAGAGGTCGACGCGGTACGTGACCGTCACGACCTGCGCGCCCGCGGTGCGCGTCGCGCTCTCGAGATCGAGGCCCTCGCACGGCGTGCCGAGCGGGGCGAGGCCGCTCCCGTCGCAGACACGCTGGAGCGTCGCGTCGTCGTTGGGCGTGTCCATCGCGGCCGCGTACGCCGCGCCTTCGCGTACGCCGTTCGAGAGCGCGATCGTGAAGTACATGACGCGCCCCACGTCGAAGATCCCGATGAGGATCAGGAGGAGGAGCGGGACCGCGACGGCGATCTCGACGAGGCTCTGACCACCCTCTCGTCTCATGTGAGCGACGCTATGTGCGCTCGTGCGTCGTCGCCATACCGAAGAATGCGCCGCCTACCGGAGACTATGTAGTCGCGCGGGCTGATGATCGCGGCGACGCGAGAGGCGGGAGAAGTCGCAGAAGTACGGTCAGCGCTTCCGGCGGATACGCGATCTGCCCGCGCAGGACGGCGCGCACTGCGCGCGCGAGCCCCTCGGTCGAGGCATCGCGGCGGATGAGCCCGAGCGCTCGCGAGCGCGCCGCGACGGTCGAGGCGTGCCGCGTGATGTTCGGCACCACGAGGACGACGGGCACGTCGCGCGCGAGGCGCGCGAGCGCGCCCTGGAAGTTCGCCTCGCGCAGGTCCGCGGCTCCGCAGACGACGATCGCCACCTCATGTTCGTGGCTCGGCGCCTTGAGGAGCTCGCCGATCTCCTGGACCTGCGCGACGACCTCGAGGCTCGTGAGCGCCGGGTGCGCCGGCAGCGCGTCCACCTCGCCGACGATCGCGACGCGAACGAGCCGCGCGGTCATGACGACACCGGCGCTGCGATCACGATGAATCGCGGATCCTGCGGGACGGGGCCGGTCGAGGTCTGGAGCGTGAGCCGCTCGGGGCCGGCGCGCTCGAGCCACGACGTGTCCGTTGGGTCGACGCGCGGGTGGATCTCGCGCACCTCGTACCGTAGCGTCGCGTCGGGCCAGCGGAGCTCCACGATGTCCCCAAGCCGGATGTTCCAGAGCGAGAGGAACATCCCGACGCGGGCGTGCGAGTAGATGTAGGTGTTACCGCCCGCACCGGGGAGCGCGCTACCGGGGAACACGAGCGCCACGCGCTCGGGCGTTCCACCGGCGTAGTCCTCGTGCGGCACGTCGCGCTCGACGTCACCCCACTCGAGCGGAAGGTCGATACCGAGACGGTCGATGGCGACGCGCGCGCCGCTGATGTCCCGTCCCGACGGCGTCGGCGCCGGGGTGGGCGATGGCGCTGCACTCGCAGTCAGCGACGGGGCCGCCGCCGGCGTGACCGTCGGCGCCGGCGTGACGAGCGCGATCTGCGCGTCGATCGGTGGGACGAGATCGGGCGCGTCGAGCATCGCGATGGCCACCCCGACCATGAGGAGCGTGGCGACGTATGCGAGGCGTGCCATTGGATGAGAGCGTCGGTCCGGCGACGGCGCCGGACAATACCGATTCCTCGCGGGCTACGAGGAGACAGCCGCGAGCAGGGGGCGCTGGACGAGCGAAAGACGCGTGATCTTCGTCGCGGCGCTCGCGGTGCGCGTGACGAGACGACATACCGCAGCCGCGGCCGCGGCGCGATTCGCGACATGCAGGCGCTCGAGGATGTTCGTCACGTGCTTCTGCGCGGTCGCGGTCGCGATGCCGAGCCGCTCGGCGATCTCTTTGTCGGCGAGACCCTCGGCGATGAGGTCGAGCACCTCGCGCTGACGATCGGTGAGCCGCGTGACGTTGCAGTGCGCGCGCACGCAGGTGTTCTGGGCGTGGAGCCAGCGGCCGAGCACGCGCGGTCCGTATCCGGGCTCGCCCTCGAGGCAGGAGAGGATCGCGGTTCGGAGGGAGTCGGCGGCTGCGTTCGCGTCGAGGTAGCCGATGAGCCCGCGGCCGAGTGCATCGAGCGCCTCGTCCTCGTCGTAGCGCTTCGTGAGCACGAGCGTGTCAAAGGGTCGTTCGGCGCTCGCGAGCAGGTCCCATGGCACATCCTCGTAGACCGCGACGATCGCGAGCTCGATGCGATCGATCTTCTCAAGGCGGCTGGGATCGGTGACCCTCCAGAGCGGAAGGTCGAGCTCGAGCTCGCGGAGCGTTGCGAAGATGGCGCCGTCGCGATCGAACACGAGGATCATGTCCGCAAGATACCCACCGCGCGCGTGCACATGCGAGAGTCGAATGAACGAACTTCCTCCCCCGCATTCGTATGACGGCGTAGGGGAGATTCTCCCCACCCCGGTCCGGGAGTCCTGCGTACAGGCTGTTCGGTACGGTCGGTCCGCCGTGTAGTGACGCGAAACGGCGCGCGCGTCGCATGGACTCGCGATGGGGAAGCCTCGGTATTCACGCGCGTGCTCGCGTGATGGAGCATCGCCTCGATGCGTGCGCGCTGGCGCGACGATCGCGGTCAGGCGATGGTGCTCGTTGCCCTCGGCGTCATCGTGCTCCTCGGCGCCCTCGCGCTCGCGGTGGAGTTCGGATACGGGCTCACGCAGCGCCGTGTGATGCAGAACGCGTCGGATTCCGCCGCGCTCGGTGTGGGGCGATACCTCGCGACGAACGTCATCCAGGACCGCGGCGAGATCGCCTTCACCGTGACCGAGAAGGGGGCGTGCGAGGTCGCCCGGTCGTACGTCGAGGCGAATCGCTCGTTCGCACCCCAGGCGAATGACCGTACGTTCACGATGCGCTTCGCCAGCGAGGATCCGGCGACGCATCAACCCGTGGGCTGGACGATCGTTCCCGTCGAACACGACTGCGCGGGCGCGGCAACGACCCTGGTCTCGCCCGACGTCCGCTACGTCCGCGTGCTCTCGACGATCACGTACCACTCGCTCGTCTCGACCGTGCTCGGTTTCCCGAACACGTCCGCCTCGGCGTCCGCGCGCGCGAAGGTCTTCGGGACACCGGTAGCGATGGGCGCGCCGGTGTGGCCGATGGTGCGCCACTACGACGCGGACGACTTCGACACGCAGATCCAGTGCCCGCAGCCGCCGTGCGGGCTCGAGGACATCGTGCCGACGACGTTCTGGTCGCAGAACGAGGACGACGTCGTGTACGCGAACGGCTTCAAGGGGATGGTCGACCTCTCACGCGACTCGCCGCGGTACACGAAGGCGGGCACTCCGGGCGTCCCGCAGCTCATCACCGAGTCGGACACGAGCGGGACGCCGCCGGCTGATCTCAAGGACGACGAGTCGGGGAACTGCCCGTCGGGCTGGGACACCGCGGGTGGGGAGGATCCCCAGAACCAGGACAAGCAGTGCAGCATCCCGAACTGGTTCTACTACGGCTTCGCCGGCACGCTGTCGCTCACGAGCACCTATCAGGACGAGTCGGTCCTCGGCGGGAACGAGCCGCCGACGAACCTGCCGGGACGCTCGGTCTGCTCGGACGGCGAGCGCCCCGATCCCGCGCCGTCGTGCGACGACACCAACGAAGAGACAGGGCTCCCGGGATCGCAGCTCGGCGACTGGGTGGAGGTCGCCGGCGGGAACGTCGGATCGAACGAGTCGCAGCGCATGATCGACCGCATCCGCGAAGAGGGCTTCGAGACCGCGCTCTCCGATCTACCCATCGACCCGCACAAGCCGAACGCCCCGAAGTACGGCAAGGCGCTCATCGTGCTCATCTACCTCTGGGACTGCGCGGAGAGCTATTCGCCGAACGCCGAGCCGGGGCACCAGTGGGACCTCATCGACGGCCCGGGCATGGACTGCTCGAAGGTGTCGAAGAATGACAAGCCCGACCGCGTCCACCTCTTCACCGCCGCGCCGTTCACCTTCTACGAGGGCCTCGTCGACACGTCCGAGATCCGCGGCTTCTGGGGCGGCCTGTTCGGCAACGTCATCGACTGCTCCGAATGGGAAGGCGACATCCCGCTCTGCGAGCTCAACCCGCTCTCGAACAGCGCGGCGCTCGTCGCGGACGACAACTACGACGGACCGTAAGCGGTAGGGCATCCTCGGGCTCACGCGACGAGCTCCGTGATCACGCGACGCAGGTGATGAGCGAGCGCGGCATCCGTGTTCTCGATCTCGCGCAGCAGCAGCGCGACGCTCGCGCCGAAGGCGCGCCGCAGCTCGTCCGGTCCGAGGCGCGCGACGAGCGTCGCCTCGAGGTCGCGCTTCAGAGCGTCGGGTAGGCGATCGACGCCGCGGCCCTCGGCATGCGGCAGGCCGTGGCGGAGGCACGCGAGCGCGACGATCTGCTCGCGCACGTGCGACAGCATGTACTCGGCCTGCCACAGGCGTCCGCGCGCTATGGACGACCGCGCGTGGAGCGCGTAGAGCCAGGCGAAGCCGATGAGCGTGCGTGTCTTCGGCGCCGCCGGGAGCGGGAGCTGCGCCGCCTCGCCGTGCACGAGCCGGAACGTCGCCGCGCGCGCGCCGAACTCGGACCGCGGTGCGAACGCCAGGTCGACCTGAAGCGTGTTCGCGAGGAGGAAGACGCGGTAGATCCATGCGCCCGCGGTGACGTCGACCGTATCGACCGCCCCGTGGTCGCGGCGCATGCGCTCGGTGAAGTCATCGAGCACGTCCTGGAGCGCGACGCCGTCGCGGATGCCGAACGCGAGGTCGATGTCGCTCCATTCGTCGAGGCGATCGGCCGCCGCCGACCCGGTGATCGCGATGCCGGTGATCCGCTCGTCGTTCTGCGCCTCGGCGATGAGCGCGCGACGCAGCTCCTCGCGCTCGCTCGGCGTGAACATCGGCCGATGCTAGCGAAGCAGCACCTGCCAGCGCGCGACGTCGATGCCGCGCGCGAGGAGCCAGAGCATGAGCGCGACCTCGGCGAGACCGCCGAAGGGGACGATGCCGACCTGCAGGACGCGGAAGACCGGCGGGATGAGCACGGTCGCCCACGCGAGCCCGGCGACGATGAACCACCCGCCGAAGAGCTGTGGCAGGAACGTGGATCGCGCGATGAGCATGCCGGTGAGGACCATGAAGCAGCCGAAGAACGCGAACGAGATCGCGACGGTCCGCTTCCCGAGGTCCGCGAGCTCCGTGCTCGCGGCCGTCTGCAGGACCGTCGCGACCGCGGTGAGCGCGCACCCGGTGAGTGCGACGAACGCGGCGACGAGCGCGGTGCTCCGGTCGACCGGCTCGAGGAGCGCGAAGAGGAGCGCCGTGACCGCGACGTACGCGATGGTGGAGACGACGCTGAGCGCGATCCCCACGTCGCGCGACCGCGCGAGGAGCGCTCCGCCGGGTATCGCGGTGACGAAGTAGAGCAGCCAGACCGCGCCGGTGATGCGCGCGAGATCCATGTCCCGTCCCCTTTCGTACTTACACCGTAAGTACCTCATGCTGGAGTGTATGCTTACGCCGTAAGTACGCAACTGACGCGTGAACGCGTCCTGCGCGCCGCGATCCGCGTCGCCGACCGCGAGGGCGTCGACGCGCTGTCGATGCGCCGGCTCGGCCGCGAGCTGCGTGTCGAGGCGATGTCCTTGTACAACCACGTGCGCGGCAAGGACGATCTCCTCGACGGGATCGTCGATCTGCTCGTGAAGGAGATCGGAAGCCAGCCGTCGGCCGGCGACTGGCGCGAGCGCATTCGCGCACGGTGCATCGCGGCGCGCGAGCGCATGCGCCGCCATCCATGGGCCGCGCGGCTCCTCACCTCGCGCACGCGCATGAGCGAGACGCTCTGGGAGTTCTGGGATTCGCTCATCGGCATCTTCCAGGAGGCGGGCTTCTCGGACGAGCTCACGCATCACGCTGTGCATCTCCTCGGCGCGCGTCTCTTCGGGCTCACGCAGGAGGTCTTTGACGAGTCGGGCATGCAGTCGAAGGACGCAGCCGCGCTCGTCCGCGGGATCCAGCTCGGACGCTACCCCGCGCTCGCGCGCGTCGGTCCCGGCTTACGGCACGACGACGACGTGGAGTTCGCGTTCGGGCTCGAGCTCATCCTCGACGGACTCGAGCGCGCGCGGGCGGGGGCCTAGCGCTATTCCGCGAACTCGCGCGGCTCCTCGGAACGGACCGCCGCCGCCCGCTGGACGCGCGACAGGACGTCGCCGAGATCGAACGGCTTCCCGACGATGTCGTCGACCGGGAGCATGAGGCGGTCGAGGCCGAGGAGGCCGCTCACAACGATGATCTTCGCCTTCGCGCTGCGACGGCGGCGGTAGCGCGTGAGGAACTGGTCGCCGTCCATGTGCTTGAGCTTGATGTCGAGGAGGATCACGTCGGGCTCCTCGATCGCGCACTCGGTGAGCGCCTCGTCGCCGTCCTCGGCGACGACGACGCGGTAGCGCGCGTCGGAGAGCGCGTCCCGCAGCATGCCGGCGACGCCCGGGTCGTCTTCGACGATGAGCACCAGCGGCCAGCGAGTGCGATTCATTTGCGTTGGCGCGAAATTGTCGCAGGGAAAGGCCCAGTAAACGGACAAGCGAGCCATCCGCCGCGCCCGTTGGCGACCGGCGCGCGCAACGCTCGCTAGGCGCGCGCCGCCTTCGCTGACGCGATCCGCTCCTTGAGCTTCGCGATGCGCTCCGCGCGCTCGCCGATCTGCGGCGGCAGCCCCGCCTCGGCGCGGGCGAGCACGTCTGCCGCCGCCATCGGTCTGCCGATGTCCGCCAGGAAACGCGCCTGGTCGATCAGCAGAATGCCGTTCCACATGCCCTTCCCGTACCCGGACGCGGCGAAACGCTCGTCGCATTCGCGATCCGCGGCGAGCGCGTCGTCGATGCGCCCGGCGAACTCAAGCACGCGTGCCTTGCAGTAGGCGATGTACGCGATGGCGAACACATCGCCGCGATCGGCCAACGCCGACGCGTCCACGATGAGACGTTCCGCCGCGGCGATGTCACCAGCAGCGGCGACGCAGATGGCGCGCGTCGCGGTGAGCTCTGCGCGGTTCCACCGGTCGCCGATCCGGACACTGATCTCGAGGCACCGATCGCAGAACACCGCGGCTTCCGGGTACCGCCGTCGTTCGATCGCCTCCGTCTCCGCGGCGGCACGGAAACGGAACATGAGGAGGTTCATGTCGAGCTCATTGCGGGCGATCGTCTCGAGCTCGTCGAGCAGCTCCATCGTTCGCGCCAGGTCGCCGTCGCGGCGGACGCTATTGATCTCCGAGTTGCGGAACCAGGGGGGCAGCCTCGCACCCAGCTTCGCGATGAGCTCCTGTGCGCGTGTCCGGTACTCGACGGCGAGCTTCAGCTGACCGGAATTCGCGGCCGCACCGATGAGTCGCGCGACGAGTTGCAGCTCGCGCGGTTCGTCGCGCGCGGCCCGCGCGCGCTCGTACAGGTCGCGCCCGGTGGCGAGGAACGCATCGATATCGCCTGACGCCCAGTACGAGTCGAGCATGATGAGACCGGCCTCGACCTCACCGCCGACGTCACCGGCCGCACGGAAGAGGCGCTGCGCCTCCGTGGCGTGCTCAGCCATCTGCGCGATCTCGGTCGCATCGTTCGCCGTCCAGACCAGCGTTCCCGCGATCCCCGTGTGCGCCTGCGCGGCGAGGTCGGTTCGCCCGAGCTTCTCGGCGAGGCGGAGCGCCTCCGTGAAGGCCGCCTTCGCGTCGGCGTACTCGCTGCGCAGCCTGCTGTCGCTGGCCTGCAGTAGCTTCACCGCGAGCGCGTCTTCGGGAGCGGCCTCATCGCCGCTCGCAGCGAGCGCCGCCGCCGCCGCCGCGGCGTAGCGCTGGAGAAGTGGCGTCTCGAGGCGCCGTCGCGCGCGCTCGCCGAGCGGCATCGCGCGCTCGAGCAGCGCCCGCGCGCGCGGCGCGACGACCGTCCGCGGCGCCCGTACCTCGACGGCGAGCGCGAACGCTCGCTCGACGTGGTACGCGACGATCTCCGCGTACTCCGCGCGACGGTCGCCGACGGACCGCTCGAGCTCGTTCGCGTACGCCTCGTGGAGATCCGCGCGCGCCGCTTTGGGCAACACGCTGTAGGCGACGTCGCGCATGAGCAGGTGTTTGAACCGGAAGCGCCCCGGCTCGCGCGTCTCGCGGTCCTCGAGCGCGAGGCC
>DATDNP010000044.1:0-4295 GCA_036518215.1 Candidatus Limnocylindria bacterium
CGCGCTGTGAAGCAGTTCATGGCGCGCGAATCGCGCGACTGCATCTGTCCTCCCCACCTCCCCACCTGCGTTTGCGGGCACCGCGCGGGTCTACGTGTCGTTACCCGGCGTCCGCTTCGTGCGGACTCGGCGGAGGCCGCACGTAACCCGCGCGCCCGCAGCGCAGCTCTCCGAGTCGCGGAGAAGATCGCGTCGTGATCGCCTCACAGGCCGTCCGCGTGGCGCCGGCGCGCCGCGCGGTGAAGGCGCGTCCCCGGCATACGACACGCGCCTCGCGCGTCGAGCGTCACGCGACGCGCGGCGTGACGTGGGAGGTGCGGACCTTCGTCACGGTGAGCGCGGCGATCGCCGTCGTCTTCCTCATCGCCATGCTCTACCTCGGTCAGGCGACCACCGTCTCGGCGCGCGGCTACGAAGCGCAGCGCCTCACCGAGCAGCGCGACGAGCTCCGGCGCCAGAACGCGCTCCTCGAAGTCCAGAACGCGCGTCTCGATTCACCGGCTCGCATCGAGGCCGAGGCGACGAAGCTCGGGCTCGTACGTGTCGCGACCCTGCCCGTCGTCAAGCTCGATCCGATAAGCGCCCGTCACTAGTCGCCGGCGAGGTGCTGCTGGGGAGCGAGCACCTCACCGGTCCTGAGGAGAGAGAGGACACGTGACCGAGAACGTCTCCCCGCGGCGGCTCCGCGTCATCTTCGCCGCCTTCGCGATCGCCACTCTCCTCCTCACGCTCCGCGTCGGCTACTGGCAGACCCTCGGACGCGCGGCCCTCGTGGAGGGCGCGACCGATCAGGTGCGGAGCGACCTCGTGCTCGCGGCGCAGCGCGGCGTCATCCGTGACCGGAACGGCGCCCTGCTCGCCACGACCGTCGAGCTCAAGTCCCTCTACGCGATCCCGAAGCGCATCGGCGACGAGCCCGCTCGGCAGCTCGCGGCCGCGAAGCTCGCGCCCCTCCTCGCCACGACGTCGGGTGCGGTCCTCACGCTCCTCGACTCCGGCGCCGACTGGCTCTACCTCCGCCGGCGTCTCCCCGAGGAGACGGCGAAGGCCATCGAGGCGCTCGGGATCACCGGCCTCGGCTTCGAGACGGAGCCGAAGCGCCTCTATCCGAACGACACGATGGCCGCGAACCTGCTCGGCTTCGTGAATGACGACGGCGTGGGGCAGTACGGGATCGAGGGGCAATACGACAAGGCGCTCCGCGGTGTCGCGGGCCGTCTCGTCGTGGAGCGCGATCCGCAGGACCGGGAGCTCGCGCTCGGTCTCCGCACCGCGCAGCCGGCCGTGAACGGCGCGGATCTCGGGCTCACGATCGATCTCGTCGTGCAGACCGCCGCCGAGCGCGCGCTGCGGAACGCCATCGCGACGGAGCACGCCGCGGGCGGGTGCGTCGTGGTCATGGATCCGAAGGACGGCGCGATCCTCGCGCTCGCCTCGTACCCGTCGTACGACCCGGCGAATGTCGCGAAGGCGGATCCCGAATCGCTGCGCGACCGCTGCACCTCGTGGCAGTACGAGCCGGGCTCGACGATGAAGGCGGTGACCATCGCGGGCGCGATCGACCAGCACGTCGTGACCCCGAACACGACGTACGAGGACAAGGGCTACGCGATCATCGGCGGCCGCCGCCTCAACAACGCGCTCGGGAAGGCGTACGGAACGTCGACGGTCACGCAGATCCTCGAGCACTCCGCGAATGCCGGCGCCGTGTTCGTCGCGCAGAAGCTCGGCGCCGACGAGCTGTATTCCTACCTGCGCGCGTTCGGCTTCGGCACCGCGAGCGGCGTCGATCTCGCCGGCGAGGCGACCGGCGAGGTGCGGCCGGTCGCGCAGTGGTATCCGGTGGATCTCGGGACCGTCGCGTTCGGCCAGGGCATCGCGGCGACGCCGCTGCAGCTCGCGGCCGCGTACTCGGCGATCGCGAACGGCGGCACGCTCTATCGGCCCTATGTGGTGGCGACGCGGCGCGATGCGGACGGGGAGCACCGCACCGCGCCGGTCGCCGTCGGGCATCCCATCAGCGCCGAGACGGCCGCGACGCTGCGCGCCATGCTCACGTCGACGGTCGACAACGGCATCGCGAACGGCGCCTCGCTCCCGCACTACAGCGTCGCCGGCAAGACGGGCACCGCCCAGATCCCGAGCGACGACGGCCGTTACATCGACGGGCAGTACATCTCCTCGTTCGCCGGCTTCGCGCCGGCGAACGACCCGCGATTCGTCACCGTCATCGTCATCGAGCGACCGCAGTCCGAGCTCTATGGGACGGTCACGGCCATGGCGGCGTTCCGCGATCTCGCGAGCGACGCTCTCCGGAACGCGCGCGTGCAGCCCGACCGGCCCTGAGCGTCGGTACCATCCTCTGGTGTTCACGCTCGACGATCTCCTCGAGGCATCGGGCGGACGGGTCATCTCCGGCGCGCCGCGCGGGGACGAGCGGTACGCGGGCGGTGCGTTCGATTCGCGCATCGTGCGTGCCGGCGAGGTCTTCTTCGCGCTCAGGGACCAGCGCGACGGTCACGAGTTCGTCGCCGACGCGTTCGCGCGCGGCGCGTCCGCGGCGGTCGTCGAGCGGCCCCTGCCCGGTCTGCGCGCGGACGCGACGGTCGTCGAGGTCGGCTCGTCGCTTGGCGCGCTCCGCGCCCTCGCCGACCGCATCCGCGATCGTCAGCGAATCCCGGCCGTTGGCATCACCGGCAACGTCGGAAAGACGACGACGAAGGACGCGACCGCGGCGGCGCTCGGCGCGCGCTACCGCGTGCTCCGCACCGCCGCCTCGTACAACAACGAGATCGGCGTGCCGCTCACGTTCCTCTCGCTCGAGCCAAGCCATGAGGTCGCGGTGATCGAGCTCGGCTTCTACGTTCCCGGCGAGATCGCCGATCTCTGCCGCCTCGTGCGACCGCGCGTCGGCATCATCACGCGCATCCCGGAGCGACCGGTGCACTTCTCACGCACGCCGAGCGTCGAGGCGATCGCCGCGGGAAAGGCCGAGCTCATCGAGTCGCTGCCACGCGATGGCGTCGCGCTCCTCAACGCCGACGATCCACGTGTGCGCGCGCTCGCGACGCGCACGACGGCCCGCGTCGTCCTCTTCGGCGAGTCGCCCGAAGCCGCGCTTCGCGCGAGCGACGTGCGGACATCCGGGCTCGACGGACTGCGCTTCGTCGCCTCGTACGAGGGACGGCGCGCCGAGGTCAGCGTGCCGATCCCCGGCCGGCACATCATCGTCGCGGCGCTCGCAGCGCTCGGTGCCGCCGCGGCGCTCGGCGTCCCGCTCGAGGAGGCGGCCGTCGCGCTCGCGACGATGGAGCGACCGCGTCACCGCATGGAGATCCGCCGCGGCGACGGCATCACCGTGATCGACGATAGCTACAACGCGAGCCCCGCCGCCGTGCTCGCGGCGCTCTCGGTGCTGCGTGAGGCCGCGGGTCGCCGCATCGCCGTCATCGGCGACATGCTCGAGCTCGGAACGCTGTCCGCGGACGCGCACGAAGAGGTCGGGCGCGAGGCCGCGCGGAGCGCGGACGTGCTCATCGGCGTGGGGGAGCTGGCCCGCACGGCGGTGACGGCAGCGCGGGCCGCTGGTCTCGACGACACGCACACCGTCGCGGACGGCGCCGAGGCGCTCGTCACACTGAAGCGCATCCAGCGGCCCGGAGACACGATCCTCGTGAAGGGCTCGCATTCGCTCGCGCTCGATCGGCTCGCCGACGCGCTCGTCCGTCCGGTGAGCGTCTAGTGGCGATCCTCTCGCTCGGGGTCCTGCTCGCGGCGTTCCTCCTCGGTCTCGTGCTCGGCGGCCCGTACATCCGGCTCCTGCGCCGGCTGCGCATGGGCAAGCAGGTCCGTCGGGAAGGACCGCCGTCGCACCTCATCACGAAGCAGGGCATCGTGACGATGGGCGGCGTGCTCTTCATCTTCGTGACGCTCGTCCTGTGGCTGCTCGTGCTCATCCTCCTGCCGCCGGATCAGCGCGACGAGTACCTGCCGCAGACGATCGTGCCGCTCGGGACGCTGCTCGCCGTGGGCGTTCTCGGGTTCATCGACGACTACGTGAACGTGCTTTACGGCTTCGGGATCCGCGGCCGCCACAAGCTGGTGTGGCAGCTCATCGTCGCGGTCGCGGCGGCGCTGTACATCCAGCGGCACTTCGCGATCACCGGCGTGTACGTCCCCTTGTATGGCGAGGTCGAGATCGGCGCGCCACTCTTCGTCGCGCTCGCGGTGTTCGCGATCGTCGCGATGTCGAACGGCGTGAACCTCACGGACGGCCTCGATGGCCTTGCGGGCGG
>DATDNP010000045.1:0-6181 GCA_036518215.1 Candidatus Limnocylindria bacterium
TCCGCGCGCGTCTCGATGATCGCCGCGCGGCCCGCCGCCGTCGCCTGAACGCGGACGACGCGCGCATCGGTCTCGTCGCGCGTGCGCGTGACGAGACGCTTGCGCTCGAGGATCCCGACCGTCTTCGTCATCGCGGGCGCGCCGACCTGCTCGCGCCGTGCGAGATCGCCGATGGACATCGGTCCCGCGAACACGAGCGCGCCGAGGGCGACGCGGTGCTCGGCGGCGAGCCCGCCCTCCGCGGCGTCCTGCCGCAGCGCGCGCATGAGGTGAACGGTCGCCGAGTTGAGGCGACGCGCCAACTCAGGGGTCGGCGCCCTCTAGCGCCGTCGCATATCCTTCACCGGGTGAAGGATATGCGAAGGCGCAAGAGGGCGCCGATCCCTGAGCTGGCGCGCCGCCTCAACTCGGCGACCGTCCACCTCATGCGCGCGCTCCGGCAGGACGGCGCCGAGGGTGGCCTCTCGGCGGAACACCGCGTCGCGCTCGGCGCGCTCGTGTTCGCGGGGCCGATGTCCATCGGCGACCTCGCGCGCCGCGAGCAGGTCGGCGCGCCCGCGATGACGAAGACGGTCGGGATCCTCGAGCGCAAGCGTCTCGTCACGCGCACGCGCGACGAGTCCGACGCGCGCGTCGTCCGCGTCCAGGCGACGGCGGCGGGCCGCGCGGCGATCATCAAGACGCGCGCGGAGCGCGTGACGCGCATCGCGAATGCGCTCGCCGGCCTCGAGCCGGACGATCGCGAGCGCATCGAGACGGCGATCGTCGCGCTCGAACGCCTCATCCTGGAGCTCGAAGACACGCGCTAGGCTCTGGTCCTTGGACCGCTCCTCCCTGAAGCTCATCGGCTCGATCGCGCTCGGCAATGCGCTCGTCCCGCTCAACTCGACGATGATCGTCGTCGCGCTTCCCTTCATCGCGCGCGAGTCGGGGACCGACCTCGCGTCCGCGTCGTGGCTCATCACGACGTACCTCATCGCGATGGCCGCCCTCCAGCCGATCGGCGGGCGCATCGGCGACCGGTTCGGACGGCGGCGCCTCATGCTCGGCGCGCTCGTGTACTTCGGCGTCGCGTCCATCGGCGCGGCGCTCGCGACGAGCTTCGTCCTGCTCGTGCTCTTCCGTCTGCAGCAGGCGCTCGCGGCCGCGCTCATCGCGCCGAACGGGATGGGCATCCTGCGTCGCGCCGCCGGCGCGCGCGCCGGCACCTTCTTCGGTCTCATCAGCGCGATCTCCGGCGCGGCCGCCTCGGTCGGCCCGCTCCTCGGCGGTCTTCTCGTCGGGATCGACTGGCGGTGGTGCTTCCTCGTGAACGTGCCACTCGTCGCGCTCGCGATCGTGCTCGCGCTCGCGAACGTGCACGACGACGCGACGCGGCCGGAGACGCGCTTCGACGTCGCGGGCGTCGTCGCGCTCGGCGTCCTCCTCGCCGGCACGGCGTGGGTGCTCACGACGCTCGCGCACGGCGTCGATGCGACGACGGGCGTGCTCGCGCTCGCCGTCACCGTCGGCTGGGTCGTGTTCCTGCGATACGAGAGCGGCCTCGCCGATCCCGCGCTCCCGCCGCGCCTCTTCAAGATCCGCGCGTTCACGGCGGCGAACGTCGCGATGGGCGGGGCGAACCTCTCGCTCTACGCGACGCTCCTCGCGATCCCGGCGCTCCTCGCGAGCGATCCCGCGACGGCGCTCCTTGTCGGGGGCGCGCTCTTCGCCCTGGGCTCGGTGCAGATCGTTCTCGGTCCGATCACGGGCCTCCTTGTCGACCGCTTCGGCGCGAAGTGGCCGACCGCGCTCGGGGGCGTGCTCATCGCGATCGGATCGTTCGCGACCGGCGCGCTCGTCGGAGGCGGTCCGTTCCCGCTCCTTATCGCGGCGCTCATGGTCACGGGCTCGGGCGTCGCGTTCACGTTCCCGTCCACGCGCGTCGCGGCCGTCGACGTGGTCCCGCAGACTCTGGTCGCGCTCGCGTCGGGTGTCGTGCAGACGAGCCGCTACCTCGCGGGCATGATCGCCGCGATCCTCGCGGGCGCGATCCTCACGACGCTGCCGTCGGATACGCGCGCGCCGGTCCTCTTCACGATCGTCGCGGGCAGCGGCGTGCTCACGGCCGTCGCGTCGCTCGGGATGCCCGGCCTCGCCGAGATGAAGGAGAAAGTCGTCAGCGAGGTCGCGTAGTCGAGGCGCCAGCGGACACAGTTCCGACGCGATGTCGTCGAACACTCCTCACATCGATCAGCGCGTGAGGTGATCAGCTATGGGACAGGCCGTCTCGGTGAGGAGGAGACGTGGTATGGACTCGGTGATCAGCATCGGCGCATTCGTCGTGTTCGGCGTCCTCTGGATCGCGTTCGCGTACGCGATCGTAGCGAACCAAGGCGGTCTCGATGCGACGTGGCAGTGGATCCGCGGGCTGCCGACGGGCGCGCAGGTCGTCGTGTGGCTCTTGTTCCTTCCGGTCGTCGCGGGTCTCTGGGTGTGGGAGAACGCCTGGCCCCTCGTCCTCCGGCTCGTCGTCGTCGCCGGGCTCGGATGGGCGACGCTCTGGGTCTTCTTCCCGAAGTTCTTGTTCGGACGTTGACGGCTAGAGCGGGCGCGGCTTCCCCGGCTCGTCCGGCGTCGTCGGCTTCACGAACTCGGCGACGCCGGTGTGATCGCGGCGTCCGGGCACGGGCTCGAGCTTCTTGATGCGGTAGCTGCGGCCGCGGATGTCGATGAGCGATCCCTCGCTCACGCCCGCGACCATCGCCGTCTGCCCGGAGAACGGCCCGCCCTTCAGCTTGAGCGTCGCGCTCACCTTCGGCTTGTCCATCACCGTTCGATCTTCCTCACGGTACCAGCATCGCCGTCCACCTCGATGAGGTCGCCGTCGCGCAGCGTCTCCAGCGCGACGTCGCATCCGACGACCGCGGGTACGCCGAACTCGCGCGCGACGACCGCGGCGTGCGAGAGCGGCCCGCCGACGTCGGTCACGACCGCGGCCGCGATGGTGAAGAGCGGGATCCACGAGACGTTCGACGAGCGGCACACGAGGATGTCGCCCTTGCGCATCTTCGCGAAGTCGTCGATGTCGCGGACGAGGCAGGCGCGGCCACGACGCACGCCGCTCGACGCGGGCGCGCCCTTGATGACCCCGGTGGCATCCTGTGTCACGCGGTAGTTCAGGGCGGACGGCACCGGTGCCGCGTCCGCGGGCGCCGGCGCGCCGAGCGTCTTCGGATACCGCAGGCGCAGCCACCCCGCGTACTCGGCCGCGCGCTCGCGCGTGAGATCGCGCAGGTCACGCCGCGTGCGCAGCGCCTCGCTCACCTCGCGGATGTGGAAGTGGTGGACGTCGGCCGCGTCCGCGAGGAGACCTTCCCGTGCCATGCGCGCGCCGACGGCGCGGAAGAAGCGCGCGACGATCGACATGACCTGACGGTCGATGACGTAGTTGTGCTCCTCGGTGAGCGGCCCGGTCGCGCGCGCCGCGGCGAGCACTTCGTCGAAGCGCGCGAGATCGTCGGGCCGATCGCGCAGCAGGTCGCGGGCGCGGCGCTCGACCTCGTCGCCTTCACCGATGAGGCGCGCGCGACGCGCGTCGGGGTCCTCCTGCGGATCCGCGGCGCGGCGTGCGAGCTCGCGCTCGAGGAGCGCGTGGTCCTCGGCCCACGGGAGGTCGCGCATGTCCTCGCCGGGAGAGCCGAGGTTCCCGTGCTCGGCGAGGAACGCGCTTCGCGCGCGCTCGTATGCGGCGCGATCGCCGCTCGCGTACGCGGCCGTGAGCGAGTGAAGATCGCGCGCGAGCCTGTGCAGCGACGGCGCGCGCGCCTGCGTGAGCTTCAGCGCCTCGGCGCGCGGCCGTCCGGTGAGCCGCTCATACGTCGTCGCGAGCTCGTCCATCACGCTGTACGCGCGCGACGTCGTCATCATGTGCATGGTCCAGATGTCGTTGACGCGCGGCCAGAGCGCGTCCCACCGCGCAGCGAGCTCGCCGAGCGGCACGGTCGCGCTGTCGCGTGTCGCCTGTGCGATCCAGTCCCAGTGCTCCCGAAGCCGCGGGACGTATTCGTCGTCCCACGTGCGCCGGAACGTGCGCGCCGCGGCGCACGCCTTTGCGACCATCGCGCGGTCGAGCTCGGCGAGGTCGCCCTCGAAGACGCGACGGCGGATCGAGACGTACGTCCGCCCGAGGAACGGCTGCGTGCGCGCGAAGAGCGGCGCGTCGTCGATCTCGGCGCGGCGGCGCATGCCGGCCGTCGGCGCCTCGAGGAAGTAGTCGTTCAGGAGGTGCGGATGCGGGGCGCCGGAGTGCGCGTCGTCGCGCACCCAGTGGTACTTCGCGTCCTCCGGGTCCTCCCACACCAGCGGGAAGTCCTGCCCGAGCGTCGTGATCGGGCGGCATTGCAGGAGGTAGAGCTGTCCGTTCGCGAACGCGCATTCGACGTCGACCTCGTGCCCGTTCTCGCGTTCGAGCGCGAGCGTCAGCTTCGCGATCTCGGTCGCCTGCGCCTCGCTCAGCACGCCGGTCCCGCTCACGCCGAGATCCGACTTCCGCACGGTGTAGCGGTCCGGCGTCACGTCGCCCGACGCGATCCGGTCGCCGAGACCCGCGGCCGCGTCGATGACCACGACATCGCGATCGCCGCTCACCGGGTCGACGCCGAACGCGATCGCCGAGACGTCGGACGGGACCATCTGCTGCACGAGCACGGCGACCGACACGGGATCGGTGATGCCCTTCTCCTTGCGATACGCGGTGACGCGCTCGTTGCCGGCGCTCCGCCAGCACTCGAGCACCGCGTCGACGACGGCGTCGACGCCGTGGACGTCGAGGATCGTCTCGTGCTGGCCGGCGAATGAGGCGTCGGCGCTGTCCTCGCCCGTCGCGGACGAGCGCACCGCGACGCGCGGCTCGGCGGTACCGATCGCCGCGGCGAGGCGCGCGTACGCGTCGGCGACGAGGCGCGTGAGCGCCGCCCGCGCCGTCGCGTCTCCGTCCGTCGCGGCCTCGAGCTCGTCGTACACGCTCGTCGCGAGGCAGAAGGCCGGCGGGACGCGGAATGTCGCCGCGAAGCGCGCCAGGTTCGCGGCCTTGTGGCCGACGGCGCGCGCGTCGCGGGCATCCTCGTGACCGAGCTCGATGGCACGCATGAGGCGAGGAGCATAGGGCGCGCGCGTCCGCGGCAGTAGTCTCCAGATATGACCGGGACGAACGCGCGTGCGCTCACGCTCGACGACCTCGTCGCGAACCGGACGATGTCTCCCGAGATCGCGGC
The DNA here is from genome assembly GCA_036518215.1 of Candidatus Limnocylindria bacterium. Lineage (GTDB taxonomy): Bacteria > Chloroflexota > Limnocylindria > P2-11E > P2-11E > CF-39. Next base: position 5,256 of record DATDNP010000045.1, read on the forward strand.
GACGCTGAGGGACGCCGCGGAGGCGCGTCGCTCCTACCTCGTCATCGCGCTCCCGCGTCTTGCGGGGAAGTCGACGGTGGGCAAGGCGATGCTCGAGATCGCCCGGCGCGGTGGGGCGCCCATCCGCGAGCTCGGCGAGGACGGGACGGACGTCGCGGTGCTCGCGCGCGAGGCGCGCGGCGGCTACCTCTACGTGCCCGAGCTGAGCCGTGTTCCCGTGACCGCGGGGTACGTCTGGGGCGCGCCCGTGCGGCGCGCGTTCGCGGCGACGACAGAGGGCACGTCGCTCTCGACGGCGCTCCACGCGGATTCGGCGGACGACGCGCTCGCCGCGCTGCGCGCGAACGGTGTCCCCGAGGATCACATCGCGTCGCTTGCGCTCATCGTGCACCTGCGCTCGCTCGGCGAGTGGGAGCACCCGACGCGGCGCGTCGTCGCCGGCGTGTACGAGCCGGCGCTACAGAACGGTGCCGTGACGACGCGCGTGCTGCATCGCTGGGACGAGGCCCGCGACCGCTTCGTCTAGTCACCGGTCGTCGCCGAGCCGCACGCCGCTCTCGGTCGACGTCGATGGGAGATCCGGTGACGCCGCCGCGGTCGTTGCCGGCATAGGTGTCTCGTTCGGAGCACTCGTTGCCGGTGCGGTCCCGGCGGGCGCGGACGTCGCGCTCGGGACCGGTACCGTCGGCGTCGGGGCAGGTGCCGTGGGCGTCGCGGCGCTCGTCGCAGGGATCGTCGGACCTCGCGGAGTGAGCAGCGTCGCGTCGACGGCGAGCGTGAGCGCGCCGAGGGTGAGCGCGCCGGCGAGGAACGCCACGCGTGCGGCGGGCGGCGCGGGAAGCCGCGCGAGACAGTTCGGGCAGAAGCCGGAGACCGGCCGCGTACGCGTGCCGCACGCGGCGCATGCGACCGGCGCGCGAAGCGCC
>DATDNP010000046.1:0-2497 GCA_036518215.1 Candidatus Limnocylindria bacterium
CCATTCGTGCACGAGCCGAGGAACACCGCATCCACCGCGACGTCGCGCACGGGCGTGCCGGGTTGCAGGTCCATATAGCGCAGAGCCCGCGTCGCGGCCTCCCGCTGCTGCGCTGGGAGCGCGTCGGGGTCGGGCACCGCGCCATCGATCGTGACGCTCTGCGCGGGGTTCGTCCCCCAGGTCACGAATGGACGGAGCTCGGACGCGTCGATGCGCACCTCGCGGTCGAACGACGCGTCCTCGTCGGTGCCGAGGGCGCGCCAGGCGTCGAGCGCGGACTCCCACGCCGCACCCTTCGGCGCGTGAGGGCGGCCTTCGACATAGGCGAAGGTCACGTCGTCTGGTGCGACCACGCCGGCGCGCGCGCCGGCTTCGATCGACATATTGCAGACGGTCATGCGCCCCTCCATCGAGAGCGCGCGTATGGCCGGCCCGCGGTACTCGAGCACCGTCCCGACGCCGCCGCTCGTGCCGATGCGCGCGATGACGCCGAGGATGAGATCTTTCGACGACACGCCGCGGGGCAGCGCGCCTTCGATCGTGATCGCCATCGTGCCGGGCTGCCGCTGCCAGAGCGTCTGCGTCGCGAGGACGTGCTCGACCTCGCTCGTCCCGATGCCGAAGGCGAGCGCGCCGAACGCACCGTGCGTCGAGGTGTGGCTGTCGCCGCAGACGATCGTCATCCCTGGGAGCGTGAGCCCGAGCTGGGGCGAGATGACGTGCACGATCCCCTGCTCCGCCACGCCCATCGGATACAACCGGATGCCGAAATCGCTCGCGTTCCGTCGCAGCGCCGCCATCTGCGACCGGGAGGTCTCGTCCGCCGGCGTCGCGCGAGAGGTCGGGACGTTGTGATCCATGGTCGCGAGCGTGAGGTCGGGTCTGCGGACGGCGCGCGTCGCGAGACGGAGTCCCTCGAACGCCTGCGGCGACGTCACCTCATGGACGAGGTGGAGGTCGACGTACAGGAGGTCCGGCTCGCCGTCCTCTCGGCGGACGACGTGCGCGTCCCAGACCTTCTGCGAGAGCGTGCGCCCGCTCATGCCGGCATCGTGTCGAGGAGCTCCTCGGCGGGGAAGCCGCGGCCGCGCACGAGGGCGAGGATCGCCGCGGCATGTGCGCGGTCGCGCGTGTCCACGATGACGTCGAGGCCGACGCGCCCGAGCGCAGCGTATGGGCCGAGGCGGTCGATGCCGACGTGCAGGATGTTGATGCGTTCGGCGGCGAGGATGCCGGTGAGCTCGTGGAGCATCCCCGGCCGGTCGTCGAGCCAGGTGCGGAAGGCGAGGTAGCGGCCCGCGGACGCGAGGCCCTGCTGGAGCACCTTGCCGAGGAGGTTCGGATCGATGTTGCCGCCGCTGATCACCGCGGCGACGCGGCGTCCACCGACGTGCCCGTTCGCCTCGAGCACGGCCGCGAGCGATGCCGCGCCGGCACCCTCGGCAAGCAGTTTGTGATGCTCGAGGAGCGCGACGATCGCGCGCGCGATCGCCTCGTCGGAGACGGTGATGACGTCGTCCACGAGACCGCGGACGAGCGCGAGCGTGCGCTCCGCGGGTCGCCGCACCGCGATGCCGTCGGCGATCGTGGTCGCGGGCCGCTCCTCCGTGCGACCGGCCGCGAGCGACGCCGCGAACGAGTCGGCCTTCTCGGACTGCACGCCGACGATCCGCGGACGCGGCCGCCGCTCCGAGAGCGCGACCGCGATGCCGGCGATGAGACCGCCGCCGCCGACGGGGACGACGATCGTATCGACGTCGGCATCCGCGACGAGCTCGAGCGCGAGCGTTCCCTGTCCCGCGATGACGAGGTCGTCGTCGAACGCATGCACGTACGTCATGCCGCGCTCCTCGGCGAGGGCGCGCGCGGTCGCGTGCGCGCCGTCGTACCCGCCGTCCGCGAGCACGGTCTCCGCGCCCGCGCGCTGGATGGCGGTGAGCTTCGCGAGCGGAACGCCGTGGGGCAGCACGACGCACGCGGGCACGCCGACGAGACGCGCGGCGAACGCGACGCCCTGGCCGTGATTCCCAGCAGATGCGGTCATGACGCCGCACGCACGTGCCGCGGGGTCGAGCGCGAGGATCGCGGAGAGAGCGCCGCGGATCTTGAATGCGCCGGTGTGCTGCAGGTTCTCGAGCTTCAGGAACACGTCGCGACCCGCGAGCGCGGAGAGCGCGCCCGAGTGCTCCGTCGGTGTGTGCCGGACATGCGCCGCGATGCGGCGTGCGGCCGCCTCGACCGCGCGCGCGTCGACGCCGCGTTCGAGGAGCGTCATCCGGCCATCCGGTCGAACGCGCGGCGGAGGCGGCGCACGCCCTCGTCGATGCGGTCCGGCGTCGGCGCGCTGATCGAGAAGCGCAGCGACGCGCGGTGGTCGCCGTCCACGGTGAACGCCTGGCCGGGAACGAACGCGACACCCTCCTCGAGAGCGACGTCGAGGAGCGCGCGTGCGTCCATTCCCCGCGGCAACGTGACCCAGAAGTAGAAGCCGCCGTCG
>DATDNP010000047.1:0-40262 GCA_036518215.1 Candidatus Limnocylindria bacterium
ACCGCAGCGCAGATGGGGCTCTGGGAGGATCGCGATGACGACATTCATACGCGAGCCAGGAACGTACAGGACGAGCTCGGGCACGCTGGTCCACCTGCGTTCGTTCCCTGACGGTCGCATCGTCCTCGAGCACGAGGACGACGCGGTCCGCGCGCGGCTCGGCGGCGACGAGCAGCTCGTGAAGCTGTCCGACGATCCCGACTGGCCGGACGTCCGTCGTGTCGACGGCGACCCGACGCTCTTCGCCGACTAGCTCTTCTTCTTCCGCGTCGACGAGCGCTTCCGTCCAGACTTCGTCTCGCCCTTCTTCCGGCGCGTCTTGTTCGTCGTCGCGGCGGCGATGCGCTCCGCGGTCTTGTTCGACCGGCCGCGCTTCAGCTCGCTCTTCTTGATGTGCTCGTATTGACGCTTGCGCTTGGGGCTCTTCACACCGCGTGGCGGCATCTCATCACCTCCGTGCTCGTGCACCCGCATAGAACGGACCAGCAGGGACACGACGGAACGCTCGGCCTCGCTCCACGTCGGGAGCGTCAGGGCACGACGACGGGCAATGTTGACGGCTCGCCGCCGCGCCTTCGGATCGGCCAAGCGCGTCAGGGCGCGAGCGAGGCCCGGAACGTCGTCCGGGCGCACGAACGTGCCGGCGTCGCCGAGGACCTCGCGGAGCGCCGGGAGGTCCGACGCGACGACGGGCAGGCCGTGCGCGATCGCCTCCGCCGCGACGATGCCGTAGCCCTCCGAGCGCGACGGGACGGCGACGATGTCGGCGCGCGCGAACGAGCGCGCGAGCTGCGACGGCGGCATCGCCGCGTGAACGCGCAGCCGCGGCGCGACCGCCGAGATGAGCGGGCGCAGCGAGCGCGCATAGCGCGGGTCGAGCACGTCGCCGACGAGCTCGAACTGGAGCGCCGGCACGCGCGCGGCGGCCCGCAGCAGCACGTCGACGCCCTTCGCACGCGACCGATTCGCGACGCAGAGGACGTGCACGCGATCGTGGCGACGAGGCCGGCGCGCGGCCGGCACGCCGTCGCATCCGGGCCGTACCACGGACACGCGACGCGCGCCCTGGGTCCGCACCTCGCGCGCCAGCGCGGCGCTCACCGCGATCACGTGCGCAGCGGCGGCGACGACGCGGACAGCCCGTCCGCGCACCGGCATGTGCGCGAGCGCGACGAGCGGGACGAAAGGCAAGTGCGGCAGCGCGTCCGCGATCGGCCCGAACGCGATGCTGTCGCCGAGGACGACGGTGGGGCGCTCGCGGGCGACGGCATCGATGACCTCGCGCGCGCTTTCGACGCTGGCGATCGCGACGCACAGCCCATTCGCGCGCGCGGCTCGGACGACGTGCCGGTCGTAGATGTTGCCGCCGGTCCGCCGGCGCACATCGCCCGCGGTGACGAGCAGGATGTCAGTCGTACGTGAGGAGCACCTGCACCGTCTCGTCGGCGTGAGCGTCGACGAGCGCGTACGCGTCGGCCGCGCGCGCGAACGGGATGCGGTGCGTGACGAGGGGCGCGAGCACGAGCTCGCCGAGCAGCTCGCGCGCGAGCGCGAGACGACGGTCGCGGTCCCATCGCGGCGCGAGCGCGGGATCGATCGTGCCGACCTGCGAGCTCGCGAGCCGTACCCGTGCGCGATGGAACCCGGCGCCGAGGCGAAGCGTCACCGGCTTCGTCCCGTACCACGACGCGACGACGACGGTGCCCTGGAACGCGACCGAGTCGATGGCCTGCTGGAGCGCGGCGCCGCTGCCGCTCACCTCGATGGCGAGATCGGCGCCACGGCCGCCGGTGCGCTCGCGGATCGCATCCGCGGCGCCGTCCGGCGCGACGCTCACGTCGGCGCCGCAGCGCATCGCGAGGTCGCGCCGCAGCGGGATCGGATCGACGGCGACGACGCGCGCGCCGCTGCGTCGCAGGAGCTGCGTGACGAGAAGGCCGACGACGCCCTGACCGTGCACGGCGACGACGTCGCCGAGATGCGGGTGCGCATCGAGGACGACGTTCACGGCCGTCTCGGTATTCGCGAGGAAGATGCCCTGCTCGGCGTCCCGCACACCGTCGAGCGCCACGAGCGCCGCCTCAGGCACGACGTACTCGTCCTGATGGGGATGGTGGACGAACACGAGCTGACCCGGAACGACGCGCGTCACCGCGTCCCCGACGGCCACGACGCGTCCGACGCTCGCGTAGCCGAATTTGATCGGGAAGGAATACGACCCGGCGAGCGTCGGGAGATCGAGGGCGAGATCCTCGGGGACCTGCCCGCGATAGACGAGCATCTCCGTGCCGTGCGAGACTCCCGACGCGATCGCGTGGACGCGCACGTCGTGCGGTCCCGGCATGACCGGTCGCTCGGAGCGGAGCTCGACGCTGCGCGCAGCCGGGAACCACACCCCGGTGGGCATCACGCGCTCCGGCGCAGGCTCGCGTCGGCGCGATCGAGCTCGCCGTCGAAGATGATGTCGTCGCCACACGGGACGAACCGCGCGTCACGGAAGGTGAGGGCCTCGCGCAGCCGGTCGAGATGGAGATCGCCGACGGCCTCGATGCCCTGCCCCAGGACCTTCGGCGCGATGCACACCATGAGCCGGTCGACGAGCCGTCCGCGGAGGATCGACGTGATGATCCCGCGTCCTCCCTCGACGAGCACGGACGCAAGCCCGAGACCGCGCAGGCGCTCGAGCAGGAGCCGCAGATCGACCTCGCCGTCGATGTCTGCGGGGATCTGAAGGATCTCCGCACCAGCTTCCGTGATCCGTCGCGCCGCGGCGGACGACGCGTACGGCGTGCTGGCGATGATCGTCCGCGCCGCGGTGTCGCGCAGCACGTTCGCGCTCGTCGGGATCCGCAGCTTGCTGTCGACGACGACGCGCACGGGAGAGCTGCCCGGCACGAGGCGCACGGTGAGCCGCGGATCGTCCTTGAGGACGGTGCCGATCCCGACGAGCACGGCGTCGTGCGACGCGCGCAGCTCGTGCGCGAGACGGAGCGACTCCTCGCCGCTCACCCACCTCGCATCGCCGGTGCGCGACGCGATGCGTCCGTCGATCGTCTGCGCGTAGTGGATCGTGACGAACGGCATCGGGCGGAGGCGCCGCGGCGCGGGATCGCGCTGCTCGATCGCTCGCAGGAGGTGGCCCATCCGGGAGCGCTTCGCCGCGAGGTACGGGCGGCTCACCGGATTCGGCGCCGCCTCGAGCGGCACGCGCTCGACGACCTCGACCCCGTGCTCCGCGAGGGCGCGAAGCTTCGCGGGGTTGTTCGTGAGGACGCGCGCCCGACGCACGCCGAGCCGATGGAGCACGGCGGCCGCCGACGCGTACTCGCGCGCGTCGACGGGGAGGCCGAGCGCCACGTTCGCGTCGACCGTGTCGAGTCCGGTGTCCTGCAACGCGTAGGCGCGGATCTTGTCGAAGAGGCCGATCCCGCGCCCCTCGTGACGCAGGTAGAGAAGCACGCCGCGGCCCGCGCGTCCGATGCGCTCGAGCGCCGCTTCGAGCTGCTCGCCGCAGTCGCAGCGCAGCGATCCGAGCGACTCGCCCGTGAGGCACTCCGAATGGAGACGCACGAGCGCCGGCTCCGGCGTTCGGACGTCGCCGCGAACGAGGGCGACGACCTCGGTCTCGTCGCCGCTCAGCCGGAACACGGCGATGCGGAAGTCGCCATAACGCGTCGGGAGCGCGGCCTCCGCGCGGTCATCGCCGACGGGCTCGAGGTGATGCACGAGCCATCGCCGGAGCAAGCAGCAGGCCGACGGCATGACGTGCCTTCATCGGGCAAGCGAGCCATCGGCATCCGTCTTGCAACTCGGAGCGTTTTGGCGCTCGATGAAGCAGGTGGGTGGTGCGCACCGGGTCCTCGTGATCGACGACGACGATGAGCTCGCCGATGTCGTGCGGCAGGTGCTGCGCGACGCCGGCTACTCCGTCGCGACGGTCCGCCACGGCGCGGCGGCGCTCGAGCTGGTGCGCCACATCGCCCCCGACCTCATCCTTCTCGATCTGACGATGCCGATCATGGACGGCTGGTCGTTCGTGTCGCAGTACCGCCGCACCGCGAAGGAGAGCGCGCGGATCGTCCTGCTGACGGCGAACGCGCACGCCGCCGAGATCGCGCGGACGCTCGGAGCGGACGGGTACATCACGAAGCCCTTCGATGTGGACGACCTCGTGACGATCGTGGGACGCGAGCTGTCGCGAGCCTAGGCGGCCGGGCGATCCTCGATGGTCTCGCGCACCCGCTCGAGACCGCGCTCCGCGGGACCGACGAGCCTGAGCGCGTGACGGACCGCCTCTGCGACGCGGTCGGCGGCCTCCTCGCGGATATCGCGCTTCTCCATGTTCGCCCTCCCGCTCAGTGATCCGTTCGTGCGAACGCACGAAGCGGTGGGTTTCCACTGCACGAAGCAGGCCCGCGCCTTGCGATGGTGAGAGCCCGTGGCGCACACGCGGGCTGCCAGGGGTGCAAAGAAGAGAGCGAGCGGTCGCACGCACCGCGAGGTCCGTGACGAGCCCGCCGAGGGCTCGAAGGCGCAGGAGATCGAACGCGAGTCGAATCCGTTCAAGCGCGTCTTCAAGCTCCTCGGACCCGGCCTCGTGACCGGCGCGGCGCAGATGGATCCGAGCGCGATCGCGACGTACGCCGTCGCGGGCGCGGCGCTCGGACTCGGTCCTCTGTGGACGGCGCTCTACACGCTCCCGCTCGTGATCGTCGCCGAGTCGACGGTGGGCCGCATCGGTCTCGTCGCGCGCGAAGGACTCGCCACGGCGCTCCGCAAGCATGTCCCGCGGCCGCTCCTCGTCGGCGGCATCGTGCTGCTCGTGATCGCGACGGTGATCAACATCGGTGCGGACCTCGGCGCGATCGGCGAGGGCGTGCACATGCTCACGGGCCTCCCGGTGCAGCCGCTCACGATCCCTGCCGCCGCGCTCACGGCGGCGACGGTCGTGTTCGGGAGCTATCGCGTCATCTCGAACGTCTTCAAGACGATCACGCTCGCGTTCCTCGCGTACGTCGTGACCGCGTTCTTCGTGCATGCGTCGCCCGGGGACATCGTCGGAGCGACGCTCGTCCCGAGCATCCCGCTCGATCGCCATGGCCTTCAGGTGCTCGTCGCGGTGCTCGGAACGACGATCTCGCCCTATCTGCTGTTCTGGCAGTCGGATGAGGAGGTGGAGGAGAAGAAGGAGGAGACCGAGAAGCGCGGCGCGGAGGCTGCGCGCACCTCGAAGGCGGACGTGCGGCAGAGCACGATCGACGTGAGCGCGGGGATGTTCTCGGCGAACCTCGTCATGTTCTGCATCATCCTGACGACCGCGCTCACGCTGCACGCGAATGGGAAGTACGACGTGCGGAGCGGCGCCGACGCCGCGGAGGCCCTGCGTCCCGTCCTCGGCGATCTCGCATCGACGCTCTTCGCCGTGGGGCTCATCGCCGCGGGCCTGCTCGCGGTCCCCGTGCTCGCGGGCTCCGCCGCCTACGCCGTCGGCGAGACGCTCGGATGGCGAACCGGTCTGGACGAGAAATGGTGGCAAGCGCCGCCGTTCTACGCGGTCTTCATCGCCGCGACCGTGGTCGGCGTGCTGCTGAACTTCAGCGGCGTGAGCCCGATCGACGCGCTCTTCCTTACGTCCGTGATCATGGGCCTCATCTCCCCGCTCCTCCTCGCGCTCACCGTGATGGTCGCGCGCGACCGACGCGTGATGGGCAGCAAGGAGCGGATCGGCCCGTGGCTCACCGCTGCCGGCGTGATAGCGGTCGTCGTCATGGCCGCCGCCGTCATCGGGCTGTTCTGGTCGCTGCTTCGCGGCGGATAGCCGGCGCGGGCCTGGTCGGGAACGGGACGTGCTGACAGGCGGACATGGCCCTCGATATCGCGCGCCGGGTGACGAGCGAGCCGCTGTTGCGGCCGTCCGACGTGCATCCCTCGCATCCCGAGCTCGAGGTCGTGAGCGTCCTCAATCCGGCCGCCGCGCGCGTCGGCGACGAGATCGTCCTCCTGCTGCGAGTGGCCGAGCGACCGGTGCGGCGCGACCCGCCGGCGGGCGCGCTCACGCTGGACCTGTCCGGGGCGCATCCGACGCTCATGCCACTGGGTCGCGGCCGCGGCGCGGACGACGTCGTCCCGATCACGCTCATCGACGGTGACGCGACCGAGCGCTTGCAGGTCGTCTACCTCCCGAAGGATCTCCCCGGGCTCGACCTGCGCGATCCGCGCGGTATCACGTTCACGCATCCGACGACGCATCGGCGGACGATCTTCCTCACGCAGTTCTCGCACCTTCGGATGGCGCGGAGCCGCGACGGTCTCTCGTTCGAGGTCGACGACATCCCCGCGGTCTACCCTCACGGGCAGCTCGAGGAGTACGGCTGCGAGGATCCGCGCGCGACGTGCGTGGGCGGCGAGTGGCACGTCACGTACGTGTCCGTGTCGCGGGTCGGCATCACGACGAGCCTGCTCACGACCCGCGACTTCACGCGCTTCACGCGGCGTGGGGTCATCTTCCCGCCGGATCAGAAGGACGTCGCGCTCTTCCCCGAGAAGTGGCGCGGCGGCTACATGGCCCTCACCCGGCCGATGCCGAGCTCGTTCGATCACGTCCTCGGCATCTGGATCGCGTGCGCCGATCCCGACCTGCCGTTCGGCCGCCATGAGCCGCTCGTCATGCCCCGGACGGGAAAGTGGGACGAGCGGCAGACGGGCGCGTCGACGACGCCGTTCCGAACGAGCTGCGGCTGGCTCGAGATCTACCACGGCGTCGACACCGATCATCGCTACACGCTCGGGGCCGTCCTCCTCGACGGCGACGATCCGACGCGCGTCGTCGCGCGCTCGCCGGAGCCGATCCTCATGCCCGAGCTGCCCTTCGAGATGGAGGGGCTCTTCGGCAACGTCGTGTACTCATGCGGCCACGTCCCCCTCGATGACGACGGACGGCGCATCCGCGTGTACTACGGCGCGGCCGACAGCTGCGTGGCCGCGGCCGACTTCGACGTGAGCGAGATCATCGCGACGCTGGAGCGCGTCTGATGCGCGCGCCACGCCTCACGCTCGCGTCCGTCGAGCGCGCGCACATCGCCTACTGGATCTTCGGCGCGGTATGGCCGCTCGTGTCGATGCGCAGCTTCGAGCGCGTCACGGGGAACAAGCGCGACGAATGGCTCGTGCGGACGGTGTCGCTCCTCATGCTCAGCGTCGTCGCGACGCTGGCCGCGCTCGGACGATCACGCCGCGACGAGGCCGCGCTTCGGCTCCTCGGCGCGACGTCGGCAGGCGCCCTCGGAAGCGTCGCGCTCGTCGGACCGCTCGTCGGGCGGATCTCACCCGTGTATCTCATGGACGCGGCCGTCGATACGGCCCTCACCGCGCTGTGGGCGCTCGCGCCTGGCACCCGCTCTGCGGCGCACGGCGACATGGAACGCGACAGCGAGCGCCAGGACACCGGCGGACAGGGCGGCGACGGCGGCGACGGTGCGGGCGGCGGACGCCCGCAGCGCGGATTCCCTTCGACGATCGGTGAGGTCCGTGGCGAGACGCACGATCCCGAGCCGTTCATGCCCGAGGAGAGCGGCAGCTTCCCCGAGCCGACGCGCCGCGAGGACCGCTAGCTCTTCGTCTTCTCGTCCGCCTTTGCCTTGCCGTTCCCGTTCGACGAGCGACGCTCCTCGGCCTTGTGCGGCGGCGGGTTCGGATCGGCGCGATCGACGATCGCCTTCTCGCGCTCGATCTCGTCGAGATCCTCTTCCTCCGCCTCCATGAACTCGTTTCGCGCCTTCGGCGTCGCGCGCAGCAGCTCGTCGAGCTTCAGGTGGATCGCGCGCGAGTCGCGGTTCTGCGTGTTCTGGATGAGGAAGACCATCAGTGTCGTGATGAGGGTCGTGATCGTGTTCGCGACCAGCTGCCACGTGTCCGAGAAACCGAACAGCGGCCCCGCGATCAGCCACACGAAGATGAGGAACACGGCGACGATGAACATCCACGGCGAGCCGGAGATGTCCGCGGTCCGCTGGCTGAAACGCGTGAACCAATGCGAGACGCCCGACTGTGCCGGTCGTTCTTCGGTCGTGACGCGATGTCCGCGACGTGGGGTGTTTCGTGCCATGTGAACCGAACAGGCAAACCTCATGCCAGTCCCACGGTCGAGCAAGCCATGGTCGAACAGACTGTGATGGACGACTTCGAAGCGCTGTTCCCGTGCCGCTCGAACGCCGAGCTCGCTCGCCAGTTCGGGGTGTCCGAGCGCACGATCGCCCGTTGGGCCCGCTCGAGAGGCTTGCGGAAGTCAGCGCTGTACGTGAGTGCCGTGTCTCGCGCTGCACGCGCCAAGGCGAATCCCAATCTGCCGCGCGGGGCGGCTCATTGGAAGTGGAAGGGCGGTCGCGCGTGGGAGCGCTTCAAGGATCCGAGGTACGTGGCGTGGCGGAACGCCGTCCTGCAACGAGACGGCTACCGGTGCCAGAGCTGCTTTCGCCAGTGCAAGCGACATGAGCTCGGTCTCGCGGCGCATCACATCGTTGCCTGGGCCGACGATGAAGCGCTCCGCTACGAGGTCGAGAACGGCGTCACGCTGTGTCGAAGCTGTCATATGGAGTTGCATGGACTCGGCACGCGTCCGATACCGCTCGTTCTCTGCGCCTGCGGTTGTGGAACGCCGATTCCTTGTCGGGATGCGTACGGACGTCCGCGTCGCTATGTGAATCGGCACGGAAAGCGTGGCAAGCCGATGCCACTCGAATCTCGGGATCGGCTCTCGCTTCAGCGCCGCGGCCGCGCTCTCACAGCAGAGCATCGCCGCAACATCAGTGCGGGTCTACGAGCGAGTGCGAAACGCGTCGGCCGTCCGCCGAAGACGACCTAGCGCGGCAAGCTTCGCGTCCTCCGTTTGAAGTCGGCCCATGGATCGTTCCCGGCGAGCCGCTTCTCGAAGGTGCGGAGGCGGAAGCGCGTCGGGTCGAGGCGCGGCGTCACCTCGTCCCACGCGAGCGGCGTCGATATCGTCGCGCCGGGTCTGCGCCGCACGGAGTACGGCGCAACGATCGTCTGGAGATAGGAGTTGCGGAACGGATCGGCGTACACGCGCGCACCGCGTGCGTTCTTGCGATGCTCCATCGTGACGAGCGTGGGCTCGCGCCGCGCGAGCTCTTCTCCGACCCGCACGGCGAACGACGTGACCTGGTCCTGCGACTGACCCTTCCGGAGCGGCACGAAGACGTGCAGCCCACGGCTTCCTGACGTCTTCGGGAACGACACGAGACCGTGCTCCTCGAGCAGCGGCCGGAGCGCGAGCCCGGCGCGCACCGCGTCGGAGAAATCGCCGGTGCTCGGATCGAGATCGAACGCGAGCCAGTCCGCCTCGTGCATCGAGCCGACGCGTGAATTCATCACGTGCATCGAGATGCATCCGACCCGCACCAGCCCGAGGAGCGCGTCGAGCGTGCCCCCGACGAGATAATTCACGTCCTTCCCGGTGCTCTCGGCCCGCAGACGCAGACGCGGTGCGTGCACGGGGATGTTGCCCTCGGGGAAGTTCTTCCGATAGAAGCAGCTTCCCGCCATCCCGTCGGGACACCGCTCCGCGGTGAGCGGCCGGTCGCGCATCCACGGGAGGATGTGGCCGGAGATCTCGTGGTAGAAGCGCGCGACATCACCCTTCGTGATGCCCTCATCCGGCCACCACACCTTGTTCGCGTTCGAGATGACGACGCCGCCGATCGTCACGGGATCGCTCACTCGCGCTGTGCCCATCTCACCTCACGTGGCTTCTTGTCGGCGCGCAGTCCGAGGAACGCAGGCTGCCGGAGCTTTCCGTCCGCTGTCCACTCCGCGTACGCGATCTGCGCGACGAGCTCCGGGCGCACCCACGTGACGTCCCGCAGGCGCGGGGCGGGATCGAACGGAGCGTCCTCGGTGCGGAGCGCACGCAGCTTCGCGCCGAGATCGCGCAGCGTCTCCTGGGTGTAGCCCGTGCCGACCTTGCCCACAAAGCGCAGCTTCGGACCGTCGTACATCCCGACGAGGAGCGCGCCGAGATGCGTGCGCGCGCCGCTGGGCGCGGTGTACCCGCCGATGATGAACTCCGATTCGCCGCGCACCTTCACCTTCCGCCACTCCACGGACCGGATGCCCGGCTCGTAGCGCGAGCCGCGGAGCTTCGCGATGACGCCCTCCCAGCCGCGCTCGCGCGCCACGGCGAGCGCCCGTTCGCCGCCGCCGCGCAGCTGCCGCGACGGCATGAGCGGCCCGGATCGGCGCGGGATGAGCGCCACGACGCGCTCGCGCCGCTCTTCGAGCGGGGCGCGGACGAGATCGCGGCCGCGCGAGCGCAGGCAATCGAAGACGACATAGACCGGTCGGGCGCGCGCGTCCACGCCACGGCGCTGCAGGAGCTGGAAGCGCGACACGCCGCCCGCGTCGAAGACGACGAGCTCGCCGTCGAGCGTGAGGTCGGCGTCGGGCAGCGCGCGTATCGCGTCCGCGACCTCCGTGAATCCGGCGGTGAGGTCCTGGCCGCTGCGGGAGAAGAGCCGGACGCGATCGGCCCGCCGCTCCGCGATCGCGCGGATCCCGTCGTACTTCTCCTCGAAGACCCATTCGTCTCCCGCGACGACGTCCTTCGACAGGGTCGCGAGCATCGGGCGGATCATCGCGCGCGCTTCGGGTCGCCGGTCGCCGCCCTCTTGACGTCGCCGCCCTCGTCGCGAGCGATCTCGGCAAGGAGCCGGTGCGTGCGCACGGAGCGCGGCTCGGCCTGCTCGATGTCGACGTTGCGCGCGTATTCGTCGCGACGCTTCATGAGAAGCCATTTCCGCTCGCCCGTTCGGACGAGCGCCCAGCTCCCCTTCAGCTTCGTGCCGGCGAGGACGAACCGCATCTCGCCGGACGCGATGGCCCTCGCCGGATCGACGCCCTCCTCCATCGGCGCCCACACCCCCTCGTCCCAGATCATCACCGTGCCACCGCCGTACTCGCCCTCCGGGATGATCCCCTCGAAGTTCGCGTATTCGAGCGGATGGTCCTCGACCTCCATCGCGAGCCGCTTCTGCCTCGGATCGAGCGACGGCCCCTTCGGGACGGCCCACGACGGCATCACGCCGCGCGCCTCGAGACGGAAGTCGTAGTGGAGCGCCGTGGCGCGATGCTTCTGCACGACGAACCGCAGCGGGCCGCGCGAGGGGGCGCGCTTTGGCTTTGGCTCGGCGGTGCGCGTGAAGTCGCGCTTGCGTCGGTAGACGCCGAGCCCCTGGCGCGTCGTCTTCCTCGCGGTGCTCTTCGCCGCCTTCTTAGTCGCCGCGGTCCTTATCCCCTTCGGCGCGGAGTGCCCCGCGGAGATGGTCTCACGCTTGCCGGTGGGGCTGCCTTTCGTGGCCATGGCGCTACCTCGATCCGCTCAGTCCCTGTGCACGCGCACGGCCAAGCCACGGATGGCATTCCGCGTGCTCACAGCGCCGTCGCAAGGAGGGCCCGATGCCGCAACAGATCGACGCGCTCACGCTCTTGAAGAAGGACCATGAACTCGTGAAGGACCTCATGCGCCGCGTGGAGAAGGAGAAGGACACCGAAGAGCGCACGAGCATGTTCGAGCAGCTCATCGACGAGCTCACCATCCACGAACGGATCGAGGAAGAGATCTTCTATCCGGCGCTCCAGAAGCTGCCGAACGCCAAGGAAGACGTGCTCGAGTCGTTCGAGGAGCATCACCTCGTCGACCAGATCGTGACCGGTCTCGACAACACGCCGATCGACGCCGAGACGTGGCCCGCGAAGTTCACGGTGCTTCGGGAGAACGTCGAGCATCACATCCAGGACGAAGAGGAGAAGCTCTTTCCGAAGGCCGAGAAGCTCCTCGGGCCCGAGAAGCTCGGCGAGCTTGGCGTGAAGATGGCCGACCTGAAGGAGGCCGAGCAGCGCGCGCTCGCGGAGGAGCTCGACGAGGAAGAGGAAGAGACCGCGACCGAGTAGTGCCCGAGCAGCCGGTCGAGGTCCGCACCGATCATCTCTGCATCCTCGCCGTCCTCGCGCGCCGTCTCGCCGGAACGCGTGACGGCGATCGAGCCGCGCTCGCGGCGGACGCGGTCGCCGCGCTCCTTCGCGGAGGCCAGTTCGATCGCTGCTGCATGCCCAGGTATCTCGCCCTCGCGCCGGAGCGCGCGGCGGCCGAGGTGCAGATCCCGATCGTGACGGAGCGGGACATCGCGACGCGGGTCATCGTGTGGCCGGTCGGCGCCGGGGACGCGCCGCACGCGCACGCGGACGGGTGGACGGTGTTCGCGCCCGTGCGCGGGACGCTCGAGGGCATCGTGCGGCACGACGGTGGCACGCCGACCGTACAGGGCTTTCCCGCGCGGCGGCCGCGCATCCTGCGCCCCGACGATGCGGTCGAGCATCGCCTGCGCAACGCCGGCGATGACGTGGCGCTCTCGGTCCATATCTTCGGAGGTCGCTGATAGAACGGACGTTCTATACTAGCCGAATGGCTGGCCCGGTGCGCTACCGAGAGGTCTCGGTAAAGAGCGCGCTCACCCGCGTCCAGGGGATGCCCTTCGCGTGGAGCCTCAACCCATATCGAGGCTGCGCCCACGCCTGCACGTACTGCTACGCGCGGGAGTACCACGCGCGGATGGGCCGCGACACAGGCGCCGGATTCGACCGCGAGATCGAGGTGAAGATCAACTTCGCCGATGTGCTGCGCGCGGAGCTCCGGCGACTGCGGCTGCGGGAGACCGTCGCGCTCGGCACGGGGACCGATCCGTACCAGCCGTGCGAGGGGCGCTACCGCCTGACGCGTCGCACGCTCGAGGCGCTCGTCGAGTCACCGCTCCCGCTCGTCATCGTCACGAAGGGCACGCTCGTCGTCCGCGACGTCGATCTGCTCACACGACTCGCGCGACGCGTCGCCGTGCGCGTGTGCTTCTCCGTGGCGACCGTCGACGGCGACCTCGCACGGCGCGCGGAGCCGGAAGCGCCGCCGCCACGCGCGAGGCTCGAAGCGCTTCGCCGGCTGCGCGCCGCGGGGATCCATGCGGGGGTGCTGTGCGCGCCCGTGCTTCCCGGCCTCACCGACGGCGACGACTCGCTGTACGCGGTCGCGGCCGCGGCGCGCGCGCACGACGCGTCGTTCTTCTCCATCCGTCCGCTGAAGCTCGACCCGGGCGTCCGTCCCCACTACTTCGCGTTCCTCGCGTCGGAGTTCCCGGTGCTCCTCCCGGCGACCTCCTCGCAGTTCGCCGATCGCGTGAATCCGGACCGCCGCTACGTCGATGCGCTCGAGGCGCGTGTCGAGCGTATCCGCGCTCGCGCGGGCTTCGACGACGAGCGCGTCCGCGACACCGACGTCGCGCGCGATCTCGAGGCGGAGGCGCCGGCCCAGCTGCGTCTCGCGATCTGACGTCGCTCGCGTGCCCACGCGAGCAGGTCGTCGCGCGGCAGGAAGTTCACGACGCGATCCATGCGGATGCCCGCCCGGATCGCGGCCGCGAGCCCGAACTCGATGAACGCGAGCTCGCCGACCGCGTGCGCGTCGGTGTCGATCGCGACGCGTCCACCGGCGGCGGCGACGGCGGCGAGCGACGCGACGTCGAGATCCTGGCGGTCCGGCCAGGCGTCGATCTCGAGCGCCACGTCGCGCTCGGCCGCCGCGCGCGCGACGCGGCCCCAATCCGCGACGAGCCCGAAGCGAACGTCGTAGCGACGACCACGAGGGTGCGCGAGCACGTCGAGGTGCCGTCCCTCGAGCGCCGCGAGGTAACGGGCGGTCTGGTCATCGCGGACGCGCAGCTTCGAATGGAAGGCACCGACGATGAGGTCGAGCTCGTCGAGCAGATCCTCGTCCATGTCGCCGCGACCTTCCGTCGAGAGGTTCATCTCGATGCCGCGCAGGATCACCGTCGCCTCGCGCGTCGTCGCCATCTCCCTCCACTGCGCGCGGAAGCGCCCCTCATCCAGGCCGTTCGCGATCGGCAGGCCCTTCGAGTGGTCAGTGATCGCGACGTATTCGTACCCTCGGGCGGTGGCCGCGGCCACCATCGTCGCGAGCGACGCCGACCCATCCGACCACGTCGTATGCACCTGAAGGTCGCCTCGATACGCGGTGCGCCACTCGGGGTGCTCCCGCAGGGTCGCGCGCGCCTCGGTCAGGGTGAGGAAGCCCGTGCGCAGGGGAGGGCGAACGGGCGGCGCGATCCGCTCGTCGAACCATGCGTCGAGGAGATGCGCGATCCACGGTCCGACGAGCGGAAGCTCCGTGAACGGACGATCCGCTTCGCGCAACGAGGCCGCCTCTTGCTCCCAGCGCCAGAGCGCCGCGCGTGCGGCGCGCCGAAGCGCGCGCTGACGTTGCTCGGAGTGTCGTTCCGCCTCGCGTGAGAGCAGCTCGGCGATATCGCCGTTCGCGAGGGGCGACGTCACGCGAAGAGCTGATCCACCTGCCATTCGCGCGACGCGAGGAGCTCGTGGGCGCGACGCACGTCGTCGACGTCGATCGGCGGCTTCGAGGCGAAGCTCGGCACACGCGCGTCGAGGATCGCCATGCATTCGGCCTTGCAGTTCGGGCAGACGACGACGACCACGCACCGCTTCGCCGACCATTCGACCTGTCGCATGAGCCCGCCGGCGAGCTCGCGCTGGCACGATGGGCAGCGCATCGCCTGCAGCCTGTCGACGTCGACGAGCGTCCAATCCACCTCTTCGCAACAGGCAGACGCGGTGCCAACGCTCGATGCGCTTCGACCTACGCTCGATGCGCTTCAGACCGGCGACCGCCGTCCTCGCGAGTAACGGATGAGCAACGCCCGCTGGCGCAGCCCCCTAGCCGACGAGCTCGCGAAGGCGCGCGGCGTCGCGCGGCGCGTACGCGTGCGCGTCGTTGTTGAAGTACGCGAGCACGTCGAGGCCGTCGTCGCGCCACGAGCGTATGCGTGCCGCCCATTCGCCGAGCAGCGCGTCGTCGTACGAGGACGAGTAGAGGCCGCGCGGTCCGTGGAACCGCAGGTAGACGAAGTCCGACGTCACCGCGACGCGCGACGGCCAGCGCGGCGTGTCGATGATGCAGAGAGCGACATGCCGTGCCCGGAGGACGTCCAGCGCCGCGTCCGTGAGCCATGAGGCATCGCGCGGCTCGAGCGCGTGCCGTCGGCGGCGGCGCGACACGGCGGCGAAGAAGCCGTCGAACCGCTCGCGGTCGAAGTGGAAGCGCGGCGGGAGCTGCACGAGCATCGCGGCGAGCTTCGTGCCGAGCCCGGCGACCGTGTCGTACGAGCGCGCGACGGACGCGGAGTCGACATCGAGACGCTTGATGTGCGTGATGAAGCGGTTCAGCTTCACCGCGTACGCGAAGTCGGACGGGACGGCGGCGGCCCATCTCGCGAACTGCTCGCGGCTCGGCTGCCGGTAGAACGGGTTGTTCAGCTCGACGGTGTCGAAGTGCTTCGTGTAGTGCTCAAGCCAGCGCGTCGCGGGGAGCTCGGCGGGATAGAAGGCGCCGCGCCAATGGCGGTACACCCACCCCGAGGTGCCGATGCGCACGCGGCCGCGCATGTACCTAGGGTATTGCCGTGCGTGAGCTCGTGCGGGCGTGGTTCGACGTCGGGACGCAATCCGTCGGCGGCGGCACGAGCACGCTGCAGCTCATCCGGCGCGTCATCGTCGAGCGGCGCGGTTGGGTGAGCGCGCGCGAGTTCAACGAGGCATGGGCGATCGCGCAGCTCTCGCCGGGGATCCATCTCGTGGCGCTCGCGGGGATGCTGGGGAACCGCATCGCGGGAGCGCGCGGCGTGCTCATCTCGGTCGGCGCGATGATGATCCCGGCCGCCATCGTGACGACGCTCATGACGGCCGCGTACGGGACGATCGCCGGGCATCCGCTCGCCACCGCGGCGCTCGCCGGCATGGGCCCGGCCACGGCAGGCATGACCCTCGCGCAGGCGCTGCTCATGGTGCGTGACGTGAGGCAGAGCGGCTGGCGCATCGCCGTCGACATCGCGGTCGTGCTCGCGGCGTTCGCCGTCCTTCAGTTCGCACGCGTGTCGCCGGTGGTCGTCATCGTCGCCGGGTGCGCGCTCGGCACGGTCGCGCTCCGCCGCGAGCGGCCGACCTCAGAGCGCGCCGAGACGTGATGGACGCGATCGGCCTCTTCCTCGTCATGCTGAAGGACTCCGCGCTGTCGCTCGGCGGCTTCGGGCCGCTGCCGCTCATCCGTCAGGATCTCGTGGCGTCCGGGATCGTGACGGACGCCCAGGTCGTGCAGGCGCTCGCGATCGGCCGGCTCTCGACGGGACCGAACGGTCTCTGGCTCGTGAGTCTCGGCTACCTCGCACGAGGCTGGGTCGGTGCGGCGTTCGGCGTCATCGCCTGCAGCCTTCCGCCGCTCGTGATGGTGCCCGCGACGGCGGTCGCGCGGCGCTACCTGCTCACGCCCTGGTTCGGCGGGCTCGTGCGCGGTGCCGCTCTCGCGACCGCGGGCCTCCTCCTGTCGACGGGGATCTCGCTCATCGGACCGGCGCCGCTCGCGGCGGCAGGGTGGCAGTTCGGGATCGTCATCGTCGCCGTCGCGCTGACCTACGACGGACGGCTCCATCCGGGCCTCGTCGTCGTCGCCGGCGCGCTTGTCGGTGTGTTGCTCGCTCGCTAGGTCGCCGGTGTTCCTCAATAGAATCCGCGCCGTGGGAACGGGATGTTGACCGCGCTCGATCTGATCAGCGGTCTCACACAGGCGATCTACGTCGTCGTCTTCGTGCTCGTCGCGATCCGCACCTGGCGCCAGCCGACGCCAGCGCACGCCGATATGACGGTGTTCTTCGGCGTGACCGCGTTCGTCATCTTCGCCGAGCAGCTCTTCGCGTTGCTCGGCGCGCCGGCGGTGTGGGAGACGGAGATCGCCGTGGCGCTCGTCATGGCGCTCCCTTACCTCCTCCTTCGCCTCGTCGACGACTTCACCACCGTTCCGTCGCTCGTCAAGCGCGTCGCGGAGCTCGGCCTGGGCGCGTCGATCGTGGCGACGGTCGCATTCAACGGGACGCTGCCACCGATCGTGACGCTCGCGATGGTCCTCTACTTCGCGGGCGTGGGGGTCTACTGCGCGACGCAATTCGCGCGGGCCGCGCGGCGGTCGCTCGGCGTGACGCGACGGCGACTCGACGCCGCCGCGTTCGGCACGATCCTGCTCGCGACCGATCTGCTCGTCAGCGGTCTCAACGCGTTCCTCGTCGAGCCTGAGCACACGATCGTCGCCGCGCTGGGTCAGCTCTGTGGCCTCGGCTCCGCGCTCGCGTATTACGTCGGCTTCGCCCCACCCGGCTTCCTGCGGCGGGCATGGCAGGCGCCCGAGCTGCGCGCGTTCCTCGCGCGCGCCGCGCGTTTACCGCGTCTTCCGACCACGGCCGACATCGTCCGCGAGCTCGAGAGCGGCGCCGCATCGAGCACCGGCGCGACCGCACGGATCGGCCTCTGGGTCGAGGAGGAGGGTGTGGTGCGCTTCCGCGAGGACGGCGGACACGTCGGGTTCGACGTCAGGCCCGGTCAGCATCTCGCGGGTCGCGCCTTCGCCGAGCAGAGCATTCGCTACAGCGGAGACCCGGTGCGTGACGATCCTGAGGTCGGCGATCTGTACCGCACGTCGCGGGTGGGCGCCGTGGTGTGCGTTCCGATCACCGCCGGCGAGCGGAGGCTCGGGGTCCTCGCGCTCTACGCCGAGCGTCCGCCGATCTTCGCGGTGAGCGACATGGAGCTCGCGCAGCTCCTCGCGGATCAGGCGGCGGTCGTGCTCGAGAGCCGGGCGCTCATCGATGACGTCGCCCGCATGCAGGCTCGCGAGGAGGCCACCCGTCTCAAGGAGGACTTCCTCTCGGCCGCGGCGCACGATCTCAAGACGCCGCTCACGACGGTGGTCGCGCAGGCGGAGTTCCTCGAACGCAAGGCGCTGCGCGATCCGTCGGGACCGCAGGACCTCCAGGGTCTTCAGCGCATCGTGCGCGAATCGAAACGCCTCGCGACGCTCGTCACCGATCTCCTCGACGCCGCTCGGCTCGAGCAGGGCAGGCTCCTCGCGGAGCGCGAGCCGATCGATCTCGGGACGCTCGTGAGCGAGGTCGTCGCGCGCCAGCCGTCGGGACGGCACGCCGTCGAAGTCGACGTCCGCGGCGCCATCGTCGGCACGTACGACCGGCGCCGTATCGAGCAGCTCGTGGACAATCTTCTCGAGAACGCGAAGAAGTACAGCCCTGAGCCGACGTCGGTGTGCGTCACGGTATGGCAGCAGAACGGCGAGGCGCGCATCAGCGTCGCGGATCACGGCATCGGCATACCGGCGCCTGACCTGCCCGCGATCTTCGAGCGCTTCTCGCGCGCGTCGAACGTGGACGATCGGAAGTTCCACGGAATGGGTCTCGGGCTCTATATCTGCAGGGGCATCGTCGAGGAGCACGGCGGCCGCATCTGGGCCGAGAGCGAGGTCGGGAAGGGCTCGACGTTCCACGTGGCGCTACCGCTCGGTGAAGGAAGGAGACTGAACTGACGATGATCGAAGTCTGGGCGGGCTCGGGTGAGCAGAACGACGACCGCGCGACCTCCCGCGTGCTGCGCGCGGGGAACGGGGGTGAGCGCGCGAGGAGTCGCGTGCTGGTCGTCGACGATGACGCCTCGATCCTCGACACGGTGACCTCGATCCTCATGGGCGAGGGGTATCAGGTGATGTCCGCGAACGGCGGCGAGGAGGCGATGAGCCTCATGCGCACGTGGCATCCCACGCTCGTACTCCTCGACATGCGCATGCCCGTGGTGGACGGCTGGGCGGTCGCGCGCGCGATGCGCGAATCGGGCTCACGCGTTCCGATCGTGGTCATGACCGCGGCCGAGAACGCGCGGCGGTGGGCCGACGAGATCGGTGCGGCGGGTCATCTCGCGAAGCCCTTCTCGCTCGACGAGCTCATCGACTGTGTCGATAGGCACACCGGGCGAGAGGAGCGGAAGAACTAGGTCAGGACTCCTCGCTGCCGCCGCCCATCGCCGCGGCGAGGGCGAGATCCTGCGGACGGATCTTCTTCGGATCGAACTTCCGCACGGCCGCGGTCATGCGCGTGAGCGCCTCGGCCACGGTCATCGGCGGCGGCGCGCCCTTCTTCTGCGGGATCCAGCGCACCGGGTTGCACCGCGCGACCACGACCTGCCGCAGGTAGGGGCTCTTCATCCCCATCTCCTGCAGCGCCTTGATGTGCGCGGTGACGCGGTCGTCGATGTCGAGGAGCCGGACCGCCCACTGCTCACGTTGGCGGAGCGCCGCGGGGAGGGCGCGGTCCTGGAAGAGGTCCACGCGGCGCAGCATCGACTGGTACGAGCTGCCGCTGAAACGATCGCGCTTCTCGTACGCGCAGCCGAGGGTGAGGAACACCGGCGACTCGAAGGACACCCGATGATCGGACTCCTTCGAGCGCGGCTGCTCCTTCGCGAGCGCGCGCGCCATGCGGATCACCTCGAGGCTGCGGTCGCGGAGGTTGTGCGCCTTCTCGGTGTTGAGCGCGAGGATGCGGTACGCCATCGCGAGGTCGTTCGTCGCGAGGACGGTGATGGCGCGCTGCCCGAGCGCGCGCGCGGCGGCGATGCGGTGCCGTCCGTTCGGCGACAGGAACTCACCGTCCGACGCGATCGCGATGATCGGATCGAGGAACGCTCCCGCGCCCTTGATCGCCTCGGCGAGGCGCTCCGCGTGGGTGCGCGAAAGGTCGCGCTGGAACGGCGTCGCGTCGACGGAGCCGATCGGCAACGACGCGAGCACGAGCGGCGTGCTGCCGAAGGGATCGTGGAACGCGGCGAGCGCCGTCCCGTTCGCCTTCGTGACGTGCGCGACCAGCTCCGCGACCGATGGATCGTCGAGCGGGATGAGGCTCTCGGTCGCGACCGGACCGCGCGGCTCCGCCGGTCCGCGCCGTTTACGCGTCGTCTTCCTCGCGGTGGTCTTGGCCGCCTTCGCCTTCGCCGGCATGGACCTCACGATAGCTGGCGGGTGAACCGACGCGCGTCCGCGCCGACCGCGCGGAGCGCGTCCGGCACATCGACGGCGACGCCACGCCGCGTGAAGTAGCCGGCGAGCGCGCGCAGGTCCCTCTCCACGAGCATGCCCGCGGCGGGATGCGTCACGACATCGACCGACTGCGAGAAGTCGATGATCACAGGACGTCGGTGCCACCAGAGGACGTTGTACGCGGAGAGGTCGCCATGGACGATGTCGGCGTCGACCATGCGCGCGACATCGTCGAGGAGCGCTCGCCACGCGTGGGCCGCCTCGTCCACGCCAAGCTCGGTCTCGACCAAGCGCGGCGCCGCGCGGTCGCCGTCGCCGATGAATGCCATGCGGTACCCGCCGTCGAGGATGTCGACCGGCGGCGGCACCGTCACACCCGCCTCGTACATGCGCGTGAGGGTGTGCCACTCGTTCCAGATCCACATCCGCTGGGCGAACTCGTGCCCGAAGCGTGTGTTCCGCTTCATGGCACGGTGTTCCCGCTTCGGTCCCTCGCCCCACACCCCGCGATAGAGGTAGTCGTCGCGGAAGAGACGCCGGTCGCGCGCGCGAAAGCGCTTCTCGGCGAGAAGACACGTGCGCCCGCCGCCGCTCCTGGCGACGAGGTACACCTCGCTCTCCTTGCCGGTCTTCAGGATGCCGAGCTCGTCGTGCCGCTCACCCGGCACGAGCCAGTCCCGCGGGAAGAGATCGCCTGGCGGCATGCGTCCTCCGACGAGGACGGACCGAAGCGGGCGCGTGCGTACGCGGCGTGGCGCTCGTGGAGTGGAGTGCGGCCCTTAGCGGAGGCCGGCGCCGCGTGCGGTGTGCTCGCTCATGGTCCGGCCTCCTTGCGTTTCGTCACCGCCGCGCGGTGCACCGACATCGTAGCGCGTCACGGGGGCGTCGTCGGCGACGGGACGGGCCCCTGGCGCAGTGGCGCGCGCGGCACGAGCAGATCCTGACCGAAGAGCTTCGAGCGAGGCGTCGCGTCGAGGAACGCGAGGATGCCGTTCACGAGCGCGCCGGCGACCACATCGGCGTGGTCGATCATGAAGCCGCGGTCATCGTCGTTCGAGAGGAACCCGAGCTCGATGATCGTTGACGGGGTGAACGGCGATGTCGCGTGCTGGTACCGGCCCCAGTTGAACGCGTAGTACCCCGTCATGTTCCTACTCACATGTGATGCGTCGTAGTCGAGGCCGGTCGCGGCGGCGTACGTGTCCTTCACCGTCGTCATGAGCGCGTCCTCGTACGGGCTGCGCCGCGTCGAGTGCGCCATCTTGAATCCGGAGAGCTCGCCGGTCCCGTCGTCGTCCGCGTGCAGGGCGATGAACACATCCGCGAGGTAGCCCTCGGGCACGGTCGTCGGGAGGATGTCCACGGCGATCCCCTGCGCCCGCAGGAGCGCGGCCATCCGTTCGGCGATCGGCGTCGTCACGTCGACCTCGGTGATCCCTTCGACGCTCGCGCCCGTCTGCTGCTGGATGCGCGTCCCGTACTCGGCCGGGACGTCGGTCGTGTTGAGGTGACCGATCTGGATCCCGACGCGGCGCTGTCCGTTCAGATCGATCTTGGGCTTCGGGATGCGCACGACGCCGTTCTGGATGACGGCGCCGCCGGGTGGGGCGAGCGCGACCGGCGGCGCGTTCAGGTCGGGATCGGGATCGCCCGGATCCTGCTCCACCGCGAGCGGCAGCGGAGCGCCCGGAGGCACGGCGGTGGCATCGGCCGTGGGGACGAGCGCGCCGCGGACGACGACGGCCGCCGCGATGACGGCGAGGATCGCGATCGCCAGAGAGAGGGCGCGGCGCATCACGAAATGCTATGGGACCGCTGCCGCGAAGGTTTCGCGTTCGCCTGCCGGCGTTCGCGCTAGGCAGTGCGTGAGGCGGGCAAGATCTCCAGGCGAGCGCGCACGTCGGGCGCGAACGAGGCCTCGATGAGCGGGAGCGACGAGGGCAGCGCGGCGATGACCTCGTCGATGAGCGCCTGCGCACCGACGATGTTCGACTCGGCGCCGCTGTGCGGATTCACGACGCCGTCGTCGATGCCGTCGTGGATGCGTCCGGTCCCGGTCCGGCACACCGGGAGGCCGGCCGGGTTGCGGCCATGGAACCAAGAGCGCGCCTTGCGGGCCAGGTCGTCGAAGACCGCGTCGTGCGTGATCGCGGCGAGGCGGTCGACGCTGTACACGGCGGACGCGACGCCGTACGGCTGCACGGTCGGCGCGTCGAAGCCGCTCTCGATGAGCGGGCGAAGGTACGCGAGCGCGCTCGCGCGCGCGACGCCTATGAGCTCGGGCCGCGTGAGGAGCGCGCCAGCCTCGGCGAGCACACCCTCCTGGACGTGGCCCCACAGGTGCGGCTCGGCCTCGTCGGGATTGTCGTGCAGCACGTCGCCGACACGCGAGCTCGCGATCTCGTCGACCCAGCGCTCGAGATCGGGACGGAGCTCCGCGAACTCGCCGGCGCGGAGGAGCTCGACCGCCATGAGCGCGTGGATCGCGCGGATGTCGGGCGGCACGTCGCGCGCCTCGCGGATGAGCGGCAGCCCGCGCACGACCCCGTCGCGCGCGGCCACGTCGCCGAGCGCGAGCCACGCCTTCGCGAGGCCGCGGACGCCGCGCGCATGCCAGAAGCCGCCGCCGGCGAAGGATGTCGGCCCGTGGTCGTTGCGGTGGCCGGCCCAATCGACGATGAAGTTCACGAATCGACCGTCGGGCAGCTGCATGTACCGCAGGAAGTCCGTGAGCGTCTCCGCCCACGCGCGCACGAGCGGGATGCGCGTCGCCTCCCACACGTCCGACATGAGGACGACCGCGCGCCCGACGTCGTCCACGCACGCGACGCCTTCGTAGCCGATGTCCGCCGCCGCGATCGCGCGGTCGTCCGCGTTCGCGTAGACGGCGATGGCGCAGGCCCGCTCGCCCGCCGCCGGGACGGGCGCGGTGAGGCGCGCAAGCTGTTGCAGCATCAGACCGTGACGAGGCGCTCCGCCGGGCCGTGCCACGGCTCGAGGCTCTCGACGATCTCGTCGACGACGAAGTCCGCGGCGCCGACGATGGAGTCCGCCGCGCCGTAGTACATGCGAATGCGGCCGTCGCCGAGGTCGATGTGCCCGCACGAGAACACCGTGTCGTTGAAGAGGCCCATGCGCTCGTATGCCTCCGTCGGCGAAAGGATCGGCGAGGGCGAGCGCGCGATGACGCGCGTCGGGTCCTCGGGATCGAGCAGGAGCGCCCCCATCGCGTACGTCGTGTTGCGGTCGACGCCGTGATAGAGCTCGAGCCAGCCGTGACGCGTCTTGAACGGGACGGCCGAGGCTCCGGTGCGGAGCTCATCCCAGTAGCCCCAACGGGGCAGCGCGAGCGTCTCGTGCCCACCCCAGCTCGCGAGGTCGTCGCTGAACGCGATCCAGATCCCGAAGATGCGGCTGAACGATTGCGGCATCGGACGCGTGAGCGCGACGTACTTCCCGTTGATGCGCTCCGGGAAGAGGACGACGTCCTTATGGTCCGGCAGGAAGATGATGCCTTCGCGCTCGAACGTTCTGAAGTCGGTCGTCGTCGCGAGGCTCGTCGTGATGCCCCAGCGCGACACGGAGACGTACGTGATGTGGAAGCGGCCGTCGATGAAGGTGATGCGCGGATCCTCGACGCCGTACTCCTCCATCTCGTTGTGCGGAGCGATCGCCGGCTCGTCGTCGACCGTGAAGTGCACCCCGCCGTCGGTGCTCCGCGCGACCCGCAGGTGCGAGATCTGCGCGAGGAAGTCGATGTACCCCTCGTTCGTCATCCGCAGGTAGCCGGTGTTGTTGCGATAGCGGATCGAACGAGGGTCGCGCAGGTCGAGCCCGGGGAGATCGGCCGGGATGTAGGCGACGACGACGCGTGGCGGCATCTGGCGCGTGTCGAGGAACGCCATCCCGACGAGGGGGCCCTCCCGATACCGTTCCGGCATCGGATGAAGGATCGGGTGCGGTTGATCGAAATCGAGCGTGAGCGCGTCGGGGGCGGGCTCGACGTCCGTGCGCGGACGCTCCGCGACCCGAAGGAGCAGGATGATCTCGTCGCCCAGCCGCGCGGTCGCGGCATTGAACACCGACACGACCTCGAGCGAGTCGAGCGACGGCTTCACGTCGTGCGCGCTGAGGATCGGATTCTCCGCGAGACGCCGGCCAAGATTCATGCGATGCGGACGCGCTCCGGCGAGATCTCGTGCATGGCGTCGGCGCGCGCGTCGAGCACGTCGCGCATGAGCGCGAGCACACGGCGTCCGATGGCGGGCCACGCCATCTCCTTGCCGTACTCGTACGAGCGTCGCTCGAAGCCACGCTTCACCTCGGGATCAGCGAGGATGCGGTTCACCGCGCGCGCGACGGCGTCCGCGTCGCGGAACGGCACGAGGATGCCGCGCTCGTTCGCGAGGACCTCCCGTGCGTGCAGGTACGGCGTCGAGACGATCGCCTTCCCCGCGCCGAGCGCGTACGCGAGCGTTCCGCTCGTGATCTGGTTCGGATCGAGGTACGGCGTGACGTACACGTCCGTGGCGAGCAGGTACTCGACGATCTGACGCTGCGTCAGGTACTCGTTGACGAACTTCACGTGGTCGGTGACGCCCACGCGCTTCGCGACGTCCACCAGCGAGTTCCGGTACGCCTCGCCGTCGCGCTTCAGCAGCTCCGGGTGGGTCTGGCCGACGATGAGATAGAGCGCGCTCGGATTCGCCGCGACGATCGCCGGCATCGCCGCGATGACGTACTCGAGTCCCTTGCGCGGATCCACGAGCCCGAACGTGGACACGATCTGCCGGCCCTCCATGCCGAGCTGCCGCTTCATGTTGCGGCGCCCGCGCGGCTCGATCGCGGGCATGCCGTGCTCGATCACCGCCGGCTCCTTCGTGAGGCCGTACACGTCCGCGAGGAGGCGCGCCGCCGTCTGCGCCATGACGACGAGCACGTCGCTGCGGTCCGACGCGACGCGGACGGCGTCGCGCATCCACGGCTCGGGATCCGGCGGCACGGTGTGGAGCGTCGTCACGACCGGCTTCTGGAGGTGCTCGAGGAACACCTTGAGGTGGTCGTCGTACATCCCGTCGTGCCACAGCCCGTAGAGACCGAACTCGTGCTGCACGTTCACGATGTCGACGTTCGACTCGTTGATCGCGAGCGCCGCGTCGCGATACGTGCGCCAGTCTTCCTGACGGATGCGCCACCGGACCTCCGGCCCGTAGGCGCGCGCGGCGCTCGGCTCGTCGATCGCGGCCTGCATGCAGCGAACGGATGGGTCGGCCGCCTTCACGGCAGCCAGGAGGTCGCTGGTGAACGTCGCGATCCCGCAGCGACGCGGGACCGCGGAAGCGACGAATGCGATACGCATGAGTCCATCATCGCCGGTCAGCGCTCGGTGAGCCGTCAGCTGTATCGGGTGGACGTCATGAGGGAGGAAGGTCATAGAGTCGCCCGCCGCAAGCCGCGTGCCGGTAAAGGAGGTCAGGACTCGGTCGGTAGGCCGGCGTTCTGCCAGGAGTCGAAACCGCCGCGGATGTTGATCACCGGCAGCGCCGCGCGCTCGAGCATGCTCGTGGCGAGGCTCGATCGGACGCCGGCCGCGCAATACACGAGGATGTCGCGTCCGCGCGGCAGCTCGGCGAGGCGTCGGTCGAGCTCTTCGTATGGGATGTGAAGCGCGCCCGGCGCGTGCGCCTCGTGATACTCACTTGCCTCCCGCACGTCGAGCAGCAGCGCGCCGCGATCGGCGAGCCGTTTCGCCGTTGGCGCGTCGACGATGCGCCCGCGAACGAGCGACTCGTCGGTGTCCGGGATCGGCTCGGCCCGTCCGCGCACGTCGTCGTACCCGATCGACGCCAGCTGCGCGCGGAGCGTCGCCGCCTCGTCGGCGTCCGTCGTGAGCAGCACGAGCGCCGCGCCGAACGGGACGACCGCGCCGACGCGTACGGCGAACGAGTCGTTCCCGATGACGTTCAGCGCGCCGCGGCGATGTCCCGCCGCGAACACGTATGGCGGCCGCGGATCGAGCAGCACCGCGTTGTCCGGAAGCGGATCGGCGAGCAGGGGAAGTGGTCCAGCCGGCGTCTCGCGAACGCCCGCGTGGTTGAGCGCGCGGACGCGCGGGTAATAGGCCGGCGCGACGGGGAGGCCGCCCTCGATCGCGCGGCGGAAGCCGTCGAAGTCCCCCATCGCGGCGCGGATGACGTCGTTGTGACGCCGTTCGAAGCCGAGCGTCGTCCAGCGAGAGCCCGCGACGCCGGATGAGGTGCACGCGCTGCCGCCGCCGTGCGTCGGGAACACCGCGACGTAGTCCGCGAGCGAGAGCACCCGCTCGCGGAGCGTCTCGTACGCGCTCCGCGCGAGCGTCTCCTCGAGCTCGGCACCGAGGAGGTCGACGCGCGCGATGTGCCCGACGAGGAGCGCTCCGCCGCTGAACAGGAACTGGGGATCCTCGGCGCGCCGGAGATCTGATACGAGATAGCTCACGTGCTCGGGCGTGTGACCGGGAGTCGCGACGCAGCGCACGCGGAGCGCGCCGACGTCGATGGTCTGGCCGTCGCCCAAGCCGACGCGCGGATACGCGACCTGCGCCGCGTCGCCCGTGACGATCGTGATGGGTCGCAGCGCCGCGAGGACGGTCGAGCCGGCCACGTAATCGTTGTGCACGTGCGTCTCGAACGAATGCGTGATGAGGACGCCGATGCGCGACGCCGCCTCGAGGTAGCGATCGACATGTCGATCGGGGTCGACGAGGAATGCGACGCCCTCATCGGGATCGGCGACGAGGTACGACGCGTGTCCGAGGCCGGCGTCGAAGAGCTGCTCGATGAGCATGCGAGCGAGGATACGTCCGAAGGAGCGCGGGCTACGCGCCCGCGGCGAACCCAAGCGCGCGCGGCAGGAGCGTACCGACGATGAAGCCGCCGGCCGATGCTCCGGCGACGAGCGCGACGATCTCGAGACCCGACACGATCGGATTCGCCTTCGTGAAGCGCGACTTCACGACCCCGAGCGCGAACATGACGACGGCCGACATCCCGATCGCGATGAAGACCGCGATGTGGACCGGGAAGAAGAAGAACGGCCCGAGCGGGACGAGCGAGGCGACCGCGAACGTGAGCGCGAGCACGATCGCGCCCTGCAGCGCGCCGGGGCCCGCGTCGACGGTGATCCCGAGCTCCTTCTCCACCATCGTTTTCAGGAGGACATCAGGCTCGCGCGCCATCTCGGCGGCGATGCGCTTCGCGCTCGCCTCGGAAAGGCCTTCGCGCTCGAGCAGGTAGGCGACCTCGGCCTCGGACTCGCCGGGCCGGTCGCGGACCTCCTCTCGCTCGCCTTCGATCTGCGCGAGGAACAGCTCGCGCTGGCTCTTCGACGACATGTACTCGCCGGCGGCCATTGAGATGATCTCGGCGGTCGCCGCGGCGATGCCCGCGATGAGCACGGCGTAGGAGTTCGTCGTCGCGGTCGCGACGGTGATGACGACGATGAGGATGCTCGTGACGCCGTCCTGGGCGCCGAAGATCGCCTCGCGGATCTCGCCGAGCAGGTCGGCCTCGCGTCGCTCGTCGGCGAGGTGCTGTGCGAGCCACTGCTTGTCGAAGTGCCGGCGCTCCGCGATCTGCGTCATGCGGTCAGGGTACCGGACGCCGCGCGACGCGCTCTTCGGGCGGCCGCAGCGCGCGGAACCCCCGGTACACGAGGAGGTCGTAGGCGATCTTGAGGCCGCCCGCGACGAAGAACGGCGTCGCGAGAGCCGAGAGCGAGAAGAGGTATCCGGTGATCGCCGGCGCGAACGTGCTCCCCGCACCGCGGGCGACGTTCGTGAGCCCGGCCGCCGCGACGCGCTCGTCGGGATCCACGACGGCCATCGTGTAGGACTGCCGCGTCGGCACGTCCATCTGCGAGATGCTCATCCGCGCGAGGAAGCACGTGGCCGCGAGCGCGCCCGTCGGCATGAGCGGGACGAGCATGAGAAGCACGTTCGACGGGATGTGCGTGAACACCATCGTGTTGATGAGGCCGATGCGGTGCGCGAGACGGGCGGCGGCGAGGAGCGACAGCGCCGACAGCACGTTCACGCCGAAGAAGAGGAGACCGAGGTCCTGCGGCGTGAATCCCCACCGCCGGTCGAACCAGTACGCGACGATCGACTGCACGACGAGCGCGCCCGCGAATGCATCGAGCGCGAAGAGCGCGGAAAGGCGAGCGACGATCCCGCGCGAGCGGTGGATGCCGAGGAGCCGACGTTCGCCCTCGACGCGCGCGACCTCGACGCGATCGGAGAGCGTCGAGAAGATCGCGAGGTTGAGGAGCCCGATGACGGCGTAGAGGACGAAGAGGGGACGGAGCGCGTCGGCGCCCTCGAGTCCCGCGCCGAGCGCGATGCCTCCCGCAACGCCGGCGAAGAGCGCGCCGAGCGCCTGCGCGATGTTCGCGACGAACGCGTACAGCGAGAAGAGCCAGGTGCGGCGCTCGGGCGGGGCGGTCTCGGGCAGGATGGCCTGCTCGACCGTGACGAACGCACCGACCTCCGAGCTTGTCGCCGAGATCGTCCCGGTGAACGCGGCGAGCAGGAGGAGCACGAAGCTCGAGCCGGCCGCGAAGAGAAGACCGCCCGCGGCCATGAGGAGCGACAGGACCGCGACCGTGCGCCGGCGGCCGACGCGGTCCGCGAGCAGCGTCCACAGGACGGTCATCGCCGCGCTTCCGGCGACGGCCGCGGACACGATGAGGCCGATGCGGACGTCGTCGTAGCCGAGTCGCGCGAGGTACACCGCGAGCACGACGGCGAGATAGCCGTACGCGAACGTGCGGAGGACGCGCGTCAGAAGGAGCTTGCGACCGTCAGGAGAGAGCCACGCGAGGAGGGTCAGATGACGCGGCCGCTGCGTTCGGCGCGATCGACGAGCGGCAGCCCCGCGCGGCTCCACGCCGTGAGGCCCCCATCGAGGTTCTCGACGTCGTACCCCATCTGCTTCAGTCCTCGCGTCGCGGCCCCGCTGCGCGATCCGCTGCGGCACACCGCGACGATGGGTCGGTCTGTCGGGATCTCGGCGAGCCGCTGACCGAGCTCGCCGAGCGGGATGTGCTGCGCGCCGGTGATGTGGCCGGCGTCCCACTCGTCCTGCTCGCGGACATCGAGGATGTGGACGTCGGCGCGCCGCGTGCTGAGGTCCTGTGCGTTCATACGTACATTCTGCGCGAGGAGGACGAGGTGGATCGAACGGAAGCACGCGAGCGGTTGGTGAAGCTCCGCGAGGAGTTCAGCGGCACGGTCGACTCGATCCGCGCGCGGCTCGAGCAGTCCCAGGAGGAGAGCGGCGGCGAGATCAGCCTCGCGGACCAGCACCCTGCGGACGCGGCGACCGAGACCGCCGACCGCGAGCTCGACACGTCGCGCGAGGCGATGTTCGCCTCCCGCCTCCGGCAGATCGACGACGCCATGGAGCGCCTCGAGCACGGCGGCTACGGAACGTGCGTCGTGTGCGGGAAGCCCATCCCCGAGGAGCGCCTCGCGCTCATGCCCGACACGCCGTACTGCGTGCAGGATGCGCAGCGGGAGCAGTCGCGCGCGTCCTGACGCCACAATGGAGCGATCAAGCCACCGTATCCGCTGGAGCTCGTCCCGCTCTTCCCGGAATTCCTGAATCGGCGCCGCGTCGGGTTCACCTACCCGCTGCGCGCGATGGAGGAGCTCGGGATCGATCGGCCCGCGTTCGCGTTCGTCGTCGGAGGGTTCGCGCTCCAGCCGGACGAAGGCGCGCACATCGAGGACATCCTCAATCCGTACCCGACCGTTCTCGACCAATGGCTCGCGCCCGCGGCTGCCGCGCGCGCGGCCGGGCTCGTCGCCGAGGCCGGTGGACGGTGGCGGATCACGCCGAAGGGGCGCGAGCTCGCTGCGCGTGTGCGAACGGAGGCCGACGCGTACCTCGGCTCGCTCGCGACGATCCCAACAGGCGAGCTCGCGCGGCTCGCCAGGCTGCTCCAGAGCGCGTTCGACGCGATCGCCGCGTCGCCCGTGCCGCACGACCACCTCTCGCGCGTGGCGCGCTTCGTGGGCGACGGGCGCGTCCCGATGGTCGCGCTCGAGAACGCCGTCTTCGGCCTCTGGCAGGCGCGTGACGACTGCCACATGTCGTCGTGGCGCGACGCCGGTTTCAGCGGACCCGTCTTCGACGTCCTGACGCGGATCTGGCGAGGCGAGGCGCACAGCGAGGACGAGCTCATCGCGCGGCTTGCCCAGCAGCGACCCGACGACGTGCGGGGCGCGCTCGCCCGACTGCGTGCCGACGGCCTCGTGATGCACGACGCCGTCGCGCTCACGGACCGCGGCCGTTCGGCTCGCGAGGAGATCGAGGCGGAGACCGACGCTCGCTTCTTCACGCCGTGGCCGGATGACGTCGGCGCGGCCGCACCGTGGATCACCGAACGTCTCGGAAAGGTCAACGCGGCGCTCGCGACAGCTTCCTAGCGAGGCGCACGAACGGGCCCGCGGAACGCGTTCACCCGCCCGTTACACATGGCACGGGTCCTGCGATACACGACGCCGTGCTGCAGCCGCACGTCGCGCCACAGGGCATGACGCCCCGTCAGGGCGGACGGGTGATGATCGTCGAGGACGACGCGGATATCGCGACGCTCATCTCGAACGTCCTTGCCGAGGAGGGGTATGCGACCGAGGTCGTCACCGACTCGCGCCAGGCCCTCGAGACGTTCGAGCGCGTGCACCCCGACGTCGTGACGCTCGACGTGATGATGCCGAGCGTCGACGGCATCAGCCTGTGTCTCGAGCTCCGGCGCAACAGCGGCGTTCCGATCCTGTTCATCTCGGCGAAGAAGGATCCGCCCGACCGCGTGGTCGGTCTGCGCATGGGCGCGGACGACTACATGGGCAAGCCGTTCGACACGGACGAGCTCGTGGCGCGTGTCGACGCGCTCGTCCGGCGGGCGAGCATGACGCGCGATGGCAGCGGCGACACGCAGCTCCGCTTCGGACGATTCGTCATCGACCTCGGCAGCGTCCAGGCCGTGTGCGGCGACCAGCAGGTCAATCTCACGCCGACGGAGTTCAAGCTCCTCAAGACGCTCGCCCTCGAGCCGGGCCGCGTGTTCACGCGCGACGATCTCCTCACCGGGGTGTGGGGATACGAGCCCGGTTCGGACACCCGCCTCGTGGACGTCCACGTCGGCCGGCTGCGCAAGAAGCTCGACGACGCGAGCGTGCACGAGGTGCAGATCGAGACGTCGCGAGGGTTCGGCTACCGGCTGGTGGACACGACGCGCTCGTCCCGCGCCTGATCCGCGCGGCGCGCCCGCACCGCCGCAGCGAGCTCTCCCAGCACCGTCTCGGTGTCGTCCCATCCGATGCATGGATCGGTGATGCTCTGACCGTAGGTGAGCGAGGACGGGTCGCGCAGGTCCTGCCGGCCCGCGACGAGGTTGCTCTCGATCATCACGCCGACGATCCCCCGCGACCCCTCCGCGATCTGTGAGCCGAGGTCGCCGACGACCGCGAGCTGTCGCGTGTGGTCCCGTTCGCTGTTCCCGTGGCTCGCGTCCACCATGACGCGCTGCTTCACCCCGGAGGCCGCGAGCTGGTCGAGCGCTTTCGCGATGCTCGCGCGGTCGTAATTCGGTCCGCGCGCGCCGCCGCGAAGGATGACGTGGCACTCGGGGTTGCCGCGCGTGATGACGATCGACGCGAGGCCCTGTTCGGTGACCCCGAGGAAGCGGTGCGGGTGCCCCGCGGCGCGCACGGCGTCGATCGCGATCTGGATCGTGCCGCCGGTGCCGTTCTTGAATCCCACGGGCATCGAGAGGCCCGAGGCGAGCTCGCGGTGCACCTGGCTCTCCGTGGTCCGCGCGCCGATCGCGCCCCACGACACGAGATCGCTCGTGTACTGCGGTGAGATCGGGTCGAGGAACTCGCACCCGGCGGGGAGCCCGAGCCGCACGAGCTCGAGCAGCAGGCCGCGCGCGAGCCGAACACCCTCGTTGATGCGGAACGAGCCGTCGAGGCGCGGGTCATTGATGAGACCCTTCCAGCCGGTCGTCGTGCGCGGCTTCTCGAAGTACACGCGCATGACGACGAGC
Organism: Candidatus Limnocylindria bacterium; assembly: GCA_036518215.1. Taxonomy (GTDB): domain Bacteria; phylum Chloroflexota; class Limnocylindria; order P2-11E; family P2-11E; genus CF-39. The sequence continues at coordinate 32,102 of DATDNP010000047.1, forward strand.
AGATCGCGCGAGATGCGTCCCGCGACGTCGCGGAGCCGGTGCGCGTACTCGAGCGCGGCCTTCGTATCGTGGACCGAGCACGGTCCCGCCACGACGAGCAGCCGGTCGTCGTCCCCGTCGAGGACGCGCGCGACCTCCTCCCGCCACTCGGCCACGGCGCGCGCGCCCTCCTCCGACAGCGGCAGCTCGTCGAGGAGCACGGCCGGAGGGATGAGCGGGCGGTAGCCCTCGACCCTCAGGTCGCGGGTGGGCTTCATGGAAATACTCTACGGGCGATGCCCCTCTATTCGTACCGCGGGAAGCGGCCCCACGTCGCCGCCGACGCGTTCGTGGCGCCGACGGCCGTGCTCATCGGCGACGTCGTTGTGCGAAGTGGCGCGTCGGTCTGGTTCGGGACGGTCCTTCGCGCCGACATGGACCGCATCGAGATCGGCGAGCGCGCGAACGTCCAGGACAACTCGACCATCCACACCGACGTCGGCGAGCCGACGGTCATCGGCGCCGACGTCACGATCGGCCACATGGCCCTCGTGCATTCGGCGATCGTCGACCGCAACGTCCTCATCGGGCAGGCCGCGGTTCTCGTCGGCCGCAATCACGTCGGGAGCGGGACGATCGTCGGCGCCGGTGCGGTCCTTCCCGAAGGCTTCGACGCGCCCGAGCGGTCGCTCGTCCTCGGCGTGCCCGCTCGCGTCGTGCGCGAGGTGCGCGAGGAGGATGACCGATGGACGGTGGGCGCCGCCGCGCACTACGTCGAGCTCGCCACGTGGTATCGCGAGAATCTCCGTGAGGTGACATAGCCATCACCACGCTTCGGCTCACCGGCCACGACCTCAGCATCGCGGACGTCGTCGCCGTCGCCCGGTCGCACGCTCCCGTCGCGCTCGACCGCGTCGCCGAGCGGCACGTCAGCGATGCCGCGAAGTTCGTCGCCGAGCTCGCCGCGGGCGACGCGCCCGTCTATGGCGTGAACACCGGCTTCGGCGACCTCGCCACCGTCCGGGTCGCGCACGAAGATCAGCGCGCGCTCCAGCTCAATCTCATCCGCAGCCACGCCGTCGGCGTCGGCGCGCCGCTTCCCGAGGACGTGACGCGCGCGATCCTGCTGCTCCGCGCGAACACGCTCGCCGCCGGGCGGTCCGGCGTGCGGACCGAGATCATCGAGCTCCTCCTCGCCATGCTCGACTCGGGCGTGCATCCGGTCATCCCGAAGCACGGCAGCGTTGGGGCATCCGGCGATCTCGCGCCGCTCGCGCACGCCGCGCTCGTGCTCGTGGGCGAGGGCGAGGCGTTCGTCGGCGGTCGCCGCATGCCGGGCGCTGAGGCGCTCAAGAAGGCGGGTCTGAAGCCGGTCGAGCTCGGCCCGAAGGAAGGCGTCGCGCTCATCAACGGGACGCAGGTGATGACGGCGATCGGGTGCCTCGCGCTCCACGACGCGGAGATCCTCGCGACGACGGCCGACGTCATCGGCGCCCTGTCGGCGGAGGCGCTGCGCGCGACGGACGCGGCATGGGACGAGCGTTTGAACGCGGCGCGCCCACACCCCGGTCAGATCGTCGTCGCCGCCAATCTGCGCGCGCTCATGACCGGCAGCCCGAACGTGCAGTCGCACAAGATCGGCGACACGCGCGTGCAGGATCCGTATTCGATCCGCTGCATGCCGCAGGTGCACGGCGCGACGCGCGACGCGCTCGCGTACGTACGACGGACGCTCGAGACGGAGATCGACTCGGTGACGGACAACCCGCTCGTGTTCGCGGACGAGCGGCGCGTCGTCAGCGGCGGCAACTTCCACGGGCAACCCGTCGCGATCGCGCTCGACACCGCGGCGATCGCGGTCGCCGAGCTGGCCGACATCAGCGAGGCACGCGTCGATCGGATGACGAACGGCCACACGAGCGGTCTTCCACCGTTCCTCACCTCGGAGCCCGGCACGAACTCCGGATTCATGGTCGCTCAGTACACGGCGGCCGCGCTCGTCACCGAGAACCGCATCCGCTCCTTCCCTGCCTCGGTCGAGTCGCTGCCGACGTCGGCGGGCATGGAGGACCACGTGAGCATGGGCACGCACGCCGCTCACAAGCTCGCGGCGATCGTGAGGAACACGCGCGACGTGCTCGCGATCGAGGCGCTCTGCGCAGCGCAGGGGCTCGACCTCCTCCGTGCGACCGCGGCGCCGGGCGTCGAGGAGGCACGGCGCGCCATCCGCGAGCACGTCCCCCCGCTCGCGCGCGATCGCGTGCTCGCACCGGACGTCGAACGCATCTCCGACGTCATCGGGCGCGAGCTGCTCCTCGCGGCCGTCCGCGCGCGCGTCCCCGATCTCCAGTGACCGTCCCGCGTGCCGTCGTGTTCGATCTGGGCGGCACGCTCGTGCACTGGCCCGACTGGGAGGAGGGCGCGGCGTCGAAGTGGGCTGCCGCGTACGACGCGCTCGCCCTCGCCGAGCGCTCGCGCACCTGGCCGGCGCGCGACGATTTCGTGAGCGCGATGCGCGCGGCCGAGAAGGCGCATTGGGTCCGCGTCGACGGCGAGCACTGGAGCGGGCCGCCGACCGCTCTCGTCTCCGACGGATTCCGTCGCCTCGACCTCGACGTCGACGAGCGGGCGCTGCTCGCGACGATGGACGCGTACGCGCGCGCCGTCGCGGGCTGGTGCAGCGTCTTTCCGGACGCGCGCGACACGCTCGTCGCGCTGCGCGAGCGCGGCTACCGCCTCGGCCTCCTGTCGAACACGTGGTGGGCCGCGGAGTGGCACAACGCGGACCTCGCGGCGCACGGGCTCGCCGAGCTCCTCGACGAGCTCGTGTACACCTCGGATCTTCCGCGCTCGAAGCCGCATCCGAGCGTCTTCGCGGAGGTCGCGACGCGACTCGACGTCGAACCCGCCGCGTGCGTCATGATCGGCGACCGGCAGATCGACGACGTCTCCGGTGCGAAGGCGGTCGGCATGCGCGGGATCTGGCGGCGCAACGACTCCGGGTTCCCGACCTCCGACGTGCCCGCGGACGCCGTCGTCGACCGGCTCTCGGAGCTGCCCGCCCTCTTGCGCGCGTGGGGCGGCCGGTGACCGCGCGCGGGACGACCGGGAAGCGGCGGTGCCGGTGGGCGACGCGGGAGCCGCTCCTCTCGTATCACGACCGCGAGTGGGGCACGCCGCTGCACGACGACCGGCGGCTCTTCGAGTTCCTCGTGCTCGAGGGCGCGCAGGCGGGACTCTCCTGGGAGACGATCCTGCGCAAGCGCGACGCCTACCGCAGCGCCTTCGATCGCTTCGACCCGAGGACCGTCTCGCGCTACGGGGCGCGCGATGTCGCGAGGCTCATGGGCGACGTGGGGATCGTGCGGAATCGCGCGAAGATCGCCGCCGCGATCGCGAACGCGAATGCGTTCCTCGAGGTGCGCCGCGAGCACGGCACGTTCGACGCGTACGTCTGGCGCTTCCGCGATCCGAAGGCGCTGTCCACGGATCTACGCGCGCGCGGATTCCGCTTCGTCGGTCCGACGATCGTCGAGTCGTTCATGGAGGCGACCGGCATCCTGGATCACCACGAGCGTGGCTGCTTCCGCCGCCGCAGGCCTACTTCCCGTAGATCTGCTTGATGAAGCCCGAGTCTTCGAGCTCCTTCACGATGCTGTTGTCGATCATCGAGTCCGGCTTCAGGTCCTTGGCCTTCGCGTTCTGCGTCGTGACCTGATCGATGACGCGCTGCAGCCCGGGCACCGTGGGGTATGGCGCCTGCGGGAACACGTCCGTGTACGCGCTGTAGCCGACGTCGATGAAGTCCTGATCCGTCGTCTTGAGGTATGTGCCGATCACGCCCTTCACGAACGCGGGGTCCTTCTTCCAGCGAGCGATCGCCTCGATCGACGCCTTCGTGACGCCGAGCACGGCGGCACGGTTCTGCGCGACATAGGCACGGGTCGCCGCGAGGCCGACGTTCTGCTCGGGCTCCTTCAGCGTCGCCGTGTCGAAGATCTCCTTGCCGCCAGCCTTCGTCCCGAGGATGTTGTTCGGTGGCGAGACGGCGATGGCGTCCACCTTCTTCGACGAGAGCAGCGTGACCTGCCCGTTGACGTCGTTGCCGTTCACGAAGTCGAGATCGCTCATGTTCCAGCCCTGCTTCGCCGCGATCGACTGCCACGCGAAGTAGTCCGCGTTGCCGATGCGCGTCACCGCGATCGTCTTGCCCTTGAGCTCGCTGATCGACGAGTACGTCGGCTGCGCGATGACGCGGAAGATCGCGGTGTTCACGAACCCCGCGAACATGACGATGTCCGCGCCGCCCGCCTGCGCGGTCACGGTCGCGGAGCCGGCGAAGCTCGCGACGCCGATGTTGCCGGCGATGAGCGCGGGGACCGCCGTCGAGCTGCCGTTGATCTGCGACAGGTCCATATCGACGCCGTACTTCTCGAAGTAGCCCGCCTCCTTCGCGACGGGAAGGATCATCTGGTTCGACGTCAGCGCGACCCAGGCCGCCTTCACCGCGACCTTCGTCGGCGCCGGCGTCGCGGTGACCGTCGCGCTGGCCGCGGCGCTCGCGGACACGGGCGCTGTCGCGCCGCACGCGTCGAGCAGCACGATGCCGCCGACCGCCGCGGCGGACCCGAGGAATCGTCGACGTGTGATGTCCCGGCCCACGTTCGTACCTCCGCTCGTCCCGTCCGCCTCTGGCGTCAGGGTCCTGCCGAAGCGCGAATCCTATCCCTCGCGCCGCGGCCGCGGGGCATGTCCGTCGCTAGTGCATCGTCCGTCCGCCGTCGACGACGAGCGTCTGGCCGGTGATGAACGCCGCCGCGGGCGAGGCGAGGAAGACGGCGGCGCCGACGATGTCGGCGGGCACCTCGGCCCGCGGGATGGCTCGGCTACGTGCCGTGTCGGCGTGGCTTCGCGTCGTCTCGGGATCGGTCATCTCCGTCACCGTCGCGCCGGGCGCGAGCGTGTTCACGGTGATGCCGTGCGGGCCGAGCTCGCGCGCGAGATTGCGCGTGAACCCCAGCACCCCGGCCTTCGAGGTCGCGTAGTGGAGGGCACCGGACCCGGCGAAAACGGTCCCCGACGCGATGTTGATGATCCGACCGGCGCCCCGCGCCTTCATCGCCGGGACGACGGCGCGCGAGCAGAGGAACATCCCGCGCAGGTTGACGGCCATGACGGCGTCCCACTCCGCGACGGTCAGGTCGGCGATCCCGACGCGGCGGATCGGGACGGTCGCGTACATCGCGGCGTTGTTCACGAGCACGTCGATCCCGCCGAAGCGCTCGGTGACCGCGGGCGCCAGTGCGCCGACGCTCCTCTCGTCGGCGACGTCCACCGCGAGCGCGATCGCGTCGCGGCCGAGGTCGCGCGCGACGAGGTCCGCGCCGTGGCGATCGATGTCCGCGACGACCACTTTCGCGCCCACTGCCGCGAACGCGCGGCAGTACTCGCGGCCGATCCCGTGCGCGCCGCCCGTCACGATCACCACCGTTCCCGGCGCCGGCGCCGTCGCGGGTGCCGTCACCACCGCATGGCCTCGCGGACCGCGGCGGCGACCTGCTCGCGCCCGACGAGGTACGCGTCCTCGAGCGGCGCGCTCGTCGGTACGGGAGCGAACGGCGCACCGACACGGAGGACGGGAGCCTGCAGCCGATCCAGCGCGCGCTCCTGCACGACGGCAGCGATCTCCGCGCCGACGCCGAACGCGCGCACGGCCTCGTGCGCGATGACGCAGCGACCCGTCCGCGCGACGGACGAGACGATGGTCTCCTCGTCGAGCGGCTGGATCGTTCGGGGGTCGATGACCTCGACGTCGATCCCCTCTCCGGCGAGCGCATCGGCGGCGGCGAGCGACTCCGCGACGAGCCGCGACGTCGCGACGACGGTCACGTCGCGACCGCTGCGCCGCACCGCGGCGGTGCCGAGCGGGACCGGCGCAAGCGGGTCGGGGACCTCCTCGCGGCGGTAATACATGGCCTTGTTCTCGACGAGCACAACGGGATCGTCCGTGCGGATCGCCGCGATGAGCAGCCCAGCCGCGTCCGCGGCCGTCGCGGGGATCGCGACCGCGAGGCCGGGCACGTGTGCGAGCCACGCTTCGAGGCTCTGCGAGTGCTGCGCGCCCGAGCGCACCCCGGCGCCGCCCTGCGTGCGCACGACGAGCGGCACGCGGAGCTGTCCGCCGGACATGTAGCGCGCCTTCGCGGCCTGATTCGCGAGCTGGTCGAGCGCGAGCGTGATGAAGTCGATGAACATGATCTCGACGACCGGCCGGAGTCCCGCGAGCGCGAGCCCGATGGCGACGCCCATCACGGTGCCCTCGCTGATCGGCGTGTCGCGCACGCGGTCACGACCGAAATCGTCCACCAGCCCGCGCGTCGCGCCGTACGGCCCGCCCTCAGCGACGTCCTCGCCGATCACCACGACGTCGCCGTCGCGCGTCATCTCGTCGTGCAGCGCCTGATTGATGGCGCGGATCGGCGTCATCTCGCTCACCGCACGTCCTCCATGAGCCATGCGGCGTCGGGCCACGGGCTCGCGAGCGCGTATGCCGCGGCCTCGTCGACGCGAGCGCGCGCCGATCGCTCGATCGCGCGTGCGTCCGCATCGCCGAACCACCCCGCCTCGGCGGCCTGGCGCTCGAGGATGCGCAGCGGATCCTTCGCCTTCCAGACGTCGAGCTCCGCGGCGTCGCGGTACTTCACGGCGTCGCCCTCGTAATGCCCGCGCATGCGGTAGGTGAGGCATTCGAGGAGCGCCGGCCCCTTCCCCTCGCGCGCCGCCGCGATGAACGGCGCGGCCGCGCGATGGACGGCGAGCGCGTCGTTCCCCTCGACCGTCTCCGTCGCGATGCCATACGTCGTCGCGAGCGTCGCGACGCGCTCGACGCGCGTGTGCGCGGAGCGCGGCGTGAACTCGGCGTAGCCGTTGTTCTCGCACACGAGGACGACCGGAAGCTCCCAGAGCGACGCGAGGTTGAGCGACTCGAGGAAGTGCCCGGCCTGCGCCGCGCCGTCACCGAAGAACACGACCGTGACGCGCCCTGTCCGGCGCTGCTTCTGCGCCAACGCGACGCCGAGCGCGTTCGGCACGTTGCCGCCGACGACACCCGTCGCACCGAGGAATCCGTGCGCGACGTCGACGAGATGCATCGAGCCGCCCTTCCCGCGGCAGAGACCCGTCGCGCGCCCCGCGATCTCGGCCATGACGCGCGAGGGATCGGCGCCCTTCGCGAGGGCGTGCCCGTGAGCGCGATGGCCCGAGAACATGAGATCGCGGTCATCGAGGTGCGCGGCGATGGCCGCCGCCGTGCCCTCCTGTCCCATCGCGAGGTGCACGAGACCGGAGATCTCATTGTTCGCGATGAGCTCTGAGACCTTCTCCTCGAAGGCGCGGCACAGCCACATCGTCGCGAGCAGGCGCCGCGCGAGGTCGCTGCTTACTTCGACGTGCCGCGCCACTCCGGCGCCGGCTCGATCTGCTCGACGTCGTCGTAGCCCATGTGCTTGAACATGCGGTTCTGCGCGCTGATGAAGCGCGCGGGCTTCGAGGGGTCGGCGTTGAAGTGCTGGTGCACCGTGTTCGGCGGTATCCACACGAGGTCGCCCTCGGTCCACTCCCACCGCGAAGGATCCTTGGCGACCTTCCACTCGTACTCGACGCCGAGCTCGAGGTCGACGTCCCAGTGCAGGTCGTAGCCGGAGCCCTCGAGGACGTAGAGGATCTCGTCTGCCATGTGCCGGTGCTTTCCGGAACGGCCACCCGGCGGCAGCTCCTGCATGTAGAGGTCGACCGAGTTCACGCGCACGTTCATCTGCGCGTTGACCATGTGCTTGATCCGGCCCTGCGGCGAGTCCTCCCAGGGCATGTCCTCAGGCGTGACGACCTTCAGGCGCTCGCGCTCGCGTTCGCGATCGCCGAGGCGTGGCCGGGCGGCGTCAGCGTAGAACGACGCCTTCTTCGTGCCGCGCTTCCAGACCTTCGCCTCGTCGTACGGCATGGTCAGTCCTTCGGACGGAAGCCGCGATCTTCCGTCGACGATCGCTCGAGGTAGCCCTGCTGCATGAGGCCCATGAAGAGCCACAGCGGCTTCGCCTTGATGACGAGGGCGCGCGTCGGATGCTCGGGATCGTCGTTCCAGTGCTGGTGCACCGAGTCGTTGTGGACCACGACGAGATCGCCG
>DATDNP010000048.1:0-8718 GCA_036518215.1 Candidatus Limnocylindria bacterium
ATGAAGGTCGACTACGCCTCGTACCTGCGCGCGCCGGCGCGCTCGCGCGCGTGGATGCATGCCTCGGGCGCGATCGTGACGAAGATCGTGCCGTTCGCGGTACTGCCGGTCGGCCTCGCGATCGGCGCGGATACGTGGGCCATCGTGCTCATCGCCGCGTTCGGGCTGTTCCAGATCGCGAGCGACGTCCTCTTCAGCGTGAAGGCGTCGGACTGGAAGAAGTTCCGGCGGGAGATGCGGCTGGCTCGCTCCGCCTAGCCCTTCGCGAGCCTCGCGAAGGAGGCCATGAGCTTCTTCACGCCCTTCTCGGGGAACGCGACCGTCACCTCTTCGTCGTCACTGCGCAGCGTGCTGGACACGACGACGCCGCTGCCGAGCGACGGATGGCGGACGTGATCGCCGGGACGGAAGCGCGTCTCGCTCGGCGCGACCTTCTTCTTCGGCGCCTCGGCACGACCCGTCCATGCCCCTGAGAGCCCGGCCATCGCGACGTCGCGCCGTGCCTGCTTGCGCTCCTCGTAGCGCGCGCGCCCGCGCTCCCAATCGAGCTCGGCCCACTGATCGCGCTCCTCCGTCTCGATCGTGCCGCGCACCTCGACGCCTTCCGACGGCAGCTCCCGCAGGAAACGCGACGGCGGGTTCTCGTTCGTGCGTCCGAAGAGCGTGCGATGGCGCGTGTATGTGAGATAGCAGCGGTCCATCGCGCGGGTGATGCCGACGTAGCAGAGTCGACGCTCCTCCTCGAGCTCGCTCTCGCTGTCGAGCGAACGCGCGTGCGGGAAGACGCTCTCCTCCATCCCGGAGAGGAACACGATCGGGAACTCGAGCCCCTTCACCGCGTGCAGCGTGATGAGCGTCGCCGCCGGCTTCGCTTCCTTCCACTCGTCCTGATCCGAGACGAGCGCGACCTGCTCGAGGAAGGCCGGCAGCTGCTCGTCCTGCGGCAGGAGCGCGAACTGCTCCTCCTCGGCGAGGCTCCGCAGCTCCATGACGTTCTCGTAGCGCTCCTCCCCCTCCTCGGTTCCGTCCTTCAGATACGTGCCATAGCCGGTCGCACCGATGACCAGGTCGATGAGGTCGGGCAGCTCGCGCTCGCCGACGTCCTTGCGGAGCCGGTCGAGGAGCCGTCCGAAGGACGCGAGCGCGGTGCGCTGCCGGGCGGGCACGTCCGCGATCTCCTCTCCGCGCAGGAGCGCCTCGGCCGTCGTGACGCCCTGCGCCTGCGCGAACTGCAGCAGCGAGGCGCGCGTCTTGTCGCCGATGCCGCGCGGCGGGACGTTCAGCACGCGCGCGAGCGCGACGGAGTCCTGCGGATTGCGCACGAGCCGCAGGTAGGCGAGGACGTCCTTCACCTCGCGCCGCTGGTAGAAGGACACGCCGCCGACGACCTGGTACGCGAGCCCGAACGAGCGGAACACGTCCTCGATGGGCCGGGATTGCGCGTTCGTGCGGTAGAGGATCGCGACATCCTTCGTGCTCCTCACCTCGCCCTGGCGCTGCAGCCGCTCGATCTCGCGCGCGATGAGCTCGGCCTCGTGGTGCTCGTCGTACGCCTGCATGACGACGACGTCGGGACCGCCGCTGCGCTCCGTCCAGAGCTTCTTCTCCTTGCGCGCTGCGTTGTTCCGCACGACCGACCACGCCGCGTCGAGGATGCGCTGCGTGCTCCGGTAGTTCTGCTCGAGCTTCACGACCGTCGCGTTCGGGTAGTCGCGCTCGAAGTCGAGGATGTTGCGCACGTCGGCGCCCCGCCACGAGTACACGCTCTGGTCGTCGTCCCCGACGACCGTCAGGTTCTGCCGGAAGCCGGCGAGGTAGCGGAGGAGCTCGTACTGCGCGCGATTCGTGTCCTGGTACTCGTCGACGAGGAGCCACTGGTACCGGTCCTGCCACTTCTCGAGCGCGCGATCGCTCGTCTCGAAGAGACGCGTCGCGTAGAGCAGCAGATCGTCGAAGTCGACCGCGTTGTTCTCCTTGAGGAGCGCCTGATATCGCGGCCACACGATCGCGGTGACGCGCTCGAGCTGGCTCCGCGGCGCCTGCGCGAGATCGGCGGGGCCTTTCAGCTCGTTCTTGGCTCCCGAGATCGTCGCGCCGATCGCGCCCGGGGTGAACAGCTTCTCCGAGATGCCTTGATCGCCCATCGCCTGCCGCAGGAGCGCGCGCTGGTCGGCCTCGTCGTAGATCGCGAACGACCGGTCGAGCCCGACGACCGGTCCATCGTGCCGCAGGAGCCGCGCGCAGAACGCGTGGAAGGTGCCGACGGTGAGCTCGTCCAGCTTCTCTTTCCCGACGAGGCGCTCGAGCCGCTCGCGCATCTCGCGCGCGGCCTTGTTCGTGAAAGTGACGGCGAGGATGTGCCGGGCCTCGACTCCCTGCCGGATCAGGTGAGCGATGCGATGCGTGAGCACGCGCGTCTTTCCCGAGCCCGCACCAGCCAAGATGAGGAGGGGTCCCTCGCCATGGACGACAGCCGCCCGCTGCTCGGGATTGAGGGGATCGAGGATGGGGTCAGAGGTCACTGCGTCCATCGTATGTTCGGCAACGGATGCCATCCGCGGCAGACGTCGGCGCGGTGCGACTGCGGCAGACGCGGGCTGCGGTCCGCGACGAGCGTCTGCGCCCAGCCGGCCCGTCGAGAGCACGCGCGTGGGTCAGCGGGCCGGCGTAGCCAGCAGCGAGGAGCGGACTGCAGCCGCGGCTGCCGTCCGTCGGCCGGCGGCGAGATGCGATGACGGGTGACCTCTGTTTGTGGATTCGTTTGTGGACAACCCTCTTTCACCGAGCAGCGGGGCGCGGCAGAGTCGATGGCAACCCCGAGGGGCTTGCGCAGGGCGCTCACCGGCCTGTGCAGGAGCCTCGGGTTCGTTTTTTCCTGGGGCTTGCGCGGGCACGTGGATGTCTGGTGGAAAACTCGCGCGAGATGTGGACGACTTCAGCCGCAGTCCGTGGATAAGCCGATTGCTCGCCGTGTGGCCGACCCGTAGATTTCACGTCGTCCCGAGGGGTCTGCTAAAGGGACCGGGCCTGAGATTCCATCAAGGGCGGCGGTCCCCGGGAGCGCAACCGGAGATAGCATCAAAGGCGGTCCGAGAGGAAATCGAGGATCGGCTCCACGGCCAGGCCGCTGAGCATCGATGCAGCGGTAGGGCACGGAGGCAGGTCGCTCGGGACGCTTCTTTTTCCCGCCACTTCTCCCCCTGACCATTGGCGTCCTAACGCCGCGCACACGTGTCCGTTTACCGGTCAAAAGGGACCGGGCTCGGGCCTGCGTTCCGCGGAGGATGGGTATGCGGAACCTCGTCAGTGGGCTGACCGCGGCGCTCACCGCGCTCGTGATCGGGATGCTGATCGCGGGGGCGGCGGACGCCGCCCGCGCCGCGGACAACGCGAAGCAGGTGGAGGCCGCGCAGGCGATCGTCCAGGACGCCGCTGCTGCCGACCAGACCGCGGCCGACGCGAGCGCGTATCGCGACCAGCTCCAACAGGCGCTCGCGCAGCTGACCGCCGCATATGCGGAGCTCCAGGCGCGCGACACCGCGTATCGCGATCTGCTCGCGACGTCGCAGGCGAACGTCCAGCAGCTCCAGGCCTCGAACCAGCAGCTGCAGCAGCAGCTCGCGCTCGCAGCGACGCGCCTCGCCCAAGCGGAGGCGCGCGCGACGACGGGCACGAACGCGACGTCCACGACGACGCGGTACCACGACGACGACTAGAGCGCTCTGATGAACAAGAAGGAGCTCGGCTCGGCACTGCGTCGCGGCGTCGTCGCCGGCACGGTCGCCGGCTCGGTGTCCGGATTCGCGGCGTTCGCGGCCCAGTCGGCGATCGCGCCGGCGGTGACGCTTCCCGAGGGACCGCAGATCACGGCGCCGCAGCTTCCGCCGCTCCCCGCGAAGCCGTCGCTCGCGCCGCTCCCGAACGTGCAGACGATCGCCGTGCCCGCGACCGTCGTGCTGCCGCCGGTCCGCGTGACGAACGCCGCGCCGGTGACGACGACGCGCACGTCCTGATGACCGCGCGCGATACCGCCGCACCGTCCGACCGCGGCCTCGGTCTCATCACGCTCATCGGCGGAGGCCTCGCCGGCGGTGCGGTCGCGTTCTCGATGGCGACCTCGACGATGCAGGCCCCCGCGATGCCAGAGGAATTCACGAAGCTCATCTGGTACGCCATCCGCGTCACCGGCGTGACGGCGTATCTCGCCCTCTGGCTCACGACGGTCGCCGGACTCTGCATCTCAGGCGGCTTCGGGGGAAAGTGGCTGCCGGGCGCGCTCCTCTATCCGCTACACCAGCTCGGTGACCTCGCGCTTTCGTTGTCCGTCCTCCACGGCGCGCTGCTGCTCGGTGACCACTACGCGGGATTCACTCCCGCTTCCCTCGTCGTCCCGTTCGTCGCGACGTACCGTCCGATGTGGACCGGCCTCGGGATCATCTCGCTCTACCTGGCGGCGATCGTCTTCTGGAGCGTGCACATCCGCGACCGCATCGGGTACCGCGCCTGGCGCGCGATCCACCTACTGAGCATCCTCGCGTTCGCTCTTGCGCTCGTACATAGCGTCGCGTCGGGCACCGATTCGGGCTCGCCGGCGATCCGCCTCATGTACCTGGTGACCGGCCAGCTGACCATCGTCCTCGTGAGCCTGAGGCTCCGAAAGACGAAGGAGAAGCCGAAGAAGCCCGCGCCGCATGCCCGCCCCGCGCCTGCCGGAGGCTGATCCGCCGCACATCCAAGACTGGACGACGTCCGTACATTCGTCAGGATGACCGACCAGACGGCCACGCCCAGCGACGACGCGCTCATGCAGGCCCTCGCGCAGCGGGACCTGAACGCGCTCGCCGCCCTGTACGACCGCTACGGCCGCGTCGCCTATGCGCTCGCCTACCGCATCCTCGGCGAGCCCGAGGCGGCCGAGGACGTCGTGCACGACGCGTTCATCTCGGCCTGGCGAGGCGTCGCAAGCTACAAGAGCGAGCGAGGGAACGTCCGTGGCTGGCTGCTCTCGATCGCGCATCACCGCGCGGTCGACGTGCTCCGCCGAAAGACGACCTTCCGTCCGGCGCCGCTCGAGGCGGCCGAGCATCGTGCGGCCGACGACGACACCGCGGCCGAGGGCATCCGCAACGTCGAGCACGCGAGCGTGCGCGCCGCGCTCGAGGCGCTGCCGCCGGCACAGCGCCGCACGATCGAGCTCGCTTACTTCGGTGGCTACACGCATGTCGAGCTCGCAGAGCTCATGGGCGTGCCGCTCGGCACGGTGAAGGGGCGCGTGCGGATCGGCCTCCAGAAGCTGCGCCGCGCGCTCGAGCTGCAGCACGCGTCCGAGGAGGTCGCGCGATGACCCACGTCACCGACGACCTCGAGCTGTACGCGCTCGGCGCGCTCGCCGAGCCCGACCGGGCGCGTGTCGCGGCGCATCTCGCGGACTGCCCGGCCTGTCGCGAGCAGTCGCGGCTCCTCGAAGAGGTCGCGATCGCACTCCCGGACACGCTGCCGGAGCAGGAGGTTCCCGCACGACTGCGCTCGCGCATCCTCGCGACCGCGCGCGCCGACCTCGCGCCCGCCGCGAAGCCCTCGCGCGGCACGGCCTGGACGGCGTGGCTGCGACCGCAGCGCTTCGCGATGGCCGCGCTCGCCGTCGCCGTCATCGTCCTCGCGCTCGTCGACATGTCGCTCGCCGCTCAGCGCGCCGCGCTCACCGCGCAGCGCGATCAGTACGCTGACGTGGCGCTCCGCGCTTCGCACGGCGGCCGCAACTGGTACATGGCGGGTCTCGACCAATGGGCCGGCTCGGGCGGGACGCTCTACGCGCCGGCGAAGCCCGACGCGAGCGCATTCGTCGTGTTCCACGATCTCAAGCCGGTCGAGCGAGGGAGCGTGTACGCGCTCTGGCTCATCGACGGCGACGGCAAGTGGTACCGCGCGGCGAACTTCACGCCGACGGGCGATCAGGCGCAGGCCGTGATCCTGGACGATCCGGTCGACGGGTACACGCAGTGCGCGGTCACGGTCGAAGCGCAGACCGAGGGCAAGCGCAGCGGGCCGGTCGTCATGCAGTCGCGCATCTCCGCGCCGACGCAATAGCGTGGTCCCTGCGCGACACGCGCAGGGAGGTCAACATGTCCGAGCAGTACGAGCGCGGGATGAAGATCCGACGCGAGGTCCTCGGCGACGAGTACGTCGACAACGCCCTCAAGAACGCCGATGAGTTCTCGCAGCCCTTCCAGGAGCTCGTGACCGAGGTCGCGTGGGGCTCGTGCTGGTCACGCGGCGTCCTGACCCGAAAGGAGCGCAGCCTCATCAACCTCGCGATGCTCGCGGCGCTCGGACGCTCTCACGAGCTCGAGATCCACCTCCGCGGGGCGGTGCGCAACGGTTGCTCGCCCGAGCAGATCCGCGAGGCGCTCATCCAGGCGGCGGTCTACGCCGGGATGCCGGTGGGTGTCGAGGCGTTCCGCGTCGCGCGGAAGGTGCTCGCGGAGCGAACGTAGCCCGCACGCGTCGATCCGCCGGCACCGCGTACGGAAATGAGCCCGCTCACCCCGGCGGCGACCGCCAAACCGAGGACCGCGACGACGCGGGTGAGCTCGCGCTGCCCCTGGAACTCGAACCACTCCGGCGTGAAGACGATGACGAACACCGTCCAGTACGCGACGGCGAGGACGTGCGCGCGAAGCCACTCCGACCGCGCGCGACCGCGCAGGTGCGGAAGCAGGAGCGCGATCCCGACGACCGTGATGACGCTGTGCGTGAAGCCGCTCACGAACTGGACCTCGGAGGCATGCGGTGCGACGCCGTGGAACCGGACGAGGTTCTGGACCCCGAGCGTCACCGCGCCGACGGCGAGGTACACGAGGATCACCGCGAGGGTCGGCGCCGCCCGGTGCAGGAGCGCCGAGCGCCGGCGGAAGAGCGTGAGATAGAGGACGAGGATGACGAGCGCTCCGGTCACGACGGTGCCCCGCGTGAGGAAGTCGAGCGGGTCGCGCATCGCCTGGCCGAGCACGGCGCGGAGGTCCTCGAGCGTCGGGAACGCGTCCACGCCGTTCAGCTCACACGGCGAGGTCGCTCGGCTCCCACTGGTACCAGATCACCGCGGCGAGCGTCACGATGTCGATCGCGAGAGCGCCGAGCGTGCTGATGGTCGGGAACGCGATCGGGAAGAACACGATCCCGGCGAGCGACGCGACCGACGCCGCGACCGCGAGTGCCGCGAAGTACGACTCGGGAAGCCACCCGAAGATCACGGCGGCCGCGAGCGCGAACCCGATGAGCGCGATGCTCCAGAGGAAGACGCCGACCGTCTGCGTCACGGTGGGTCCCGCACCGGAGAGGATCCACGAGTCGCCGTGCCACTGCGGGTTCACCGTGGCGACCCTCAGCGTCTGCAGGATGCCCATGCTGTGGCCGAGGCCATGCCCGACGAGGACTAGGCCGACGAGGATCTTGAGCATGTGCCGCCACCTCCCTTCCCCACGATCGTCGTGCCGACCGGCCGGTCCGCACGAGAGGCGTTGGGCACGAGCGCGGTCACGCAGCGCGTAAGAGAAGGCCCGACCTTTCGGTCGGGCCTTTCACACGCTCAGCGAGGGCTTAGGTCTAGTAATCCATCCCGCCGCCCGGAGGCATCGCGGGAGCCTTCTCCTTCTCGGGGAGGTCCGTGACGAGCGCCTCGGTGGTGAGGATCATCGAGGCGATCGAGACCGCGTTCTCGACGGCAGAGCGCACGACCTTCGCCGGGTCGATGATGCCCGCCTTCGTGAGGTCGACGATCTCGTTCTTGATGACCTCGTAACCCCACGCGTTCGACTTCATCTCGTCCTGCTTGCGGCGGATCTGCGCGAGCATGACCGCGCCGTCCTGCCCTGCGTTCGCGCAGAGCTGGCGGAACGGCTCCTCGAGCGCACGCTTGAGGATCATCACGCCGGTCTGCTCGTCGCCGTCGCTCTTCACCTTGTCGAGAGACTTCACGGCATTGAGCAGCGTGACCTCACCGCCGGGGACCATCCCCTCCTCGACGCCCGCGCGGGCCGCCGAGAGCGCGTCCTCGACGCGGTGCTTCTTCTCCTTGAGCTCGACCTCGGTCGCAGCGCCCACCTTGATCACGGCGACGCCGCCGGCGAGCTTGGCGAGGCGCTCCTGGAGCTTCTCCTTGTCGAAGTCGCTCGTGGTCTCGTCGATCTGCGTCTTGATCTGCTTCACGCGCGCCATGATCTTGTCCTGCGAGCCGTGGCCCTCGACGAAGGTCGTCTCGTCCTTGTTCGAGGTGACGCGGCGGCAGCGGCCGAGGTCCTGGATCGTCGTCGCGTCGAGCTTGCGCCCCGCCTCCTCGGTGATGACCTGCCCGCCGGTCAGGATCGCGATGTCCTCGAGCATCGCCTTGCGGCGGTCGCCGAAGCCCGGCGCCTTCACGCCGAGGATGTTCAGCGTCCCGCGGAGCTTGTTCACGACAAGCGTGGCGAGCGCCTCGCCGTCGATGTCCTCGGCGACGATGACGAGGTTCTTTGAGACCTGCACGAGCTTCTCGAGCACCGGCAGGATGTCCGTGATCGCGGAGATCTTCTTGTCGGTGATGAGGATGTACGGGTCCTCGATGACCGCTTCCATGCGGTCGGCGTTCGTGACGAAGTACGCCGAGATGTAGCCGCGGTCGATCTGCATGCCCTCGACGAACTCGGTCTCGAACTGCAGACCCTTCGACTCCTCGACGGTGAT
>DATDNP010000049.1:0-3034 GCA_036518215.1 Candidatus Limnocylindria bacterium
ATCCCACCGCACGCGGATGCCGAGCGCGTCGGCCGGTGCGTTCTCGAAGAGCGAGTTCGTCCACGGGACGAGGTACGGGTTGTACGGGTACGTGCTGCCGAACACGGTGTTGCAGCCGGTCGACGCCACGATGCCCATGCCCTCGGGGCCATAGGTCTGCCGCGTCGCGGCGACGAGCATGCGGATCGCGGTCCCCTCACCGCATCCGGAACACGATCCCGCGCCGCCGACGTAGCCGAGCGCCACGTCGCCGAGCATGAGATCGGCGAGCGCCTTCTCATTGCGGTACTCGGGCGGCGTCGGCGGCAGCGTGCGGAAGAACCGCATGTCGCGCGCGTAGTGCTCGAGCGTCGCTTCGCCGTTCCGCCCCTCGGGGATCTTCTCGACCATGCGGAGCGCGTCGTACCCGAGCGCGACGCACACCTCGACGCATTCGCCGCAGCCCTTGCAGTGCACCGGGTCGACGAAGATGCCGAACCCAGCTGGCTCGTTGCCCTTCTTCGCGGGCACCTCGCCGTACTTGCGGGTGTCGGCGAAGTGTGCCGCCGCCGTCTCTCGCGCGCGCGCGGCGACGGGCTCGGCCTGCGCGAAGGTCTCGATGCGCTCCGTCACTTTCGACTTCCCGAGCGCGACGGCGAGGATCGCCGTGTCCGGGCACGTGTTCACGCACGACATGCAGCCGACGCAGCGATCCGCGATGAATTCGGGGATCGTCGGCGCAAGGTGGCTGAAGTCACGCGTCGCGGCCGTGCCCGGCGGGATGATGCTGCGCGCGACGCCGCTGTCGGCGCCGAGCTCGACGTCCTCGAGCTTCGTCGCGTACGCGCCCATCACCGCGTCGTTGAAGTCGTCGACGTACTGATGCACGTCGAGCAGGTGCGTGACGGTCATACGGGCATCTCCGATGCGCCGGCCATGACGTGCACGAGGTCCGTGACCGAGAGCACGCCCACCGGCGTGGTGCCGTCCGGACCGACGACGACGAGGCGGTGGACGCGACGCTGCTCCATCAGCTCTGCCGCGTCGTCGAGCGTCGCGGCGAGGGAGATCGTGATCGCGGGCGCGGTCATGACGTGACGCACCGCGAGGCCCTTGAGGTTCGTCCACAGGTGCTCCACGACCCGGGCGCGGAGGAGATCCGTCTGGCTCAACACGCCCGCGACCGCGCCCTCGTTGTCGACGACCACGAGCCCGTGCACCCGGTGCGCGTCCATGAGCTGCGCGGCCTCGTACAGCCGCGCGCTCGCGCGCACCGTCACCAGGCCCCGTGTCATCGCCTCACCGACCGTTCGTGCGGGACCGTTCATGCAAGCACCTCCACAGACGTGTCCTCGCCCTGCGGGGCGAGCGCCGCGGTGACATCGATGACCGAGTCATAGGCCTCGCGAATGACCTCGAGGTTCGCGTCGACGACCTTCGCGCCGCGCTTTCCGAAGAACCGCCCGAGCCGTCCGCCGACCTCGGTGAGGAGCCGCTCGCGGTCGAGACCGGCGCGCTTCGCGAACGGCGTGACGCGGAAGAAGACGCCGACGAGCGCGATGCCCTGCATCCGCACGAGCAGATCCGGTCGTGGCGAGTGACGGCGCGCGAGCGCGGCCGTGTCGAGCGCCATGACCTTGATCCCGCGCCGCAGGATCTTCGTGCGCGCGTCGACCGGGATCGAGCGCCAGATCGCGTTCGGCTCGGTGAGCGCGGTCTGGAGGAACAGCGTCCCACCCTCGACGAGCCCGCTCAGCGGATCGCCCTGGCCGAACGCCGCGACGTCGTGGATCGGCACGAAGTCCACCTGCTCGAGCTCCGCGTGCGTGCGGATCGGCTCCTCGGCCATCGTGAGGAAGTAGGTCGTCGGGAGACCCTTCTTCTCGGAGCCATAGCGCGGGTACGCCTGCACGTGCAGACCGAAGACATCGCCCGCGAGCGCGGCGAGGAGCTTGTTCGTCGTGACCGACCCGAAGCCGCCGATCGAGTGGCCGCGCATGGCGTACGCGCCCTTCGGCCGGATCTCGAGCGGGATCCGCTCGAGGCCGAGCTGATGCTTCACGCCGAGGACCGCGAACCGGCGTGCCGGCGCCACAGGCTCGCCGAGCCACTTGTACACGGCGGCGATGTCGCCCGCCGCGACGTCGCGCGATCCGAGGCCGGCCGTGGCCGACAGGACGCGCGGTATCGAGACGCCGTCGGACGCGAGGTCGGCGAGCGCCGCCTTCACCTCGCGCGTGAGCGGATTGTCGGCCGCGGCCGGCTCGTCGGTGCGCTCGACGACCGCGACCGCGCGCGCCTTCTGGAGCACCGTAGCGAGACGCGCCGCGGGGAACGGACGGAACGAGGTGACAGCGACGCATCCGACCTTCTGTCCGATGCCGCGCAGCACGTCGACGACGGCGATCGCGGTGTCCGCGATCGTGCCCATCGCGACGACGATGAGCTCCGCGTCGTCGCAGCGGTACGCGTCGATGAGGCCGTACGAGCGTCCCGTCAGCGTCGTCCATTCGTGCATCGCGAGCCGCAGCTCTTCGGCCAGGCGGTGATAGAAGGCGCGCTGGCCGATCTTGCCCTTCATATAGGCGTCCTGGTTCTGGACGACGCCGGTCATGAGACCGTCGGCCGGCTCGAAGTACGAGCGCACGTGGTCGCGTGGCGAGCCGAGGTATTCGCGCAGCAGCTCGTCCTCGGGGAGGCGGACATTCTCGAAGGTGTGTGTGGTGAGGAAGCCGTCCTGCGCGACGATGAACGGCGTCTCCGTCTTCTCGGCGGTGCGTCTCGCGATCGCGGCCAGGTCCGCGGCCTCCTGGACGTTGCGCGCGAAGAGGATCCCCCAGCCCGTGTCCGCGACGCCCATGACGTCGTCATGGCCGGCGTGGATGTTCAGCGCCTGGCTCGTGAGCGCGCGCGCGCCAACGTGGAATACCGCAGGAAGGCGCTTGCCGGCGATGACGTACAGGACCTCTTTCATGAGGATGAGCCCCTGGCCCGCGGTGAAGTTCGTGACGCGTCCACCCGCGAGCGCGAAGCCCTCGGCCGCGGATGCCGAGGA
>DATDNP010000050.1:0-12623 GCA_036518215.1 Candidatus Limnocylindria bacterium
TTTCTCGTAACGGCGCTTGCCGCGGCCGAGCGCCAGCTCGACCTTCGCGCGACCCTGCTTCGTGTACATCCGCAGCGGCACCACGGTGTAGCCGCGCTGGGCCGACGCGCGCGCGAGGAAGTCGATCTCGCTCTTGTGCAGGAGGAGCTTGCGCTGCCGAAGCGGCTCGTGGCTCACGTAGCCCGCGCGCTCCCACGGCGAGATGTGGACGCCGCGCAGCCACGCCTCTCCACCGTCGATCTTCACGAAGCCGTCGCGCAGGTTCACGTGTCCGGCGCGGAGCGACTTGATCTCGGTGCCCGTGAGCGCGACGCCCGCCTCGAGCCTCTCCTCGATGACGTAGTCGTACGTCGCGCGCCGGTTCTCGGCGAGCTGGACGTCGCGGCTCTTCTTCTCGGGAGGCTGTGGAGTGCTCCTCGCGCGCTCACGCATGCGCAAGAGCGTATTCCGGGTGGTGAAGGCCGAGCGACGAGCAGTTGACCTGCGAGGAGCGAGTCCTGCGGTCGAGTGACAACGAGACATTGAAAAAGAAAGCGGCGGCCTTTCGGCCGCCGCTTCAAACGCCGGGGTCACCAAAGACCCGCGACTAGCTCGCGATCACCTCAGTTGGATGCATTCCGAAAGGCTGAAGTGAGCGCCGGAGGGTCTTTGGTTTCCCACTGGCATCGCCCACTCCACATCACCTCCTTTCTTTCGCTCACGAGAGTACCAGAGGGCGGGCGTCGGACAAGAAGAAAGCCTCGGAATGTTCCGAGGCTTTCAGTCGGTCGAGGCGTTGCCGGCTACGGCAGGTACTGCATCGGGTCGACCGCTCGCCCGTTCACGATCGTCATGAAGTGCAGGTGCGGGCCGGTCGTCCAGCCGGTCATGCCCTCATACGCGATGACCTGACCGGCAGCGACCCACTGCCCGACCTTCACGACCGGCGGCTTCGTCACGTCGTCGAGATGGCCGTAGAGCGTCTGGAAGTTCGAGCCGTGCGCGATGATGATCACCTCGGCCGTGTCCCCGTACGCGAGGTACGGATGACCGACGGTGACGACCTGGCCCGCTGCCGCGGCGACGATCGGCGTGTACATCGGCCGTGCGATGTCGATCCCGTTGTGGAACCCGCCCCAGCGCGCCCCGAACGGCGATGTGATCGGCCCGACGAGCGGCCACACGGCGAGCGTCCCGGTGAAGACACCGAGGCCTGCCTTGCCCGCGGCCGCTGCGGCGAGCTGCTCGTACCGCAGATCGGCCTCGCGGAGCTGCACCTCGAGCGCGGCGGTCGCGCCCTGCGCGGCGGTCTGACTCTGACGCTGCGCGTCTCGGTCCTTCGCGTTCTGTGCGGCGACGACGGACTGCTGCGCGATCGACGCCTGCATCTGGGCGATGAGCGCGTCGTAGTGCCGCTTTTGATCCGCGAGCGCCTTCTGCTGATCGCCGACCTGCTTCTGGAGTCCCACGATCTGCGCCTCGGCCAACCGCGCGTCGGCGAGACGGTCCTCGGTGTCGGCGCGAAGCGCGTTGATGTCCTTCGCGATCTGCGTGTCCTGACGGTTCACGAAGATCAACGCCTGCACGCGGTCGGCGAAGTCGGTGAGCGACGAGGACGAGAGGAGCATCTCGAGCGGCGACACCATCGCCTGCTGATACGTGACGCGAAGGTGCTTCGCGTAGAGCGATTCGTGTGCGAGGAGATCCTGACGGAGTGCCGCCGCCTCAGCGTTGAGCGAGTCGGCGTTCGCGCGCGTCTCGTCGAGCTGGAACGACGCGAGCGCGAGCTGCTCCTCGGTGATCTGGATCTCGAACGCGACCTCGTCGGCCTCCGACTGCGCCGTCGCGGCCTGCGCGGCGAGGTCCGTGATGCGCGCCTGCGCCGCGTTCACCGCGGCTTGGAACGCATCGGCGGCGTCGCGGTAGCGCTCGGCGTTGGCGCGCGAGTCCGCGACCGCGCGCTCGAGATCCTGCTTCTGCTTCAGCGCCTGCTGGAGCGGATCGTCGGCGCGCGCGGGCGCCTGCTGACCGACGACGAGGGCGATGGCGACGAGCGCGACGAAGGTCGCGCGAACGCCGCGTGTGCTCCAGACCCCACCTCCCCGGCCCGACCGGGGAGCTCCCATACGTCCGGAATGGTCCCACCGCGCGCGCACGCGGGTCAAGGTCCTGCCCATCCGGGCAGGCGCCCTCACTTCGCCAGGTGCGCGCGGACGGAGAGCGTCGCCCCGCCGGCGCCCACGAGGAGCGCGACACCGAAGACGCTCAGGACGAGCTGCATGGCGAAGTCACGGCCGAAGCTCACGGGGAGCACGTCGAGGAAATCCATCATCACGCTCGTGACCGGACCCGCAGCCGCGAAGAGGATCGCGAGCGACACGACCGCGCCGAGCGCCCCGACGAGCATGCCTTCGAGGATGAACGGCCACCGGACGAACCAGTCCGACGCGCCGACGAGCTTCATGATCTCGATCTCATCGCGGCGCGCGTGGACGGCGATGCGGATCGTGTTCACGATCACGAAGAGCGCGACGAACAGCATCATGACGAGGATCGCGATGCCGCCGACCGAGAGGAATCGCGTGATCGTGAGCAGCTGATCGACGACCTGCGGATTGTCGACGACGTCGTACACGACGCCCTTGCCGACCTCGGCGCGAAGGTCGTTCGCGAGACGCTTCGCCTGCTGCGCGTCGGCCATCTTGATCTCGAGCGACGCGGGCAGCGGGTTCGACCCGATGTCGGCGAGCGTGAAGTCAGGACGGTGCGCCGCGATCTCCTGAAGGCGCTGGAGCGCCAGGTCCTTCGTGATGTAGTCCACGCGCGCGACGGCGGGATCCGACTCGATGCGCGCCTTGAGCGCGAGCACGTCGGAGACCTTCGCGTTGTCGTCGATGTACAGGGCCAGCTCGACCTTGCCCTCGAGGACGGCGGCCGCGGCCTGGAGACCCCGGTCCGTCGTCATGAAGAACGCGAAGAGCGTGAGCATGAGCGTGACCGTGAGCGTGGAAGCGATGCTCATCGCCGGATTCCGCATGAATCCCTGCGCGGCCGCCGACATCACGTACCCGATGCGCCTCATGCGGCGTACTGCCCCTCGCGCTCGTCGCGCACGACGCGCCCGTGGTCGAGGTGGATCACCCGCCGGCGAAGGGCGTTCACGATCTCGGCGTTGTGCGTCGCCATGACGAGCGTCGTGCCGAGCTCGTTCACGCGCGTGAGGAGCTTGATGATCTCCCAGCTGGTGACGGGGTCGAGGTTCCCGGTCGGCTCGTCGGCGATGAGGATCTGCGGCCGGTTCACGAGCGCGCGCGCGATCGCCGTCCGCTGCTGTTCGCCGCCCGACAGCTGGTTCGGGAAGTGCTCGCGGCGATTCGCGAGGCCGACGAGCGTGAGCACGCGCTCGGTCTCCTCGCGCACCAGACGGCCCGCGTGTCCGGTGACGAGGAGCGCGAACGCGACATTCTCGGCCACCGTCTTCGTCGGCAGCAGCTTGAAGTCCTGGAAGACGACCCCGACCTTGCGCCGGAGCTTCGGCACGCGGCCGCGCGACATGCGACCGACGTCCTCGCCGTCCACGACGACGCGCCCGGTGGTGGCGACCTCCTCGCGGATGAGGAGGCGGATGAGGGTCGACTTTCCGGCGCCGGAGGAGCCGACGAGGAAGACGAAGTCGCCGGGATCGATCTGCAGGTCGACGTCGCGCAGCGCGAACGTGCCGTTCGGGTACCGCTTGCTGACGTCGTCGAGCGTGATCACTCCGTGCCCTTCCCTCGTCGCCGGTCTCACGCCCCTCGCGGGACGCGCGCGAGTTGTGCGGACCATAGCCGTCCGCACGCGCTCAACACAACGGCCGCTCGCTTGGGAGCGGTACGGCCGCAGCCGCCACTCCGCGCAAGAACGTACGGTCCGCGGACGCGGCTGTCGTCGTTTGCCTGTCAGACATCCCCGGCCCGCGCTAGCGGACGGGGAGCTGTGTCTGTGTCGGCCGCGTCTGGGTGAACGTCGCGATCGAGGCGATCTTCGCGTCGCCGACGGTCATGACCTTCACGCCCATCGTCGGGCGGCCGAGGACGCGGATCTGCTCGAGCGGGGTGCGGATGACGACCCCATTCGAGCTGATGAGGAGGATCTCCTCGCTGCCCTCGTCGACGATCTGCACCGCGGCGACGTCCCCGGTCTTCCCGCCGAGCGACGCGAGGATCACGCCCTGGCCACCGCGTCCCTGCGTCGGGAACTCGTCAACGGCTGTGCGCTTGCCGTAGCCGTTCTCGGTCACCGAGAGCACCTCGGTGCGCGGACGGACGATGCCCATCCCGACGACCTCGTCGCCCTTGCCGAGACGGATGCCGGTGACGCCCTGGGTCTGGCGGCCCATCGGTCGCGCGTCGGACGCCTTGAACGTGATGCCCTTGCCCTTCTTCGTCGCGAGCAGGATGCGGTCGTCCTTCCCGCACGGCGCGACCCACGCGAGCTCGTCCCCCTTGCGGAGCGCGATCGCGATGAGGCCGGCGCGACGGACGCTGGCGTACTCCTTGAGCGAGGTCTTCTTCACGAAGCCCTTGCGCGTCGCCATCACGAGGAACTCCGCTGTCGAGCCGTCGCGGAGGGCGACGAGCGCCGACACGCGCTCGCCCTGCTGCATCGCCTCGAGGATGTTCTGGATCGGCGTCCCCTTCGCGGTGCGGCTCGCGTCCGGCACCTCGTAGACCTTCAGCGCGAACACACGGCCGCGATCGGTGAAGACATACAGGCGATCGTGGCTGCGGGCGACGACGAGATGCTCGACGTCGTCCTCCTCGCGGGTCTGCATCCCGATCACGCCGCGGCCGCCGCGGTGCTGCTGCCGGTACGTCGAGAGCGGCATGCGCTTCGCGTAGTTGCGGCTCGAGAGCGTGATCACCACGTCCTCGTCGGCCACGAGCTGCTCGTCGGTGAACTGGCCGGGGAGGTCGTTCACGATCTCGGTCCGGCGCTCGTCGCCGAACTTCTCGACGAGCTGATCGAGGTCGGCCTTGATGAGCGCGAGGATCTTCCGCGGCGAGCCGAGGATCGACTCGAGCTCGTTGATGAGCTTGATCGTCTCCTCGTACTCGGCGTCGAGCTTCTCCTTCTCGAGTGCGGAGAGGCGCCGCAGCTGCATGTCGAGGATCGCCTTCGCCTGGACCTCGGTGAGCTTGAACTGCTCGCGCATCTTCTCGATGAGAAGCGCCTCCTGACCGCGGTGGGCCCGGATGAGCTTGATGATCGCGTCGAGGTTCGCGTGGGCGATCTTGAGGCCCTCGAGGATGTGCGCGCGCTCCTTCGCCCGCGCCAGGTCGTACTCCGTCCGCCGCCGGATGACCTCCTTGCGGTAATCGATGTGGTACTGGAGCACGTCCTTGAGCGACAGCGTCTTCGGCTCCTGGCCGACGAGGGCGAGCATGTTGAGGTTGAACGCCGACTGCATCGCGGTGTGCTTGTAGAGGCTGTTCAGGACGCGCTCGAACGTGTCGTCCCGCTTGATCTCGATCACGACGCGCATGCCCTCGCGGTCGCTCTCGTCGCGCAGGTCGCTGATGCCCGAGAGGCGCTTCGCCTGCACGAGCTCGGCGATCTTCTCGATGAGGGAGGCCTTGTTCACCGCGTACGGCAGCTCGGTGACGATGATCGCCTCGCGATTGCCGCGGAGCTCCTCGCGGTGGACCTTCGCACGCATGACGATGCGCCCGCGGCCGCTGGCGTACGCGCGGCGGATGCCGTCGACGCGCCCGGCCTTCCCGGTCTCGACGTTCTTCTCCTCCTCGAACCGGTAGATGAGCGCGCCACCCGGGAAATCGGGACCGAGGACCGTGTCGCAGAGGTCGTCGGTGGTGAGGTCGGGATCGTCGATGAGGCGCTTCTCCGCGGCGACGACCTCGCGCAGGTTGTGCGGCGGGATGTTCGTCGCCATGCCGACGGCGATGCCGGCGGAGCCGTTCGCGAGGAGGTTCGGCAGGCGCGCCGGCAGGACGGCGGGCTGCTGGTGGCGGTTGTCGTAGTTCGGGACGAAGTCGACGGTGTTCTTGTCGATGTCCGCGAGCATCTCCGCGCTGATCGACGCGGGCCGCGCCTCCGTGTAGCGCGGCGCGCCGGGCGGATCGTCGTCGATGGAGTTGTGGACGAAGACGCCCGCGTTGAGGGCGAAGTTCTGCGTGACGTCGACGGTGAGGTCGTACACGTCCGCGCGCCCTGCCGGTTCGACCGACGCGACCTTCTGGGTCAGGCTCGCCGGGATGGGGAACGCGCCCGTGCGGTGCAGGCGCTCGGGGATCGCGGTGCGCGCGAAGGGCATGAGCGCGTCCTTCGCCTTCAGCCGCTCGGCCTCGCGATACGTGCCGTCGCGGAGCATGAAGCGGTGGTCGGGCGTGCAGAGGATCTCGGCGCCCGACTCGAGCGTCACCTTCACGATCGGATCGTTCCGCCGGACGAGGCGCGGCGCGCGCATCGGCTTGATGCGCACGTTGCGGTGCGCATCGAGGGTGAAGACCTCCGCGCGAAGGCCCTTGTGCGCCATGTCGACGAGCTCGGCGAGCGTCTTCGGCTCACCCTGGTACATCTCGACCTTCGTGTCGCCCGTGAAGCAACCGAAGTTCCCCTGCCCCTGGATGAGCGGGTAGCGTGCGGCGAAGTCCTGCGCGAGACGGACGAGCGCGTCGTAGATCGGCGCATCGCCGTGCGGGTGGTACTTCCCCATCACCTCGCCGACGATCGCGGCCGACTTGCTGTACCGCGAACCCGGCCGCAGACCCATCTCGTTGTGCATCGCCCACAGGATCCGCCGCTGCACGGGCTTGAGACCGTCGCGGACGTCGGGCAGCGCGCGCGCCACGATGACGCTCATCGAGTAGTCGAGGTACGCCTTGCGCATCTCGTCCTCGAGCTCGGCGTTCGTCACGCGCTCGTCACCAGGCTGTTCGATCACGCTCGTGTCTCCTCTTTCTCGACCGCCGCGCGGACCTTCGCGAATGCTTCATCGATGCGCGAGTAGCGCCGTTCGAGCTCCTTGCGGCGCTCTTCCGGCATCACGAGGAACGTCGCGTCCGCCTCCGCGAGCAGCTCGCCGGCCGGCCCCCGCACCTCGCCGTGCGTCTCGATCGCCCGCCGGGTCTCCTTCGTCACGGCGCCGGTGATGCGCAGCTCGCTGTCGACGGTGACGGGCTGCCGGAACACGACGGCGATACGCGCGGTGACGCCCCAGATGCCCTGATGGAAGATCGCCCACCCCATCGTCTCGTCGAGCAGCGCCGTGACGATCCCGCCGTGCACGAGCCCGTCGTATCCGGTGTGCTCGCGGCGCGGCACGAAGCGCGTCTCGGCGCGCCCGCGGCTGACGTCGTAGTCGAGGTGCAGACCGATCGGGTTCGCGCGCCCGCACGCGAAGCACCAGTGATCGAAGTCGATGCCGAGATCCGAAAGTCGTGCCACCTAGATGTCGAGCTCCGCCTTGTGTGCGTTCGCCATGATCCACTTCTTGCGGCCCTCGACCTCGTTGCCCATGAGCTCCTCGAACGCGAGGTCGGCCTGCTCGGCATCCTCGAGCGTCACGCGCTTCAGCGTTCGCGTGAGCGGGTTGAGCGTCGTGTCCCACAGCTGCTCGGCGTTCATCTCGGCGAGACCCTTGTAACGCGAGATCGCCGGCTCGCGACCGCCCTTGCCGTCGTCCGCGCCCTCGTCGCTGTTGGCCGGGGCGTCGCCCTCTGCCGGAGCGGCCTCGGCGGCCGCCGCACGGCGCCGACCCTTCGCCGGAGCGGCCTTCTCGCCATCCTCGGCCTTTGGCTTGCGGTCCTCGCGCTTCGCCTTCGCGAGCGCCTTCAGCTCCTTGATCGCCTTGTCGCGCTGCTGGTCGGAGTACGCCCAGCGGACTTCCTTCCCGAGCTGGAGCCGGTAGAGCGGCGGCTGCCCGATGAACACGCGGCCGTCCTCGACGAGCGGACGGAAGTGACGGTAGAGCAGCGTGAGCAGGAGCGTCCGGATGTGCGCGCCGTCGACGTCGGCGTCGGCGAGCAGGATCGTCTTGCCGTACCGGAGCTTCTTCACGTCGAAGAAGTCGCCGATGCCGGTGCCGAGCGCGGTGATGAGGGCCTTGATCTCCTCGTTCCCGAGCATCTTGTCGGCGCGCGCCTTCTCGACGTTCAGGATCTTGCCGCGGAGCGGCAGGATCGCCTGGATGCGGCGGTCACGGCCCGCCTTCGCGTTGCCGCCTGCCGACACGCCCTCGACGATCACGAGCTCGCTTTTCTCCGGGTCGCGCTCGGAGCAGTCCGCGAGCTTGCCGGGGAGCGAGAAGCCGTCGAGCGCGCCCTTCCGGATGACGTCGCGGGCCTTGCGCGCCGCCTCACGTGCGCGGAACGCGTTGAGGCACTTCTCGACGATGCGCTTCGCGTCGCTCGGGTTCTCCTCGAGGTACGCGCCGAGCGCGTCGTTCACGTCGGCGGCGACCTGACCGGCGACCTCGGCATTGCCGAGGCGCGTCTTCGTCTGTCCTTCGAACTGCGGCTCGCGGATCTTCACGCTGACGACGGCGGTCAGACCTTCACGCGTGTCGTCAGACGTGAGGTTCGGGTCGGATTCCTTCAGCTGCCCGTTCTTGCGCGCGTAGAAGTTGATCGTTCGCGTGAGGGCGGTGCGGAACCCGGTGAGATGCGCGCCGCCATCGATGGTGTTGATGTTGTTCGCGAACGTGTAGACCTTCTCGGCGAAGCCGTCGTTGTACTGGAAGGAAACCTCGACGACCGTGCCGTTCTCGTGTGTCTTCTCGACGTACACGGGCTTGGTGTGGAGCGCGTTGTGCGCCCGATTCAGGTGGCGGACGAACGAGACGATGCCGCCGTCGAAGTAGTAGCTCGCCTCGTGTCCGTCGCGCTCGTCGTGGAGCGACAGGAACAGACCCTTGTTGAGGTAGGCGGTCTCGCGCATCCACTGCTCGGGGATGGAAGCGTCCCACTCGATGACCGGGAACATCTGCGGATCCGGGTAGAAGCGCGTCACCGTGCCCGTGAGCTTGTCGCGCTCCTTCCACGGCACGATCGGCGGGAGCGGCAACGTCGCCTTCGCGATCGTCTTCACCGCGCCCATCGGCTTGCCGCGCTCGTAGGACTGCGTCCAGACCTTGCCGTCGCGGTGCACCTCGACGACGAGCTCGCTCGAGAGCGCGTTCACGACGGACACGCCCACGCCGTGGAGACCGCCGGACACCTTGTATCCCGCGCCGCCGAACTTGCCGCCGGCGTGGAGGATCGTGTGAACGACCTCGAGCGCGGACTTCCCGGTCTGCTGCTGCTTGTCGGTGGGGATACCGCGGCCGTTGTCCGCGACCGTGATGCTGTTGTCCTTCCCGATCCACACGTCGATGCGCTCGCACGTGCCGTTCATCGCCTCGTCGATCGAGTTGTCGAGCACCTCGCGGATGAGATGGTGGAGACCACGCAGGTCGGTCGTGCCGATGTACATGCCGGGGCGGCGGCGGACAGCCTCGAGTCCCTCGAGGACCTGGATGTCCTTCGCGCTGTACGAGCTCGGCGGCTTCTGACCGTTGCCGCTGGTCTTCACCGCGTCCTCTTTCCTGACGGCCACGTGCTCTCCTTATGCCTTTCCGGCGCGGACGAGCAGCTCGTAGAGCCGCTCGAAGTCTTCATTCGAATAGAACTCGATCTCGATACGACCGCCACGGCGACGACGCTGGATCTCCACCTTCGTGCCCAACGCGGCACGCAGCTCGTTCGTCACCTCCGCGAGGTCGGGATCCGCGCGGAGCGTTCGCCCGCGACCGTGGCCCCGTCTCGGGGCGCGCACCATCTTGCGCACGAGCGCCTCCGCGTCGCGGACCGAGAGCTCGCGCGCGACGATCTGCCCGAGCGCGGTAAGCGCATCCGAAAGAGGTAGCGGGAGGAGCGCCCGCAGGTGCCCCTCGCTGATCTTGCCCTCCATGACCGCGTCCTGAAGTGGTTGCGGAGCGGTGAGGGTGCGCAGCATGTTCGCGACGTGCGAGCGCGACTTCCCCACCCGGTCGGCCAGTTGCTCCTGCGTGAGGTCGTACGTCTCCATGAGGAGCTTGTACGCGCGCGCCGTTTCGATCGCGTTCAGGTCGGCGCGCTGGAGGTTCTCGACAAGGGCGAGCTCGAGCCGGTCCCGGACGTCCTCGCGCACGACCGCGGGGATCGTCGTCTTGCCTGCGGCGCGAGCGGCGAGGACCCGCCGATGCCCGGCGACGAGCTCGTACCCGTCACCGGCCCGAGAGACCACTATTGGTTGCAAAACACCGTGCCGCCGGATCGACGCGGCGAGCTCATTGATCGATTCGGGGTCGAACTGGATGCGCGGCTGCTGCGGATTCGGCGCGACCTTCTCGAGCGGGATCTCGCTCGTGCCCGCGGCTGGCGCGAGATTCGTCGCCGTCCCCTGCTGACCGCCAAGGAGGACGTCCAGGCCACGTCCGAGGCCGGTCCGCGCCACTAGGCCGACCCCGCAAGCGCGATCGGCTCGCGCGACTTCAGCCGCGCGAGGATCTCGCCGGCGAGCTCGTCGTACGCCTGCGCGCCGCGCGACTCGCGGTCATAGACCGAGATGGGCTTGCCGTGGCTCGGTGCCTCGGCGAGGCGGACCGTTCGCGGGATCCGCGTACGGGCGACGAGGGTCGGGAAATGCCGGCGGACCTCATCGGTCACCTGCATGGAAAGGCGGTTCCGGCGATCCTCCATGGTCAGGACGATCGCGAGCACCTCGAGCTTCTCGTTCAGACGCTGACGGACGGCATCGATCGTCTGGAGGAGCTGGGCGAGACCCTCGAGCGCGTAGTACTCGCACTGGACGGGAACCACCACCCCATCCCCTGCGGCGAGTGCGTTCACGGTCAGCAGCCCCAGCGACGGCGGGCAATCGACGATGACGGTGTCGTACTCGGCCGCTGCGCTTCGCAGAGCCTCACGCAGCCGGTACTCGCGGGCCATGAGCGGAACCAGCTCGACCTCCGCACCGGCCATGTCCGGACCGGACGGGATGAGGTCGAGGTTCGGGATCTCAGTGTGGACGATCGAATCTTTGATCGGACGCTCCTTGAGCAGCAGGCCGTAGACGTTCGCATCCTTCGGCGCGCCGAGGCCGCTCGTGGCGTTCGCCTGGGGATCGAGATCGACGATGAGGACGCGCTGGCCGCGCTCGACAAGAGCCGCGCCGAGGCTGATTGCCGTCGTCGTCTTCCCCACTCCGCCCTTCTGATTACTCACCACGAGAACCCTCATTCCTTGCCTCTGTCACTCGTGAAACATGCGTTCACGAAAGTGGGAAAAACTAGGAATGAAAAGCAGCATCTTCGTGCCTCATATTCTACCCGAACCCGCCCCTGCCCGTCTGCTGCGACCAATTGCGGTAACTGCGCTAGTGTATCCTTACTGCAGGAACTGCGTATTCTTGTCGCAATGCGCTACCGCTTGTGCGCGTTCTCTCGCATCGGCGCACATTCGCGCCGATAATCGCAACCGGGATGAGAGCTCGCTGGAGTCCGACCACAAAACGCCTCGTGATCCTCGGTTTCGCATTGGCTGCGGGGGTCTTCCTGTGGCGAGCCGGCGACATCGTTCAGCCCTTCGTCTGGGCGGTGATCCTGGGCTACGTACTGCTACCAGTTGTGGGAGCGATCGAGCGACGTGTCGGGATCTCGCGGACATGGGCCTCCCTCATCGTCTTCGCGGGCCTGCTCGTTGTCATTTTTGGTGGCAGTCGGCTCCTCATCCCGCGGATCGTCGACAATACTCGGGAGTTCCAGTCGGAGTGGCCGGTCCTCTTCCAGAACGCGCGTCAGACCGTCTCCGACACCTTCGACCAGCTCGGCCTCGGCGACCTCGACGACGCGCTCATCGGACCGAACGTCGCGGACATCGAGCGCCAGCTCGCGGCGATGGCGCAGCGCAACGCGCTGCCCTTCGTCGTCGGCGCGGGTCACTTCTTCGTCGATCTGCTGCTCTTCTTCATCGCGACGTTCTTCGTGCTGCGCGATTCGCCGCGGCTCTTCGAGTTCGTCCGCGGCAATCTTCCGCGTCAGCACCGCGTCGAGATCCTTCACGTGCTCCGCGATACGAACGTGATGCTCGGCCGCTACATCCGCGGCCAGCTCATCCTCGTCGCGCTCATGGCGACCGTGACGACGATCGGTCTCACCATCCTCACGGTCCCGTACAGCGTGCTCCTGGGCATCCTGACCGGCCTCCTCGAGACGATCCCGTTCGTCGGACCCATCACCGCGGGCGTGATGGCCAGCCTCGTCGCGCTGGGACATCCCAATCCGTTCGGCTGGTCGCAGCTCGCGTACGTCGGGGTCGTCGCGGTCATGTACACCGTGCTGCGCCACACCGAGGACTACCTCGTCATCCCGAACGTCATCGGCCGGGTCGTGCGGCTGCACCCCGTCATCGTCATCTTCGCGCTGCTGTCCGGCGGCGTCGTCTTCGGTCTCCTCGGCGTCGTGCTCGCGGTGCCGTTCGCCGCGACGCTGCGCCTCGTCCTCATCTACGTCCGCGCGAAGCTGCGTGACGAAGATCCCTTCGCACCGCTCACCGAGGAGCTCGCCGAGGCGACCGAGTCCGCGCCGTCCGAGGCGGAGGCCGCCGTGCGGTCCGGAGCGCGCGCCG
>DATDNP010000051.1:0-2445 GCA_036518215.1 Candidatus Limnocylindria bacterium
GAACGTCATCGACCCGAAGACGAGGAACGTCGTGATCATGCCGATCGTGTAGCCCCAGTCGCCGATGCGGTTCATCCAGAAGGCCTTGTTGGCGGCGGCCTGCGGCGCGGGCTTGTCGAACCAGAAGCCGATGAGGAGGTACGAGCACAGACCGACGCCCTCCCACCCCACGAACATGAGGAGGTAGTTGTCGGCCATGACGAGGATGAGCATCGCGAACGCGAAGAGCGGGAACCACGTGAAGAACCGGTGGAACCCGTGGTCGTGCTCCATGTACCCGTTGGCGTAGATGAAGATGAGCGTCCCGACGATCGTGACGACGAGCATCATCACGCTCGACAGCGGGTCGACGAGCGCGGCGATGTTCACCTTGAAGTCGCCGACGCCGATCCACTGGTACAGCGTCACGGTCGTCCGCGGAGCGCCGCTGAGGAGCTGGAGGAAGACACCGACGGCGACGACGGCCGAGCCCGCGAGCGCGAGCGACGCGATCCAGCCCGTGGCGTGATGCAGCCAGCGCCGGCCGAAGAGCCCGTTCACGAGGAACGCTACGAGCGGGAACGCGGGCACGAGCCAGACGTACTGGATCATGCCCCGCCTAACCCTTCATCTCGTGGATCTGGTCGACGTCGACGGTCGGACGGTTGCGATAGGCGGAGAGCACGATCGCGAGGCCGACCGCGACCTCGGCGGCGGCGATGACGAAGATGAACACGACGAAGACGCTCCCACGCTCGTCAGGGAGTCCGGCCCGGCGCGAGAACGCGACGAGCGCCAGGTTCGTCGCGTTCAGCATGAGCTCGACGCACATGAGGATCACGACCGCGTTCCGCCGCACGAGCACCCCGGCGACGCCGACGAAGAAGAGCACCGACGAGAGCGCGATGAACGCGCCGAGCGGTATGGCGCTCATTCGTCATTCCCGATCTCGGGCCTGACGGCCCGAAACACGCTCAAGGCCGGTGGACTCGCTCGTCGCGGCAGAGCCGCTCCTCGCTCGATCACTCGTCATCCCTCTTCACCAGCACGATCGCGCCGACCATCGCCGCGAGGAGCAGCACCGACGCGACCTCGAACGGGAAGCCGAAATCCCGGAACACGCTCGTCGCGAGCGGCACGAGGTCGCTCCCGCCCGCGCTCGCGTTCCCGCTGTCGCGGAACGAGAACGCGAACAGCGCGACGAAGGCGCCGATCGGGACGACGAACAGCGCGGCCCACGGCCATTGGATCTGGAAGAAGAGCGCGTACGGCCGCTCCTGCTGGGGCGTGAACATCACGCCGTAGAGGATGAGGACCGTGATGGCGCCGACGTAGATGAGCACCTGGAAGGCCGCGATCGTCTCCGCACCGAGGAGCAGGAACATGCCGGCCATGCAGAGGAACGTGAACGCCATGAAGAGCGCGGCGCCGGTGATGCGATTGAGCAGGACGACGCCGAGCGAGCCGGCGACGATGCCGACGACGAGCAGCGCGAACACGACCCATTCGACGATGTCGAACGACATCTAGCGCTGACCCGCGAGCGCGGGCTCGCGACGCGAAGCCAGACGCTGCCGCAGCGCTGCGAGGCGCCGCCGCTGGAAGTACGGGATCGCGAGGATCGTGAACGCGAGGAGCACCCAGTTCGCGATCGCGACCGGGACGAGCGACGTCGGCACGGCGAGCAGGAGGATCGCCGTCACGGTCAGGTTCGTGAGCGTCACCGGGATGAGGAACTTCCAGCAGAAGGCCATGAGCTGATCGATGCGGAAGCGCGGCAGCGTCGCGCGGATCCACATGAAGACGAGGACGAAGAAGTACGTCTTGAGGGTGAACCAGATCACGCCGAGCGCCGGGCCGAGGACGGGATGGATATCGGTGAGGGGCCCGTGCCATCCGCCGAACCAGAGCGTCTTGACGATCGCCGACACGACGGTCACCTCGCCGTACTCGGCGACGAAGAAGAGCCCCCAGCGCATGCCCGAGTACTCGGTGAGGAACCCCGCGACGAGCTCCGACTCCGCCTCGGGGAGGTCGAACGGGTTGCGGTTCGTCTCGGCGAGCCCGGCGATGAAGTACGTGACGAAGGCGAGCGGCAGGACGATGAGGTTGATGAGGAAGCCCGGTTGCGCGTCGACGATGCGCGACATCGAGAGCGAGCCGACGACGAGCACGACGGTCACGAGCGACAGGATCTGCGGCACCTCGTACGAGATGAGCTGCCCCGCCGAACGGAGGCCGCCGATGAGGGAGTACTTGTTGTTCGACGCCCACCCGGCGATGACGACGCCGAGGACGGTCATCGAGCCCAGCGTCGTGAGGTAGAGGAGCCCGATGTTGAGGTCGGCGCCCTGCACGCCCGGCGCGAACGGCATCACCGCGTAGCTCGCGAGCATCGGCGCGAAGACCATGGATGGCGCGGCGAGGAAGAACCAGCGGTCCGTCAGCCGCGCGCGGATGTCCTCC